>NZ_JBAKHO010000012.1:0-146471 GCF_036902735.1 Micromonospora lacuserhaii | reverse complement strand
CTCCGACTTGGGCGCGGCCGGGTCGGCCTCGGTCGGCCGGGCTGGCGGGGGTCGGGCCTCGGTGCCGGTCTCTCCGGCGGGACCGGGCGCGGCGGCCGGTCGGGCCGGCGCGGGTCGGGCCTCGGTGCCGGTCTCCCCGGCCCCGGGCCTCTCCGGCCGGGCGTCGGTGGGAGTGGGTTCCGCCGGGCGGGCGAGCGTCGGCGCGGCTGCGGTCGGCTCGGCCGGCCGGGCCACGGTGGGCCGGGCCGGGATGTCGTCGTACGGCGGTGGGCCGGGCGGCCCCGGCGGCCCGAACGGGCCGGGGCGGGGCGGCTCCGGCGGCGGTCGCGGGCCGGGTGACCCGGCGGCGGCCGCGCGGGCGAAGAAGCGCAAGCGGATCAACATGTTGATCGCCGGCTTCGCGGTCTTCATCATGCTCGCCGGCGTCGGCGTGGTCGGCTTCACCTACTACTCGACCACCGTGGTGCTGCCCAACGAGGTGCCGCTGCCGCTCTCCACCACCATCTACGCCAGCGACGGGAAGACGTCGCTGGCGAAGCTCGGCAACGAGAACCGCACCTTCGTCACCATCCAGCAGATCCCGCTGCATGTGCAGCACGCGGTCGCCGCGGCCGAGGACCGGAACTTCTACGAGCACTCCGGCGTCGACTACAAGGGCATCGTCCGGGCCGCCTGGAACAACGTCTCGGGCGGCGACAAGCAGGGCGCCTCGACGATCACCCAGCAGTACGCCCGCAACGCCTACGACAACCTCAAGCAGGACACGTACGCGCGGAAGGTGAAGGAGGCGATCCTCGCCTCCAAGCTGAACGACGAGTACAGCAAAGACGAGATCATGCAGCACTACCTGAACGTGATCTACTTCGGGCGGGGCGCGTACGGCATCCAGGCGGCGGCGCAGACCTACTTCAAGACCGACGTCAGCAAACTCACCGTCGACCAGGCCGCGGTGCTCGCTGCGCTGATCAAGCAGCCGGAGCCGAGCGACACCCACCGGGGCTACGATCCGGCGATCAACCCGCAGGCCGCGCAGGAGCGGTGGAACTACGTTCTGGGCGGCATGGTCACCAAGGGCTGGTTGGACGCCGCCAAGCGGCCGACCGTCTACCCGACGAAGACCCTGCAGAAGCCCGTCGATCCCGGTTCCGGCTTCGGCGTGAAGAGCCCCCGGGGCAACGTGGTCAACTACGTGCGCGAGGAACTGGAGCAGTGGGGCATCTGCACCAACTCCAACGCGCCCGGAAAGCCGAGCTGCGTCGAGGAACTGCGCGACGGCGGCTACAAGATCAAGACAAGCATCAACAACGCCATGCAGACCAAGCTGGAGAAGGCGGCCCGGCCGGACGCCAAGGGCTCAGTCTTCGACGGCCAGCCCAAGAACCTGATGTCGGCGGTGGTCTCGATCGACCCGCGCAACGGCCGGGTGCTCGCCTACTACGGCGGTGACGACGGCACCGGCTACGACTACGCCGGCAAGAACACCGACAAGAACGGCGACCTCACCGGTGGTCACCCGCCGGGCTCGTCGTTCAAGGTCTACACCCTGGCCGCGGCGATCAACGCCGGCATCTCGATCAAGTCGCACTGGGACGCCACCCCGTTCAAGCCGGAGGGCTTCGCCAACGAGGTGCAAAACGCCGGCCGCGACGTGACCAAGACCTGCGGCAAGTGGTGCACCCTCCAGTACGCCACCGAGCAGTCGTACAACGTGCCGTTCTTCCACGTCACCGAGAAGATCAAGCCGTCGACCGTGCTGGACATGGCCAAGCAGGCCGGCGTCACCACGATGTGGACGGTCGACCCGCCGAAGCCGTACGACCTGATGAAGAACGACTCGGCCGACCTCGCGCCGAGCAAGTTCGACCGGGTGGTCGGCTACGGCCAGTACCCCATCACGGTGCTGGACCACGCCAACGGCCTCGCCACGCTCGCCAACGGCGGCAAGTACAACAAGGCGCACTTCGTGCTCAGCGTGGAGAAGCAGAACACCGACTCCGGCAAGTGGGAGAAGGTGCCGGGCACCGGCGAGAAGCTCAGCCCGCAGCAGCGGATCCGCAAGGACGTCGCCGACGAGGTCACCGGCGTGCTGAAGACGATCCCCGGCAAGAACAAGGCCGCGCTGGACGACGACCGGGACGCCGCCGGCAAGACCGGTACCTGGGAGTACAACGGCACGAAGCACAATGCGCACGCCTGGATGGTGGGCTACACGCCGGAGATCGCCACCGCGGTCTGGGTGGGCAGCCGGGACGCCAGGAAACCGATCATCCAGGACGAGAACGGCAAGGACGTCGGCGGCAGCATGTTCCCCGCGAAGCTGTGGAAGCGGTACATGGACGACGCGCTCTCCATCGCCGGGGTGGACCCCGACGCCGACAAGATCGAGGACCCGACCGGGATGGGCGACGAGGACGCCGGTAACGGCGTGGAGCCGGCCGCGCCGCCGCCCCCCACCCAGCCTCAGCAGCCGCAGGACTGCGGCCCGCTCGGCCTGTTCTGCCCGCAGGTGCCCAACGGCGGCGGCAACCAGGGCCCGACCGATCCGCGGCCGGGCGGTGGCGGCAACGGCGGCGGCATCCTGCCGACCCTGGCGCCCCGCACCCGGGAGTAGCACCGCACGACACCGCCGACGGCGGCCGGACACCCGTCCGGTCGCCGTCGGGCTTTTTCCACCCGTTGCCTCCGGGGTGGGACGGGAGCCCCCGTCGTACGGCAGGATGCCTCTCCATGAGCACCCAGTCGACGGCCGGCATCGACGACGCCGGGACCAGCGACCACCCGTCCCGCTCGGACGGCTTCGTGCGCGGCGCCTCCGAGATGATCGGCGGCCCGCTCGGCGACCACGCGGTCGCGCTCGACCGGCCCGCCGGCCGGGAACGGCGGTTCTGGACCGCGACCCGGATCGTGCTGGCGCTGGCCTGCCTGACCCTGGCCCTGCACTGGGTGCAGAAGTCCCCCTGCCAGGACGGCGCCTGGCAGAACAACGTGCAGTACACCCGGCTCTGCTACACCGACGTGCTCGCCCTCTACTACGCCGAGGGTCTCAACGAGGGCAAGGTCCCGTACCGGGACCACCCGGTGGAGTACCCGGTGCTCACCGGCTACATGATGGGCGCGATCGGCCTGCCGGTGCACGCCCTGGGCGCCGACGATCCGCAGCTCAACCAGGGCCAGTGGTTCTACAACCTCAACGCGCTCACGCTCAGCGCGCTGGCCGTCGCCACGGCCGCGGTCATCCTCGCCCTGCGCCGCCGACGACCCTGGGATGCCGCGCTCTTCGCGCTGGCCCCCGCGCTCTTCCTCACCGCCACCGTCAACTGGGACTTCCTCGCCATCGGGCTGGCCGCCTTCGGGCTGGCCGCCTGGGCGAAACGGCGTCCGGCGACGGCCGGACTGCTGCTCGGCCTGGCCGGCGCGGCGAAGATGTGGCCGCTCTTCCTGCTCGGGCCGATCCTGGTCCTCGCGCTGCGCGCCAACCGGCTGCGCGCCGCGCTGACCGCCGTCGGTACCGCCGTGGTGGCGGTCGTCGCGGTCAACGTTCTCCCCGCCACGGCGTACCCGGACAACTGGGGCCGCTTCTTCGACTTGAACACCACGCGGCCCATCGACTGGGGCACGCTCTGGTACGTCGGGCGGTACCTGGACGGCAAGGTGAACAGCGGTGGCCCCGGCGATCAGGGGCCGTTCCAGTGGTTGAACACCCACATCCCGACGTTGAACTACCTGTCGTACGCCCTCTTCGGGCTGGCCTGCCTCGGCGTGGCCGCGCTGGCGTTCTGGGCGCCGCGCCGGCCGCGGCTGGCCCAACTCTGCTTCCTCGTGGTCGCCGCGTTCCTGATCTTCAGCAAGGTCTGGTCACAGCAGTTCGTGCTCTGGCTGCTGCCGCTGGCGGTGCTGGCCCGCCCCCGCTGGGGAGCCTTCCTGGCCTGGCAGCTCGCCGAGGTCTGCTACTTCGTCGCGTTCTACGGCGAGCTGCTCGGCGCCTCGACCACCCGGCCGGTCTTCCCCGAAGGGGTCTTCGTGCTGGCCGCGACGCTGCGGCTGGGCACCGTCGTGCTGCTCTGCGTGCTGGTGGTCAAGGAGATCCTGCACCCGGAGCGCGACGCGGTACGCCAGACCTACGCCGACGACCCGGACGGCGGCGTCCTCGACGGCGCCCCCGACGCCCCCTGGCTCGCCGGCCGCCGGCAAGGCCCTGCGCTCTCCCCCGCCACCTGAGCCGACCGAAGCCGCCTCAGAGACGGAAGACCACCGCGTTGCCGACCTCCTCGCGGGTGATGCCGAGCCGGTCGACCGGCGCGTCGACGGTCACCTCCCACGGTGTGCCAACGATCTGGTCGCGGAGCACCACGACGGTGCGCACGCCCAGGGTGCGCAGGTAGTCGACGCTGGTCTGGTCGGGGAAGGAGAGCGTCACCCGACGCACGTCGTCCTGCAGGGTCGGGGTGAAGCCGCTGCCGCCGTTGACCACGTCCTGGAACCGGCTGGTCGACCAGAGCATCACCGGCTGGTCGAGGTTCTGGCTGCTCGGCAGCACCAGCATCGGGCCGTCCACGGTGCGCATCGCCGCCGGCTGCTCGGGCACCACCGGGTGTGGCGTGTTGTTCAACCCCTCCACCAGCACCAGCAGCAGCGGCAGCAGGATGACCGCCCGCAGCCACGGCGACGGGCGGGCCGGGGCCCGCTCGGCGGAGATCTCGCGGACCCGCTCGGCGAAGGCGGTCACCGCCCCGGCCGCGAGCAGGCCGAGCAGCAGCGTCGCCCAGAGCATCATCCGGCCCGGGGTACGCAGCCCGTTCCAGCCCGGGAGGTGGTCGAAGAGCGGCACGTAGGTGACGGCGCCGCCGAAGAACCGGGTGCCCATCGCCAGCACCATGGTGCCCAGGACGCCGGCGAGCAGCAGCAGCCGGTGCCGCAGCCGCCAGACCGAGAAGAACAGACCCCCCGCGGCCAGCGCGTAGAGCACGAAGCCCGGCAGCAGCGTCATCTCCGGGTGCCAGGGCAGCGCGGCCCGCGCCCCCTCGTGCAGCGCGCCCCAGACCCGGGACTCGGCCGGCGCGGTGAAGAAGCCGCTCACCGGCGGGGAGTAGACGGCGATGTCGCCGATCGTCCGCTCCGCGTTCGGGTGCTGCTCCGCGACCTTGAAGTACGGGATGGCCAGCAGCGCGCCCACGCCGGCGAAGACCGCGGCACCGACCAGGTCCGCGGCGAGCAGCCGGCCGCCGAAGGGACGCTTCACCGGGCGGACCACCCAGCGCCGCAGGCACCAGGTCACGGTGGCAACCAGCACGATGCCGGCGAGGAGGTACGCGAACGGCAGCCCGATGCCGAAGCCGAGGCTGAGCTGCCAGGCGGCCACCAGCCAGCCGGTGTACGTCCAGCCCTCCTGCCGGCGCTCCGGGCGGTAGCCGTACCGCAGCGACCAGCCGTGCCCCCGGGCCAGCATCGCCAGCGCCAGCGGGATCCCGCCGTTGGAGACGATGTGCAGGTGGCCGGCCTGGGCGAGCAGCCACGGGGCGTACGTGTAGGTAACCCCGGCCACCGCGGCCCCGCTCCGGCCGGCGCCCAGCTGCCGGGCCAGCACGTACGCCCCGAACGTCGCCACCGCGTGGGCCAGCACGAACATGATGTTGTAGCGGAGCACGGCGGCGTCCGGGCCGGTGCCGATCATGCCGGCCGGGGCGTACCCGAGAAGGGTGTCGGAGAAGGCGAAGCTGTACGTCTCCGGAAAGAACGTGTTCGACTGCCACAGCTGGCCCGGGTCCGTCCGCAGGATGTGCCCCGACCAGGCCATCTGCCACGACTGGAGGCTCGGGTCCCAGTAGTCCTGCGGCAACGTGTAGAGCGGGTAGCGCAGCGTCGGCCAGGTCATCGCGACGGCGACGGCGAGAGAGCCGAGCAGGGCGAGCGTCCACTCGTGCCGTAGCAGCCGGCCGACCGCCCCGGCGGCCCGGCCGACGCGGCCCGGCGTCGCTTCGGGGGCGGGGGCGAACGCCGACCACGGGTCGGACTCCGCGCTGCCGTCCTTCTTCTCCCCGGCCTCGGCTTCCCCGTCTCTGGTCTTCCCGGCGGGCTCGGCCGAACCCTTCCCGCCCGGGCGGGGGCCGTCCGCTGCGACGCGGCCGACGTCGGCGGAGGGATCGGCGTCGTCGGTGGTGCCCGTCCCGGTGGCGGAGGGCCGGTCGCCGGCCCCGCCGGGCTGGCCGGTCGGCTGGCCGCCGCCGGTCGCGTTCGTCGTCATCCGGGTCAGGCCTCCACGCCGAGCTGCTCGCGCAGGAAGGCGATGTCGTCGCGCTGCCCCGCCGCGCCACCGGGCGTCTCCACGATCACCGGCGCGCCGGCGGCGCGGATCACCGCCACCACCAGCTCCGGGTCGATCGTGCCACCGTCGAGGTTGTCGTGCCGGTCCTGCCCGGAGTTGAACCCGCCCTTGGAGTTGTTGGCGTGCACCAGGTCGATCCGGCCGGTGATGGCCTTGACCCGGTCGACCAGGTCGAGCAGCTCCTCGCCGCCGGCGTACGCGTGGCAGGTGTCCAGGCAGAACCCGACCTCGTGGTCACCGAGGGCGTCCCAGAGTCGGGCCAGCGCGTCGAGTCGCCGGGCGCAGGCGTTGTCGCCGCCGGCGGTGTTCTCGATCAGGACCGGCAGCGGGAAGCCGCCGGAGTCGACCGCGTACGCGAAGGTCTTGCGCCAGTTGTCGAAGCCGACGGCCAGATCGTCACCGGCGTTGACGTGGCCGCCGTGCACGATCAGGCCCTTCGCGCCGATCGCCGCCGCGGCGCTCGCGTGGCCGAGCAGCAGCTTGCGGCTGGGGATCCGGATCCGGTTGTTCAGCGTGGCCACGTTGATGACGTACGGGGCGTGGACGTAGACGTCGACCTCGGCGGCGCGCAACCGGTCGGCGTCCTCCCGGGGTTTCGGGGCCTTCCAGCCCTGCGGGTCGGAGAGGAAGAACTGCACCGCGTCGGCGGAACGGGCGGCCGCCTCCGCCAGCGGGTCGGTCTGGTCGACGTGGGCTCCGATGCGCATGCAGGCGAGCCTACGTCCCGTCCCCGACAGCGTGGGCCACGGACGCGGGGAGTCGCGGCGAGGCGTTCCGGGCCTGCGGCGTCACCGGGACGGGTCGCTGGTCGTTGACCGGGGTGGGATCGACCTCCGGCTCTCGCCGGACCCGACGGGCTACCACCGCGAGTGCGAGAAATGTCAGACTAAATAATCTCATTTCGGCAAACAGGTGACGAGTGTCGTTGTACGGTCGGACAACAACAGGAAAAGCTCCGCGGGGCGTCCTCGATCCAACCTCATCGGTGTGGTCGTTCCTCCCCAGGTCCCACCCAAGGAATGCGGACGGGACGCCCCGCGGCCTCGTGGACAGGGGTCCGCCATCGGCCTTCGGGCACCGGGGGCGGGCCCCTGTCGCCGCGCCCGACCGGCCGGCCCGGCCTGCCCGGGCATGATCGTCCGGACCGGGTATCCTGGTCAGGTTGTCCGCGTCCGGCCGGGTTCCCCCGGGCCCCGGAGCGGGCAGCGACGCACGACCTCCTGCCACGGAGGGACCGTGGCCGCATAGCCCACAGGAGGTGAGCACGTCTTGCGTCATTACGAAGTAATGGTGATCCTCGACTCCAGCCTCGAGGAGCGCACCGTCGCCCCGTCGCTCGACACGTACCTGAACGTGATTCGGACCGCGGGTGGCTCGGTCGAGAAGACCGATGTGTGGGGCCGCCGGCGCCTCGCGTACGAGATCAACAAGAAGGCCGAGGGCATCTACGCCGTCATCGACCTTCAGGCGACGCCTGAGGCGGTGGCTGAGCTGGACCGTCAGCTGCGGCTCAACGAGTCCGTGCTGCGCACCAAGGTCATTCGGCCGGAGATGCGCTAAGCATTCAACCCCCGGTTCGCCCGGATCAGCCTCATCGATGCTGTCGCAGGGCTCTGAGAGCCTGTACGACAGAACTGATGAGTGCGCGAGGAGATGGTCATGGCAGGAGACACCACCATCACGGTCATCGGCAATCTGACCGATGACCCCGAGTTGCGGTTCACCCCGTCCGGTGCGGCGGTCGCCAAGTTCCGGGTCGCTTCGACGCCCCGGTTCATGGACAAGACCACCAACGAATGGAAGGACGGCGAGCCGCTCTTCCTGGCCTGCACCGTGTGGCGGCAGGCGGCGGAGCACGTCGCCGAGTCGCTCCAGCGGGGCGCCCGCGTGATCGTCTCGGGTCGGCTGCGTCAGCGGTCGTACGAGACCCGCGAGGGTGAGAAGCGCACCGTCATCGAGCTCGAGGTCGACGAGATCGGCCCGTCCCTGCGCTACGCCACGGCGAAGGTGCAGAAGATGGCGCGCTCCGGTGGCGGAGGCGGTGGCTTCGGTTCCGGTGGCGGTGGTGGCCAGGGTGGCGGCGGAGGAAACTTCGACGACCCCTGGGCTTCGGCCGCGCCCTCTCCGTCGCGCTCCGGTTCGGGCGGCGGATCTTTTGACGAGGAGCCCCCGTTCTAATGGCGCCGAGCGCCCGCGATCGCAAACCAGGAGCAAGGTCAATGGCCAAGGCTGCGGCACTTCGCAAGCCGAAGAAGAAGGTGAACCCGCTCGACAAGGACGGGATCACCTATATCGATTACAAGGACACCGCGCTGCTGCGCAAGTTCATCTCCGACCGCGGCAAGATCCGCGCGCGACGGGTGACCGGCGTTACCTCGCAGCAGCAGCGGCAGATCGCCCGTGCGGTCAAGAACGCCCGTGAGATGGCGCTCCTGCCGTACACCGCCACGGCCCGCTGAGAGGAGGCACCGACATGAAGATCATCCTGACCCAGGAAGTTTCCGGTCTCGGTGCCCCCGGCGACATCGTCGAGGTCAAGAACGGCTACGGCCGTAACTACCTGCTGCCGCAGGGCTTCGCGATCAGCTGGACCAAGGGTGCGGAGAAGCAGGTCACGGTCATCAAGCGGGCCCGCTCGGCCCGTGAGATCCGCGACCTTGGCCACGCCAACGAGGTCAAGGACCAGCTCGAGGGTCTGAAGGTCAACCTGAAGGCCCGCGCCGGTGACGGTGGTCGGCTCTTCGGCTCGGTCACCCCGGCCGAGATCGTCGACGCCGTCAAGGCGGCCGGCGGCCCGACCCTCGACCGTCGTCGGCTGGAGCTGCCCGGTCACATCAAGTCGACCGGCTCCTACCCGGTGCGGATCAAGCTGCACCCCGAGGTGAGCGCCAAGTTCGACCTCAACGTCGTTCAGGGCTGACACCCACCGCACGACGGAAAGGCCCGCACCGGACTCCGGTGCGGGCCTTTCCCATGTCCGGACCGGGCGACAACCACGGGCCGCCCGACGCGGGCCGGCGCGTCCGGCCGGTCAGCCGATCGGCTGACCGGTCACCGCGCTGATCAGCACGGTGGAGAGACCGCCCCCCACCACCGCCGCGGCCAACGCCACCGTCGCCGACCGCCAGGTCGTCCCGACCCGGCGCAGCAGCATCGCGACGACCAGGCTGCTCAGCAACGCCAACCCGAACCGCGGCGCCCCCGCGATCAACGAGCCGAAGGCGTGCGCCCGTGGCGAGTCGCACCCGCCGCCGCTGATGTCCGTGACACAGCCCGCCGGCGCCTGACCGTCCAGGGTCAACAGGAACACGAAGACCAGCACCGCCGGCACCAGGTAACACGCCGCGGTGTAGACCAACGGGCGGAGCGGGCCCCCCGGATCCGGGTCGAGCAGGTCGTCCTCGAGCCGTCGCTGCCAGACCCCACCGCCGATCCGGTCCCGTAGCGACCCCGGACCCGCCGCCCGATCCGCATCCACCGGCGCCACCCGGCGGGGCGCCGTCCGTGGACGCGGGGCCGTGTAGGCGACCGCCGGTGAACGCGGAGCGGACTGCGGCGAATCCATCCACCTCGGATCGTCGCCGGCCAGGCGGGTCCCCGACCAGAACCCCTCCGGCTGCTCCGACCAGGGCCAACCCTCGCCGGCCCCGGGCTGCGCCGACTGCGGCGGCTCCGTCCGGTCCCACCGGTCGGAGTCGGTCCGCCCCCGCCCGCCGGTCTCGACCGTGGTGCCCCACCGGCCGGCGTCGGTCCGGTCCCACTGGCCCGTGTCCGTGAACCGGTCCCACTGGCCGGTGCTGTCGCCCTGGTTCCACCGCGCGGCGGCCGTCGACCCGCCCCACCGGTCGTCGGACTCCCCGCGCTGCCAGGTGTGTACGCCGGACGCGTCCCACGGATCGACCGCCGGCCGGTACTCCGGCTCCGGCTGTACGCCGCGACCCCACCCGTCAGCCGGACGAGACCAGGCGGAATCCGTGGTGGCCCGCCGACCGCGCCGGAAGGGTTGTTCGACGCCCCGGTCGGGGGACAGCCCGGGATCGACCTCGGACTCCTCCCCACCCGACCAGATCACCTGCGGACGGCGGGACGGCGACCGGCGGGGGCGGGCGGACGGCGCCGCCCCGGAAACCGGGTCCTCCTCGGCCGTCTCGGCCCGGCGGCTGCCCACGTACCCCTGCTCCTGGGGGCGGTCGAAGGTCCACTCCTGGGTGTGGTCCGACTCCGGCGCGGCGCCGATCACCCGCAGCTCGCCGCGCTCGCTCTCCCGGCGGCGGGCCGCCCGGCGGCCCGCCCCGGAGACCGGAGGGTCGTCGTCGTCGGGAGCGGCGTGTCGGCCCCGGCCGTCGGCGTGCGCGATCCCCGACTCCCTCGCCCAGCGTGGCAGGTAGGGGTCGACCGGCTCGTCCTGGCCGCGCTCGATCGCCCGGCGCCGGCTCGGCGTCCGGTAGCGGTCCACTCCCGAGGTGTACGGATCGGCCGGGACCGTGGCGCCGAGGTCCTCCCAGGGGGCGATCGGCTGACGCCCGCGCGGGGTGCCGTCCCCGCGCTCCCAGTCCCGGTAACTCACGGCCGGAGCGTGACCCTTCTCAACCGAAAGTGCAATCCGCTGTCCAGGTGTAGCCGTTCGCAGCAGATAGTACGGGAAAACCGGCCCGACAGGCTCACCGGAAATTTTTCATCCACAGGGTGGGGATCATGTCTGCGCAGGTCAGAGCCGATCCGCCAGGAATTCCCCAACAGTTTTCCACAGCCTGTGCACACGCTGCGCACATGCTCGTCCACCGGTGTCCACAGGTTGTCCCGAGGCTCGTCCACCGGCCTGGTTGGGGTCTGACCTCGGGGTCCGTATCGTGGGGCACCGACCGGTCGCGCGATGCCCCCCGATCGACCGGACCGGTCCGATCGGAAGTTGTCGCACCCCACGGGTAGAGCTGGTAGTCGACGTTGCAGTGGAGGGGGATCCGTGTCGGTCACCGACGACATGCGGGCGGAGCCTCGAGCTGGCGGGCAGTCGCCCGCGCCGGCCCCGCGTGACGGGCACTTCGACAAGACCCCGCCCCAGGACGTCGCGGCGGAACAGTGCGTCATCGGCGGCATGCTGCTCTCCAAGGACGCCATCGCCGACGTAGTCGAGATCATCAAGACCACCGACTTCTACCGGCCGATCCACGCCACCATTTTCGACAAGATCCTGGACATCTACGGCCGGGGCGAGCCGGCCGACGGGATCACCGTCGCGGCCGCCCTGGCCGACTCCGGCGACCTGGCCCGGGTGGGCGGGGCCCCTTACCTGCACACCTGCATGGCCGCCGTTCCCACGGCGGCGAACGCCGCCTACTACGCCCGGATCGTGGGCGAGCGGGCGGTGCTGCGCCGGTTGGTCGAGGCCGGCACCCGGATCGTGCAGCTCGGCTACGGCACCGCGGCCGGCGGCAGCCGCGACGTGGACGACGTCGTCGACCTCGCCCAGCAGGCCGTCTACGACATCACCGAGCGCCGGGTCAGCGAGGACTTCGCGGTGCTCGCCGACATGCTCCAGCCGACGCTGGACGAGATCGAGGCGGTCGGCGCCTCGGGCGGCATGATGACCGGCGTGCCGACCGGTTTCACGGATCTCGACCGGCTGCTCAACGGGCTGCACCCGGGGCAATTGATCATCGTGGCAGGGCGCCCTGGTCTCGGTAAGGCGCTCGCCCTCGAGACGCCGCTTCCGACCCCCACCGGTTGGACGACGATGGGCGAGGTGACGGTCGGCGACCAGCTCCTGGCGGCGGACGGCACGCCGACGACGATCACCGCGGCCTTCGACGTCCGGTACGACCGCCCCTGCTACGAGGTCGAGTTCTCCGATGGCAGCGTGATCGTCGCCGACGCCGAGCACCTCTGGAAGACCTCCACCCGGGCCAGCCGCCGCCAGCCCGAGCAGCGGTTCCGCAGCCACTGGCCCGAATCGTCCCTGGCGAAGGTCCGGACGGCGGTCGCCAACGTCGAGGCCGATCCCCGCCGACTGGTCACCCTCGCGCAGACGCTCGAGCTCGTGGGCCCTGAGTTCAGAAACGTCCTGCACACCGTGGCGCGGCAGGTCGGCGCCAACGGGCGAATCGGCCGTCCGGTGAACCGGGCGGGGAAGGTGCGCAACTGGACCGCGCCGGGCTACCCGGCCGGGCCACTGCTCGCGGCTCTGCGGGAACGCGCCGAACGGCAGGTCAACGCGGGTGCCCGGGTCCAGCACGACGGCGTGTTCACCACCGCCGAGATCGCCGCGACGCTGCGTACCGGGACGGACGGTCGGCTCAACCACTCGGTGGAGAACTGCGCCCCGCTGCAGCTGCCGGAGCGGAGGCTGCCCGTCGGCCCGTACACCCTGGGGGTCTGGCTCGGTGACGGGCACACCGGCGCGAGCCGATTCACCACCGTCGATCAGGAGATGCTCGGGTACGTCGAGCAGGACGGCTTCCTGGTCCGGCCGAGCGGGCCGATGGTCTACAGCATCCTGCTTCCCGCGGTGCCGGCGCCGGCCGATCGCCGTTGCGTGGACTGCGGTGGCAGCAGCCGAGCGTTGCGGGAAAATCCGGCGACTCGGCGGTGCGCCGAGTGTCACCGGCAGCGCGGCTCGTTCCTCGGGCTGCTACGCGGGCTGGGCGTCGCCGTCGAGAAGCACATCCCCAGTGGGTACCTGCGGGCCTCGGAGCGCCAGCGCCGCGCGCTGCTCGCCGGTCTGATGGACACCGACGGCACCGTGGCCCCCACCGGGAACCTGCAGTACACCTCCACCTCCAGGCGGCTGGCCGAGGACGTCCGCGAGCTCGTGGTCAGCCTCGGTTACCGGTGCACGGTCAACCGGAAGTCGGTGGCCGGCCGCAGCGAGGCCACGTCGACGGCGTACACGCTGAACTTCTCCACGCCCGATGTGGTCTTTCGGCTGGAACGGAAGCGGGCGGCGCACGCGGCGCGGCGGCGCACCAGCTCGGACGTCCGGACCGCGGCGCGGTTCATCGTGGACGTGCGGCCCGTCGCCAGCGTGCCGGTCCGCTGCGTGACGGTGGACAACCCGGAGCACCTCTACCTCGCGGGTTGGGCGATGATCCCCACACACAACAGCACGGCGAGCATGGACTTCGCCCGGAACGCGGCCATCCGCGCCAACCAGGCGGCGGCGATCTTCTCGCTGGAGATGAGCAAGGTCGAGATCGTCATGCGACTGCTCTCAGCCGAGGCCCGGGTGCCGCTGCACGTGCTGCGCAGCGGCCAACTCTCCGATGACGACTGGACCAAGCTGGCCCGGTGCATGGGTGAGATCAGCGAGGCGCCGCTCTTCGTCGACGACACGCCGAGCATGAACCTGATGGAGATCCGGGCAAAGGCGCGCCGGCTCAAGCAGAAGCACGACCTCAAGATGATCGTGGTCGACTACCTCCAGCTGATGACCTCGCCGAAACGCACCGAGAGCCGGCAACAGGAGGTCGCCGACCTGTCCCGTGGCCTGAAGCTGCTGGCCAAGGAGGTCGAATGCCCGGTGATCGCGGTCAGCCAGCTGAACCGTGGCCCGGAGCAGCGGACCGACAAGCGCCCACAATTGTCCGATTTGCGTGAGTCTGGTTCAATTGAACAAGATGCTGACGTTGTAATCCTTTTGCACCGCGACGACTACTACGACAAGGAGTCGCCGCGGGCGGGTGAAGCGGATTTTATCGTGGCCAAGCATCGGAACGGCCCGACCGACAGCATCACCGTGGCCGCCCAGCTGCACCTGTCCCGCTTCGTCGACATGGCCATCGGCTGACCCCGTGTCGCGGGGCGCGGCGATGAGTTCTCGGTGCCTATCCAGAGGGTGGAGCACATGGAAGCTGATCTTCTCCTGGCCAGACGGGCGGCTCTTGCCGGTGCCATGATCGGCCTTCGGTATTTCGCGGCCCTAGCTGAGCTTCCTACCGAGCTGAAGTCCGATGGGACGGTGGTGACCGAAGCCGACCGTGCGGTGGAGGCCGCGATCCGAGGCGTACTGACCGATGCGCGACCCGGCGACGCCGTCCTCGGTGAAGAAGCAGGCGAGACCGGTGGGGGCAGCCGTCGCTGGATTGTCGACCCGATCGACGGCACCGCGCTCTTCGTCGCCGGTGACAACCGTTGGCTGGTGCTCGTCGCGCTGGAAGAGGCTGATGAGGTAACCGTCGGTGTTGCCGTCGTTCCCGCTCAGGGAAAGATCTGGTGGGCCCAGCGAGGCAGTGGTGCCTTCGAGGCGGACATCTCCGGTGGGAGCCTGACCGCCGGGCGGCCGATCACTGTCGTCCACCGCGATCCCGACACCGTGGCCGGGAGTCGGCTCGGCGTCATCCCCACCGACAAGGAACTCTCCCCGTCCGAACGCGACATGATCGCCCCGCTGGGCGCCGAGACCCTGCGTTGTCCGTGGAGTGTCCATGCCGCGCTACTCGTGGCAACCGGGCAGCTGGACCTCGCCGTCCAGGCCAGGGGACAGGTGTGGGACTACGCGGCGACGTCGATCATCGTCGAGGAGGCGGGCGGATGCTTCAGCGGGTTCGACGGGCAGTCACGACCGCGACCCGGGCCAGCGCTGTTCGCCCGTAGCGCGGCCGTGCACACCGCCGCACTGCGGATCCTCACGGAACCCGGTCCTTGAGGTCCTGAGCACGACACGGCGGGGTCGAACGTCAGCCACGGCAGGATCAACCGATCAGCGGGAACCAGCCGGCGGCCTCGCCCAGTTCCCGCCGGTCGGCGTCGGTCAGCGCCTCCCGACCGGCGGCCTTGAGCAGGTATTCGACGTCGTCCCAGCCGGCCGGGCGGACCGTGTCGTCGCTGAGCAGGCCATCCATGGTGGCCACCGCGACCCGGGTGGCGAGCACGCCGGGCAGCGGCGCGTCCGGCAGGTCGGACACCAGGTCGAGGTGGTGGACGACCGCCTCGGTGGTCAGGGTGGCCAGGAAGTCCGGTACCCGCAGCACGTGCCCCTGGGTGGTGACGCAGCCGTCGGGGTCGGCCGTCGAGGCGGCCCGCACCGCGGCGGGGGCGGTGTCCAACCAGATCCGGACCACCCCGCTCGGGCGTTCGAACGCGGCGGCCGAGCGGCGGGCCCACCAGGCGTGCCGGGCACTGCCGATGTCGCCAGCACCGCCCGGGAAGGACCGCCAGTAGCTGACGTCATCGACGTCGGGCGGGCCGTCGGCGGGGCTGGCCAGGGTGACCAGGCAGCGCTGGGCGTCGCAGAGCAGGTGGAAGAGCAGGTCGGCGACGAGCCAGCCGCGGCAGCGGGTGGGGCGTTGCAGATCGGCGTCGTCGAGGTCGGCGACGACCCGGGTGATCCCGTCGTACGCCTGCGCCAACGCGAGGTGCTGCCGCGTCATGCCGCCCAGCCTGCCACGACGGTGGCGGGTCGGCACGCCGACCGGACCGGCGCGGAACCGGCCCGGTCGGCGCGGTGCTCAGCCGAACATCTCGTCGAGGAAGCTCTTGTGCTTCTTGCGCTTGTAGTGCCCGTGGTAGCCGTGGTGCTGCTGGCCGCCGTGCCCGTACGCGGGCTGCGGCGGGTAGCCGTGCACGGGCGGCGGCGGGGGCGGCGGGGGCACGGCGCCGTAGCCCGGCTGGTGCGCGGGCGGCGGGGGCGGCGGGGCGTACCCGCCCTGGACGTGCTGCGGGCCGGGGGTCGGCGCCGGCTGGCCGGGAGCCGCGCCGGTGTGCTGCTGATTCCAGTTGGCCTCGGCCTCGAAGAGTTTCTCGAGTTCGCCGCGGTCCAGGAAGATCCCCCGGCATTCGCTGCACTGGTCGATGACGATTCCGCTGCGCTCGTACTGGCGCATGTCTCCGTGACACTTGGGACAGGTGAGCTGCATCGCTCGACGGTACCCGGTCTCGGCGACCGTCAGGCGGTGGCGATCAGCGCCTCGCTGACCTCGTCGTCGCTGACCTCGTGGAAGTCGTCGTAGTAGGCGCCCACCGCGCCGAAATCCGGTGGCCGCTGCGCGCAGATCACCTGGTCCGCCTCGGCGGCGAGCATCTCGTACGCCTCCTGGGAGCCGACCGGCACCGCGACGACGACCCGCTGGGCGCCGAGGTGGCGGGCGACCTGCACAGCGGCCCGGGCGGTGGCGCCGGTGGCCAGGCCGTCGTCCACGACCACCGCGGTACGCCCCGACAGGTCCAGCGGTGGCCGGCCACCCCGGTAGCGCTCCTCCCGGCGTTCCAGTTCGGCCTGCTCGCGGCGTTGCACCTCGGCGATGGCGTCCTCGTCGAGCCGACTGGCGACGATGTCGTTGAGTACGCGGACCCCGCCGGGGCCGAGCGCGCCGAAGGCCACCTCGGGCGCCCAGGGCATGCCGAGCTTGCGGACCACCAGGACGTCCAGCGGCGCGCCGATCCGGTCGGCGACCACCCTGGCCACCGGTACCCCGCCCCGGACCAACCCCAGCACGACGACGTCCGGCTGGCCGACCAGGCCGGCGAGGCGGTCGGCGAGTTGCCGGCCGGCGTCCTCACGATCGCGGTAGCTGCTCATGTCTTCAGGTCTACGCCCTGGAGAGCGCCTGTGCCGGGGAGTCGACGGAAACGGTCCCGGGTCGCAGCGCGGGTGCCCAGACCAGCAGGGCGAGCGGGTAGAGCAGGTAGCCGAAGCGGGTCGACGGCATCAGCAGGATCGCCGCGAGCAACCCGTACCCGCAGATAAGGGCGGCGGCCGCGGCGGTGCGGGGCGGGCGGCGGACGAGCCGGACGGCGATGGCGACGCCCACCGCGCCGAGCAGCGCGGCGGCGAGCACCCGCCCGGCGGGCAGCGCGGTCGCGATCAGGTGGCCGGGGAACGGTGACTGGGCGGGGCTGGTCACCAGGCCGTGCCCGAGCGGGAAGCGCAGCACGTTCTCCACCAGCGCGTCCCGGTCGACCAGCAGCGCCGGCAGCAGGGCGAGCAGCGGCAGGCCGAGCGCGCCGGCGGCGACCCGGAGACCGGCCCGCCGGGTCACCCCCCAGAAGACCAGGACCAGGGCGACCGGCCAGGCGAAGAGCTTCAACGCTCCGGCGAGGCCGACCGCCACGCCGGTCGCGCCGGGGCGGTCGGCGGCGGCGAGGGCCAGCGCCAGCAGGCAGAGCGCGAGTACGGGCAGGTCGTCGCCGCCGGTGGCGAGGGTGAGCGCGCAGACCGGAAGGACGGTCGCCGCCTGCACGCCGCGCAGCACCGCCGCCGGCCGCCCCTGCGCCGCGGCGCTGGCGGCGGATCGGAGCGTCCCCGCCGCGAGGGCGAGAACCAGCGCGGTGACCAGGGCGAACCACACCCGGGAGTCGGTCCACCAGGCGTCCGAGGCGGCCCGGGGCAGCCCGAACAACGCCATCCCCGGCTGGTACGGGGTGTAGCCGAGCAGCCGCTCGTCGGCGGGGAGCGCGGCGATCGCGTCGTGCCCGAGGTAGGGGGTGCCGTGCTCGGCGAGGCGGATGCCGGCCTGCTCGACGACCACCACCTCCTCCTGCGCCCGGTCGGTACGCCCCGACGCCCGCTGCCCGGCCTGGAGCGCCAGCGGCAGCAGGGCGGTGGTCGCCCAGGCGAACCCCGTCACCAGCCACCGGGCGGTGGTGCCGCCCAGCCCTGGTCGCCGCCGGTGGAGCAGGAGTTGGGCGAGCACCAGCAGGGCGGCGGTCAGGTAGCCGACGGCGGCGACTCCGCCCCAGGCCCGGTGCGGCGGGAGGGTGGAGGTGGCGGCGGTGACCGCGGCGAAGGCCGCGGCGACGGCGTACAGACCGAGGTCGAGGCCGAGCCCGCCGGCGGCGGAGTCGACGGCCCGCCAGCTGCGGGCGGCGCGATCGGCGGCGGTCACGCCGGCAAGTGTGGCAGACCCGTCGTGCGGTTCCGTCCGGGCTGGCGGCGGCCGGGGGCGAGCCGGATCACGGCGCCGGTGTCGTGCAACGGTGCGACGAGCGTGCCGGCGCGTCCGCCGGAGCCGCGCTGAAGGGCGGCGAGGAGACTGCCGGCAGGCAGCGGACGGGCGAAGAGGTGGCCCTGCCCGGCGCCGCAGCCCAGCTCCCAGAGCGCGCGGCGCTGCGGTTCGCTCTCCACTCCCTCGGCGACCACCGCGAGGTTGAGGCTGCGCCCCAGGTCGAGGGTGGAGCGGATGACCGCCGCCGCCTCCGCCGAACTCTCCATCGCGGTGACGAAGCTGCGGTCGATCTTGAGTTCGTGCACCGGGATGCGGGAGAGCAGCGAGAGTGACGAGTAGCCGGTGCCGAAGTCGTCCAGGGCCAGCCGGACCCCGGAGTCCCGCAACCGGCTGAGCACCCGGTCGACCACGTCGAGCTGGCTGAGGGTGAGCGTCTCGGTCAACTCGAGCACCAGCCGGTCCGGTGGCAGGTCGTGCGCCCGCAGCCGGGCCAGTACCGCACCGGGGAAGCGGGCGTCGAGCAGGCTGCGGGGTGAGACGTTCACCGACACCGGCAGGTCGAAGCCGGCGGCCCGCCAGCTGCCGGCGGCGATCAGCGCCTGGTCGAGGATGGCCTCGGCGAACGCCGGGAGCATCCCGGAGCGTTCCACCGCCTCGATGAAGCGCAGCGGGTCGATGACGCCATGGGTGGGGTGATGCCAGCGGGCCAGCGCCTCGGCCCCGGTCACCGCGCCGGTGCCGAGGTCGACGATCGGCTGGAAGTTGACCGTGAACTCGTGGTCGGCGACCGCCCGGGGCAGCTCGCCGCCGAGGGTGAGTCGACCGAGGTCGGCGGTGTCCCGGGTGGGGGCGTACGTGGAAATCCGTTGGCCGGCCCGTTTGGCCTGGTACATCGCCACGTCGGCGCGGCGCAGCAGCTCGGGCACGCCGCCGCTGGCCGGGGCCGCCGCGATGCCGCCGCTGGCTTCCACGCTGATCCGCATGCCGTCCACGTCGATGGGTTCGTGCAGGGCGCCGAGCAGGGCCTCGGCCCGATGTGCGGCGACCGCCGGGGCGGGCAGGCCGCGCAGCAGCACGGCGAACTCGTCGCCACCGAGGCGGGCCACCAGGTCGTCGGGGCGGGCCACGGTGCGCAGCCGGTCGGCGACCTGTATCAGCACCTGGTCGCCGGCGGCGTGGCCGAGCGTGTCGTTGACCTCCTTGAAGTGGTTGAGGTCGATCAGCACCAGCGCGGTCACCCCTTCGGCGTGCCGCTCGGCGATCTGCTCGGTGCCCCGCTCCAGCAGGTGGCGGCGGTTGGCCAGGCCGGTGAGCGCGTCGTGGGTGGCGGCGTGCGCGTGCTCGTCGGCCACCCGGGCCAGCTCGGCGTACGCCTGGGCGTTGCGGACCGCCGTGCAGAGCGCCGAGGCGAAGGTACGCAGGGTGTACTGCTCCCGTTCGTTGAGCTGCACCGGCCCGCGGAAGCGCAGCCGCAGCGTGCCGACGTCGGCGGTGCCGTCGTGACCCTCCAGCCGGGCGGTGATCATCGAGCCGTCGACGGTGCTCGGCTCGGCGGCCGGCCCGTCGTACGTGATGGCCTCGCCGGTGCCGCGGATCGTCCGGCCGCCGTCGCGCAGCGCAATCTCGACCTCGTCGGTGGAGAAGAGCTCGGCGGCCTGGGTGACCGCGGTGCTGAGGACGCGGTTTAGGTCGACCACGTTGAGCGCGTCGGTGGTGCGGGCCAGCCGTTGCCAGGCCTGCTGTTCGGTGCGGGCCTTGACCCGGTTGGAGTAGAGCAGGTGCAGGCTGAGCACGAGAGGTGGCACCGCGAGCAGCAGTCGAGGGTCCACGCGCAGGATGACCAGGGTGGTGGCGATGAGCGCGAAACGCGCCACCGCGCTCGTCAGCCGCAGCCCGAGGTCGTCGCGGAAGAGGCTGACCACCCGGGTGCCGGTGGCGAGGGCGATCACCGGCAGGGTCAGCGCCTCGTCCAGGACGACGGTGACGGCGTACGCGACGGCGACGACGCCGATGACCCGACCGAAGTTGCCGGTCGCTGGCGACGAGCCGAGAAGATTCAGGGCGACGGCTCCGCCCGATGCCAGCAGCATGCTCTTGGCCACTCCGAATGCGGCCTTTATCGGCGCCGGCTTGATGAGCAGCAGTGCGATCGTGGAGCCGATCCCGGTGGTCAGGACCACCATCGATGCCGGCGCCACCGCCAAGGCGAGGACGATTGCCGTTTCGCTCCACGAGACCGCGTGCACCGTCGCGCGGATCCGGATTCGCCAGTTGATCCGGACGCTGAGCGTGGCCATGAAGATCAGCGTCAGCGACAGCGCCAGGTCGTCCCGGGTGAGGGGAAGACGGACCAGCTGGTACAGCGACACGGCCGCAGCGGCGACGGCCACAACGCAGACGAGGCCGACGTGCAGCACCAGCTGCCGCTCGGCCTCCGTCTTGCCGTCGTCCGATATCGCCACCGCGCCCTCGCTCATGACTGCGTAAAGCTGAGCAGACACAAAGGCTACGTGGCGTCACCCGTTAACCACAATTGCTCACAACCACTCGTGTGCGGACATCCGGGCCACCCCTCCCGCCTCATTTCGAGCCCGCCGTGCGCGGCCTGCAACGGGCACAGCCTAAGGGCGGTTGGGGCGTTTTTGGAGGGATATATGTGACTATGGGCAATAGGTGAGAAAGGGTTGCCCAAATGTGACGGTGTGTTTCGTTGTGCAGACGGAGTGCAGCACTCGTATCAGCGTTCCCTCTTGCGCTGAATAATGGTCCAACGGCACGGTCTTGGCATCGGGCGCGGGGTTGTAGTTTTCCGCGTCGATCCCGGTGGCGCCCCCGGAAGTGGTGGGCGTCGGAGTCGGAAGTGGCACGGACGGTAGTTGCGGGGAAACGCGTCACGGACGGGGGTGGCTGGTCATGGTCGCGATTCACGTCCTGGGAAAGCCCACCCTGCTGGTCGACGGCCTTTCGTTGGCACTGGGAACGCCGAAGCAACAGGCCGTTCTGAGTCTGCTCGCCGTCAACGCGAACCGCACGCTGGGTATCGACGAGTTCGTTGATGAGTTGTGGACCGGTTCGCCTCCCGTCTCCGCTGTGGCCAATGTTCGTTCGTACGCCGGCAACCTGCGGCGGGCGCTCGAGTCGGCGCAACAGCCGGTTCTGATCAGGGAGGCCGGCGGCTACCGGCTCCGGCTCCCGGACGACGCGCTCGACCTCGTCGTCTTCCAGCGCCTGGTGGAGCAGGCCAGACGAGCCTGGGCCGCAGCCGACCTCGATAGCGTCGACGCTCGGCTCAGCCAGGCTGAAGCGTTGTGGCGTGGGCCGATGCTCACCGGTGTGCCACTCGGACCCATTCTGACCGCCCGGTGTGCGGCAGCGGACGAGGAGCGGTTGGCAGCCCGCGAGTTGTGGGCCCACGCGCACCTGCGCCAGGGCCGGACCCGCAGTGCCGTGCTGCGCCTCCGTGACCACGTTCGCGCCCACCCACTCCGTGAACAGGCCCACGCGCTGCTGATCCGGGCCCTCCATCAGGAGGGTGATCCGGCCGGTGCCATCGCCGCGTTCCGGTCCGCCCGGACGATCCTGGCCGAGCAGTTGGCCATTGAGCCGGGCCCCGACCTGCAGCAGCTCTACCGAGCGGTGTTGAACCGCGAGCGCCTGCCCGATCCTGCCGGTCTGGATCCGGCGGAACCCGGGCGGCCCACTCGGCTGGTGCGTGCCGACGAGCGCCCGGTCGACGTGCCGGTCCCGCTGAACTGGCTGCCCCGGCCGGTGTCGAACTTCGTCGGCCGGGGCGAACTGGTCGACCGCATGGTCATCGAGATCGAGGCCGCGACGTCGACGACCTCGCCGGTGCGGGTCGTCGACGGCATGCCGGGCAGCGGCAAGACCGCACTCGTCGTCCATCTGGCGTACCGGCTGTCGAAGCGTTATCCCGACGCCCAACTCTTCATCGACCTGCGCGGACACGCCGAGGGCGCGCCTGTGGAGCCGGCGGCGGCGCTGGTCGCTCTGCTCCGGCAACTCGGCGTACCGGCGGGTCGTATCCCGTCGGAGTCCGCGCATCGGATTGATCTGTGGCGGCGGGAGATCGCCGCACGCCGGGCTGTCGTCGTGTTGGACAACGCGGCGGACACCGAGCAGATCCTTCCGTTGCTGCCCACCGCGCCGGGTTCGGTGGTGCTGGTCACGTCCCGCCGCCGGCTCTCGGCGCTGGAGACCGGGCCGGCGGAGTCACTGCCGCTGCTGACCGGGGAAGAGGCGGTCAGACTGCTGGCGCTGACCGCGGGAGTGGAACGGGTGGGACGGGAGCCGGAAGCGGCCGCTGAGGTGGCGCGGCGCTGCGGCCACCTTCCGCTGGCCATCCGGCTGGCCGGGGCCCGGCTCGCTCAGCGTCGCAGTTGGCGGGTCGCGGAGTTGGCGTACCGGCTCGGCGAGGGGACGACGGTCATTGCCCACCTGGCCGCGGAGCAGCAGACGGTGGCGCGGGCCTTTGCCGCCTCGTACGAACCGCTGAGCGAACCGACCAGGCGCCTGTTCCGACTGTTGAGCGTCCACCCGGGTGGGCAATTCGACGTGCCCATGGCGGCGGCCCTCGCCGGCCTTTCGTGGGACCGCGCGGGAGCGGCGCTGGACGAACTCCTCGACCAGCACCTGGTGGAGGAGTTGACGGACGGCCGGTACCGGCTGCACGACCTGATACGGCAGTACTCCGTGGAACTCTCGGCGCCAGAGCCGCACCTCGAGGAGCGGCAGAGCGCCGCCGTCAGTCTCCTGGACCACACGCTGCACGTTGGCATCCGGGTGGCGGAGCTGTTCGAGCCCCAGCTCGTCCGGTTGCACGCGGACCTCGCCGAGCCCCTCCGCCCCGACCTGATCGAGGCGTCGGGGAATCCCGACGTCGAATGGTTGGAACAGGAAAGGGCGAATCTCGTTTCGCTGATCGCGTTTGCGGCCGAGAACGGGCACTGCGGGTATGCGTGGCGGCTGGCCCGGATCCTGTGGCGGTTCTGCTACATCCGCGGGTATTTCGATGACATTCTGTTGACCCATCGGCACGGGTTGGCGGCGGCCGAGAAAGAGGGCGATCAGCGGGCTGAGGCGATGATGCACAATTACCTCGCCTCCGCGTACACCAGAACGGCCAGCTACCCGAAGGTGCTCAGGCACCTCGAATCGGCCGTCAGGATCAGCCTGTCTCGGGGCGACCGGGCGGATGAACATCGGTACCGGGCCAACCTGGTCGTCGTGTACTGGCTGATGGGGGACCTCGGTCAGGCGATCGCCCTCGGACGGCAGCTCCAGCGCGACTCGGCTCACGAGATACGGGTTTCGCTGCCCAACCTCGGCATAGCGTTGACCGCCGCAGGGCAGTACGACGAGGCGCTGCGGGCCCACCGGCTGCATCTCTTCATTGCGCGGGCCCGATCCAGCTACTTCGACACGATGAACGCGCTGAGCCACATCGGCGCGGTCCAGAACCGACTCGGACGGTACCCGGAGGCGATCCGGCGGCTCACGGCGTCGCTGGGACTACGCGACCGGACGGGGCACCGGTTCGCCGAGGCGGAGACCCGTAACGACCTCGGGATCGCGTACCGGAGTCTCGGTCAGCTGAACCAGGCCCGGGATCAGCACGAGTACGCCCTCGAGTTGGCGGTCGACTGCGGCGAGCGCCACGTCCAGGCGGCTGTGTTGAACGACCTGGGCCTCACGCTGGCACGCACCGGCGAGAACGAGAGCGCGGTCGCGGCACACCACCGGGCGCTCGAACTCGCCACCCGGATCGCCCACCCGTACGAACAGGGCCGGGCGCTGACCGCCCTCGCCGACCATCTCGCGACCGGTGATCCGGCCGAGGCGCGACGGTACCGGCAGCGGGCACTGGTGATCTTCGAACGAATGGGTGCCCCCGAGCGGTACGAGGTGGCGAGCTGGCTGGCCGTCACGACACCCTCGGCCCCGGGTCCCCCGCCCGTCGCCTGACCGGCTGCGACGCCGCTTATCGATTTCTTATCGCCCACCCCGGTAGCGTTCCCGCCGGTCGGCGAAACGGGGGAGGTTCTGACCCTTGGTCAGAAGCGGGCCGGCGAGCCCCCGCACGTCAAGGTCCCCCCAGCGACTGACGACGGCGGGTAGGTGGGGAGGGGCGTGGCCCGGGCACCCGGTCGCGCCCCTCCCGACCGGGCGGCGGGCGGGAAAACCGGTCGTACCCGACCGATAGGCTGCCGACCGTGACCGATCCCGCGCAGCTCAGCCACGTCGACGCGGCCGGCGCGGCCCGCATGGTCGACGTCTCCACCAAGCCGGTCTCCGGCCGGCTCGCCGTGGCCGCCGGCCGGCTCCGCACCACCGCCGAGGTGGTCGACCTGCTCCGCCGCGACGGCCTGCCCAAGGGTGACGCGCTGGCGGTGGGGCGGCTCGCCGGCATCATGGGCGCCAAGCGCACCCCCGACCTGATCCCGCTCTGCCACCCGATCGCGCTGCACGGTGTCACGGTCGACCTGCGGCTCACCGTCGACACCGTCGAGATCACCGCGACCGCGCGGACCGCCGACCGGACCGGCGTGGAGATGGAGGCGCTGACCGCGGTGGCCGTCGCCGGGCTGGCCCTGGTCGACATGGTCAAGGCGGTCGACCCGGCCGCCTCCGTCGAGAGCGTCCGGGTGCTCCGCAAGGAAGGCGGCAAGACCGGCGAGTGGGTCCGGCCGGAGGACCGGCCGTGATCCGGGCGCGGGTGGTGGTGGCCTCCAACCGGGCCGCCGCCGGCGTCTACGCCGACACCAGCGGGCCGCTGCTCGTCGCCGGCCTGCGCGAGCTGGGCTGCACGGTCGACGAGCCGGTGGTGGTGCCCGACGGTGAGCCGGTCGGCGCGGCGCTGCGGGCCGCCCTCGCCGACGGGATGGACGTGGTCCTGACCAGCGGGGGCACCGGCATCACCCCGACCGACCGGACGCCCGACGTGACCCGCGCGCTGCTCGACTACGAGATCCCCGGCATCGCCGAGGCGATCCGTGCCCACAGCCGGGAGCGCGTCCCCACCTCGGCGCTGTCCCGGGGGCTGGCCGGCGTGGCCGGGCGAATGCTGGTGGTCAACCTGCCCGGTTCGCGGGGCGGCGCGAAGGACGGGCTCGCCGTGCTCGGCCCGATCCTGACCCACGCCGTGGACCAGCTGCGCGGCGGCGACCACTGACGGGGCGGCTGGCGGCGCGCGGCGATAGGCTCGCCGGGTGAGCGCGGGCCGCCCGCGCCCCGACCGACTCTCGAACGGAGGCCACCCCCGGTGAGCACGGAAACCGCCGACGCGGCGCAGGTCGCCGCGCCGCCGCCGCCGGCCGGGTGGGAGGAGGCCCGCTCCCGGGTGTACGCGGTCGGCCTCTCCGCCGCGCTGCCCGCGGTCAATCGCGCCCTCGCCGACACCGACGGGCAGACCCTGGCCGAGCCGCTCACCACCCGTACCGACCTGCCCGCCTTCCCCACCTCCAGCGTGGACGGCTGGGCGGTCCGCGGCGACGGGCCGTGGCAGGTCGTCGGGCGGGTGCTGGCCGGGGGCGTCCCGGAGCCGCTGACCGCCGACGGGACCACCGTCGAGATCGCCACCGGCGCGATGGTCCCCGCGGGGGCGACCGCTGTGCTGCGGATCGAGGAGTCCCGGCGTACCGCCGACGGGCGGGTCACCGGCACGCCGCGCCCCACGCCGGAGTGGCGGGAGCCGGGCGAGGAGGCCGCCGCCGGCGAGGAGCTGCTGCCCGCCGGCACCCCGATCGACCCGGCGCTGATCGGGCTGGCCGCCTCCTGCGGCCACGACCAGCTGCGGGTCCGCCGGCAGCCGCGGGCCGCCCTGCTGGTCTTCGGCGACGAACTGCTCACCGCCGGCCCGCCCGGCGCCGGTCGGGTCCGCGACGCGCTCGGCCCGGCGGTGCCGGCCTGGCTGCGCCGCTACGGCTGCCAGGTCCGCCCCTCCGACGTGGTCGGCCCGGTGGCGGACACCCTCCCCGCCCACGTGGCGGCGCTGCGCACGGCGCTGACCGCCGCCGATCTCGTCTGCACCACCGGCGGCACGATGCACGGCCCGGTCGACCACCTGCACCCGACGCTGGAGGCGCTCGGCGCGGACTACGTGGTCAACACCGTCGCCGTCCGCCCCGGCTTCCCGATGCTGCTGGCCCGGCTGGCCGGCGCGGACGGCCGGGTCCGCTTCGTCGCCGGCCTGCCCGGCAACCCGCAGTCCGCGATCGTCGCGCTGGTCTCGCTGGTCGCGCCGCTGCTCGCCGGATTGCAGGGCCGGCCGATGCCGGTGCTGCCGCACGTCACCCTCGCCGAGCCGGTGGCCGGCCGCGGGGACTACACCCACCTGGCGCTGGTCCGGCTCGACCGGGCCGCCGGCACCGCGCACCCGGTCCGGCACGTCGGCTCGGCCATGCTGCGCGGGCTGGCCGGTGCGGACGGCTTCGCGGTGATCCGTCCCGGCACCACCGGCGAGGTGGGCGCGCGGGTGCCGGTCGTACCCCTGCCGCTGCTGCCCGGGGAGCGGTCGTGGTGACCGCCGGGCCGACGGTGACCATGCTCGCGGTCACCGACCAGCCGCTCGACCTGGCCGCGCACGAGGCCGCGGTCGCCGAGCGCCGGGCCGGCGCGGTGGTCTCCTTCCAGGGCGTCGTCCGCGACCACGACCACGGCCGTGCGGTCACCCTCCTGGAGTACGAGGGCCACCCGAGCGCCGGCGACGTGCTTCGCGAGGTGGCCGCCGAGATCGCCGCGGAACCGGGCGTCTACGCGGTCGCGGTGTCGCACCGGATCGGCCGGCTGGAGATCGGCGACGTGGCCCTGGTCGCGGCGGTCAGCACCGCCCACCGCGCGGCGGCCTTCGCGGCCTGCGCCCGGCTGGTCGACGAGGTCAAGGCGCGACTGCCGATCTGGAAGCGGCAGGTCTTCGACGACGGTACCGAGGAATGGGTCAACTGCCCCTGACCGGGCGGTGCAGTCGGCCGGTCAGCGCCGGCCGGCGGTGGCGGCGACCCGGGCCAGCCGGTCGGTGTAGAACGCCGGCTCGGCGCCCGGTCGCCAGGGCAGCGCGGCCACCAGCACGATCAGCGCCAGCGCGAGGGAGTTCTCCATCAGCGCGCCGAAGAGGCCGTCCTGGTAGTGGGAGACCTCGGGGAGTTGGTGCTCGTACGGCCAGATCGGCGAGATCAGGAAGAGCAGGTAGAGCCCGACGGCGGCGACGCCGTGCCGCAGGCCGGTCAGCGTCGGGTACCAGATGGGCGGTCGCAGCCCGGTCATCCCGGGCGGCCCGCCGTACGCCGACGAGGGGCCGGTGCGCGGCGACGGTCCCCGGCTGGCCTCGCGCCGGCGTACCGCCGCGTCGGCGAGCACGACGATCGCCGGGATGACCCAGACCAGGTGGTGTGACCAGGAGATCGGGCTGATCACGTTGGCGGTCAGCCCGACCAGGGTGAACGCGGTCAGCTCGTCGCCGTCGGCGCGGGCGGTCGCCGCGCGGGAGAGCCCCACCGCCAGGATCAGCACGGAGAACGCCAACCAGAGCAGGCCGGGCGTCTCGATCGAGTCGTAGAGCCGGGCCAACAGGCCGGCGAGCGACTGGTTGGGGGTCATGTCGGCGGCGCCGACCCGCTCGGTCTGCCAGAGCACCCCGCCGAAGTAGGCCCGCGACTCCGTGCCGACCAGCGTGAACGTCCCCACCGTCACGCCGATGGTGGTGCCGACGGCGGTCGCGGCGGTACGCCACTGACGGGTGACCAGCAGGTAGACGATGAAGAGCGCCGGGGTCAGCTTGACCGCGGTGGCCAGGCCGATGCCGGCGCCGGCCCAGGCGCCGCTGTAGAGGAAGCGCAGCAGCGGGCCGTCGGTGGGGCGGCCGTGGGTGCCCCGGCGGGACCGCCAGCGCAGCCCGACCAGGTCCGCCATGATCAGCGCGAAGAGCAGCACGTTGACCTGGCCGTACCCGAGGGTCTCGCGGACCGGCTCGATGGCCACCGCCATCGGGGTGGCGATGGCCACGGTGAACCAGAGTGGCCAGGTCAGCCGGTCGACGATCGGGCGCAGCAGCGCGGCCAGCACGACGGCCAGGGCGCCGATGCTGCCCGCCGCGTTGATCCAGCCGGCCGCCTCGATCGGCAGTCGGGCCATCGGCAGCATCATCAGCGCGGCGAACGGCGGGTAGGTGAAGCCAAGCGTGGTGGTGGGGGCGATGAACTCGTACAGGTCGTGCCCGGTCGCCCACCACACCACCGCGCCGTGGTAGATCTTCATGTCGAAGAAGTTGTACGGTCGCCCGAACGCGCCGATGGCGAGCCAGGCGGCGTAGGCGGCGGCGGACACGACACCGGCCCGGGTGGCCGCCCTTCGATCGATCCCGCGCGTCGCGCGACGGACCGGAGCGAGGCGGTCCAGCCGTCTACCGACGGTCGCCGGCATGGCGTGGCCACCCCCGTACCAAGGTCGTCCTACCCGTCCAGGTCCGGTTCGGAGCCTAGAACGGCGCCTCACGTTGCTGCCTCCCCCGTTATGCGACCGTGTCCGATCCCACACATGTTTTTGACATTTCCACCGCGTTAACGGGTGTCGGGTGGTTCAGGTGATTCGCGGCCTTACGGGGGTTTTGGCCTTATTGACGCAGGTCAGCCCGGGAGTCGTCGGGCGGCGGACGCGGACGCGACGGCGATCCGGGCCTCCCGGCGGGCGGTGCGGACAGCGCGCTGCACGGAACGTCGGGAGTGGCCGATGCGATGGCCCGCCCGCCAGCGCAGACCCGGCTTCCCCTCGGTGTCCGCGGCGGCGAGCAGCAGGCCGCCGAAGAGCCCCAGGTTCTTCAGGAAGTGAACCTGGTTGTTGTTGCGCATCGCCGGATCCTCGACGTTCCAGAGGGGATGACCGGCGACCGTGGTGGGGATGAGCGTGCCGGCGAGCACCAGCGCGGCCGGCCGGGTGAGCTTTCCGGTGGCGAGCATCAGACCGGCGGCCAACTGCACGGCGGAGTTGAGGCGGATCAGTGTCTCGGTGTCGGTGGGGAGCTGGGGGGCGGCCCGGGTGATCAGCGGGGCGACCCGGTCGGTCACCGGCTGGGCGGCCGGCACGAGTCGCTGCGGGTTCTGGAAGTTACGGGCGCCGCTGACCACGAAGATGCCGCTCAACATGACACGGGCGAGGGAGCGCACGGGTTTCATGGATCAGTCATACCCCGTCACGGCGGCCGTTACCCGACCAACGGCCGATCCCGACCGGCCGCTCGTGGACGTCTCGCCACGCCGATTCGAGCGACCGTCGCTGATGGACCCCTGCCGACGGGTAACGTCGCGCGGGTGACGACCCTGCGGCTGCGCCCCGAGGACCCGGCCGACACCGGCCCGGTCCGCCGGGTGCTGGCCGCGGCCTTCGCCCGACCGGAGGGCACCACCCCCGGCGAG
Organism: Micromonospora lacuserhaii; assembly: GCF_036902735.1. Taxonomy (NCBI): domain Bacteria; kingdom Bacillati; phylum Actinomycetota; class Actinomycetes; order Micromonosporales; family Micromonosporaceae; genus Micromonospora; species Micromonospora lacuserhaii. The sequence continues at coordinate 116,847 of NZ_JBAKHO010000012.1, read as the reverse complement.
GTCGCCCTCGTCGACGAGCTGCGTGACAGCGACGCCTGGATCCGCGAGCTGGCCATGGTCGCCGAGTACGGCGGCGAGGTGGTCGGCTACGCCCTGCTCAGCCGGGTTCGGGTGGAGTCCGACGAGGTCCGCGAGCCCGCGCTGGCGCTCGGCCCGGTGGGGGTCGCCCCGCACCGGCAGCGGGTCGGGCACGGCACGGCGGTGGTGCAGGCCGCGCTGGACGCGGCGACCGAGCTGGGCGAGCGGCTGGTGGTGGTGCTCGGCGACCCGGGCTACTACCGGCGTTTCGGCTTCACCCGGGCGGACCGGATGGGCCTGACCAGCCCGTGGTCCGGTCTCGGCGAGCCCTGGCAGGCGCTGGTGCTGCCGCCGGCCACCAGCGACGAGGGGCCGCCGCCGCACGGTGAGGTGGTCTTCCCCGCGCCCTGGTCCCGGGTCTGAACCGGCCGGTGGTCAGGCGGGCTGGGTGCGCAGGTAGCGGCCGAAGTGCGGGACGGTGAAGGCCACCGTGCCCCGCTCGCCGGAGTAGATCAGCCCCTTCTTGATCAGCGCGTCCCGTGCCGGGGAGAGGCTGGCCGGCTTCCGGCCGAGCGCCCGGGCGATCTCCGCCGTCGGCACCGCCGCGTCCATGTCGTCCCGGCCGCCGCCGTCGACCTCCCCCTCCACCAGGGAGAGCGTGGCCATCGCCCGCATGTACTCCCGCTCGGCCGGGGTCGCCCGCTCGAAGCGGGAGCCGAAGAAGCCCACCGCCAGTTCCGCCTCCGCCTCGGGCGCGGCGACCCGGACGTCCGCGGCGGTGATCGGCGAGCGGGGCGCGTGGTCCCAGGTCGCCTTCCCGTACGCCTGGACGAAGTACGGGTACCCGCCGGACTTCTCGTAGAGCAGGTCGAGCGCCTTCTGCTCGTACTCGACCTCCTCCCGCTCGGCCGGCGCGCAGAGCGCGTGGTCGGCGGCGATCCGGTCCAGCCGGTCGATGCGCTGGTAGCGGAAGAGCCGCTCGGAGTACGACTTGGCGGCGCTGAGCACGGCCGGCAGGTGCGGCAGGCCGGCGCCGACCACGATCAGCGGGGCGCCGAGCTGGGACAGTTCGTGGCAGGCGGCGCAGAGCGCGGAGACGTCCTCCGGGCCGAGGTCCTGCATCTCGTCGATGAAGACCGCGATGCCGGTGCCCACGTCGGCGGCGACCGCGGCGGCGTCGCTGAGCAGCTCGACCAGGTCGATCTCGATGTCGCCGGAGTCGGCCCGGCCGCTGCTCGCGGGCACGTCGATGCCGGGCTGCCAGCGGTCGCGCAGCTTCGGGGCGGCGCCGGCCCGCCCGGTCGGCGCCGAGCGCTGGGCGAAGGCCTTCAGCACGCCGAGGAAGGCGTCGATCCGGTCCGGGGCGCGGTGCCGGGGGGCGAGTTCGCGGACCGCCATGTGCAGGGCCGCGGCGACCGGGCGGCGCAGTGACTGGTCGGGGCGGGCCTCGATCTTGCCGGTGCCCCAGAGGTGGTTGATGGCCTGCGAGCGGAGGGTGTTGAGCAGCACCGTCTTGCCGACGCCGCGCAGGCCGGTGAGCATCAGGCTGCGCTCGGGGCGACCCCGGGCGATGCGTTCCAGCACCACGTCGAAGACGTCCAGCTCCCGCCCCCGCCCGGCGAGTTCGGGCGGGCGCTGGCCGGCGCCGGGGGCGTACGGGTTGCGGACAGGATCCACGCATCGCACAGTATCGGCCCGTCTAGTCGACGGGCTAGAGATGCGTAGACGGGGCTACCGGCGTGTCTCGGACCGTCGACACGAATCTGCGGCTGTCTAGCGTAGACACTAGAGAGACATAGATTGGGGTACGAGAGGGAATCAGCGCTGCTTGAGGCAGAGCACGAAGTCCAGGGTGTCCAGCTCGCTGTCGAAGAAGTACCAGTTGGTGTACCCCTCCACCCGGCCGCACTTCGCCTCGGCGTCCTTCTCGCCACTGGTCGCCCCGTCGAAGCGGCGCAGCACCTGGTACGTCTTCGGGCCGCACTCGGCGACCAGCAGCTTGGGCTTCCCGCCGGCCGGCCCCTCGTTGCGGACGCACTGCCCGGCCTTGACGAAGCGCGGGTCGGCCGACGACGCCGGCGCGGGAGTGGTGGGTGCCGCCCCGGCCGGTTCGGGATCGCTCGGCTCGGCGGGCGCAGTCGGCGCGGCGGAACCGGCGACCGGAGTCGGGTCGTCGTCCCGCCCGAGCAGGAACCAGAGGATGCCCGCGCCGACGAGCACCAGCACCGCGAGCACCGCCAGCACCGCGACCAGCGGACTCCGGCCGCGCTTCGGCGTCGGGTTGCCCGGATGCGCCGTCGGACCGGTCGTCCGGTACGGGTCCGCCGGGTCGTACGCCGTGGACGGGGGGTACCCGCCGGCAGGGTAGGGCGGGTACGCCTGCTGCCCGGCGTACGGCTGCGGTGGCTGACCCGGCGCGGCCCCGTACCCGCCGTCGGCGCCTCGCCCACCCCACGGCTCCGGGGAGCCGTCACCCGGGGGTCCGTAGTTCGCCATGCCCGCCCTCCTGCGTACGAGTACCGACGGCCGGACACCCACGAGGGACGTCGCGCCCCGGCCACCGTAGCGTGGTCCACCGATGAGCTCACCTCCCGCGAGTGCGACACCCGCCCGGCCCGCCCTGCTCTGGACCGCGCTGGTGCTGGTCTACGTCCTGTGGGGCTCCACCTACCTGGGCATCCGGATCGCGGTCGAGTCGCTGCCGCCGCTCGCTTCCGCCGCCACCCGGTTCGCCGCCGCCGCCCTGGTGCTGGCCGTCGTCCTCCGGCTCCGCCGGGGGCCCGGCGCGCTCCGGGTCGACCGGCGGCAGCTCGGCTCCGCCGCGCTGGTCGGCGTCCTGCTGCTGGCCGGCGGCAACGGGCTGGTGGTGCTCGCCGAGTCCGGCCCGCCCGGGGTGGCGGTGCCCTCCGGCATCGCCGCGCTGCTGGTGGCCACCGTCCCGCTGCTGGTGGTGGTGCTGCGTACGGTGACCGGCGACCGGCCCCGGGCGTGGACCTTCGCCGGGGTGACGCTCGGTTTCCTCGGCCTGGTCCTGCTGGTCCTGCCGACCGGAGGCACCGGCGCGGTGCCGCTGGCCGGCGCGCTGACCGTGGTCGCCGGGGCCACCTCCTGGTCGGTCGGCTCGTTCCTCTCCAACCGGCTGCGGATGCCCGCCGACCCCTTCGTCGCCACCGTGTACGAGATGGCCGCCGGTGCGGCGGCGCTCGTCGGGCTGGCGGTCGCCCGGGGCGAGCTGAGCGGGTTCTCGCCGGTGGAGGTGACCACCCGGTCGTGGCTCGCGCTGGCGTACCTGATGGTGGCCGGCTCGTTGGTGGCCTTCACCGCGTACGTCTGGCTGCTGGCGCACGCGCCGATCTCGCTCGTGGCGACGTACGCCTACGTCAACCCGGTGGTCGCGGTGGCCCTGGGCGCGCTGCTGGTCGCCGAGCCGGTCACCGCGCAGGTGCTGCTCGGCGGCGCGGTGATCGTGGCCGGGGTGGCGGTGGTGGTGAGCACCGAACGGCCGCGCCGCCCGGTCGACGGGGCAGCCCCGGAGCCGGCGCGCCGGTAACGTCCCGGCCCGTGTCCGTCGGCCTGGTGACCGCCGCCGCCCTGCTCGGGGCGCTGGCCGGCGCCGCGGTCCCGGCAGCGGCCCGCCGCTTCACCACCGGCCCGCCGGTCCCGGTGCCGCCGCCCGGTGCGCGGCCGGTCCCGGCGCCGCTGGCCCTGGTGCGGCCGGTCCTGGTGCCGCCGGTCCCGGTGCCGCCAGCCGGTGCGCGGCCGGGAGGCGCCGCCGAGCGGCAGAGCGGCGCGAAGCAGTGGGCGAGCGGGTGGGTCGGGGTGAGCGCGCTGGTCGGCGCGGTGGTCTTCGGCGGGCTCGCCGCGGCGCGCGGCACCGAGCCGGACCTGCCGGTGTTCCTGCTGGTGGCGGCCATCGGGCTGGTGCTGGCCCGGGTCGACCTGGCTTGGCTGCGACTGCCCGACCCGCTGGTCCTCGCCGCCGGGGCGACTGCCGCCGTCGGTCTGCTCGGGGCGGCGCTGGCGATCGGCACCCCGTACCGGCTGCTCGGCGCGGTGGCCGGCGCGGCACTCTCCTTCGCCCTCTACGTGATGCTGGCGCTGCTGCCCGGTTCGCGGCTCGGCTTCGGCGACGTGAAGCTCGCCGCCGCGCTCGGCCTGCCGCTCGGTTGGCTCGGTTGGCCCACCCTCTGGCTGGGCCTGTTCCTGCCCCACCTGCTCAACGGTGTGCTGGTCGTCGGTCTGCTGGCCACCCGCCGGGTACGCCGGGACACCGCCCTGCCGTTCGGCCCCGCGCTGCTCGCCGGTGCCTGGCTGGCCGTACTGCTCGCTTAGAGCCGCCGCACCTCAGCCGTGCCTCCGCCGCGCGCCTGCCGCGCACCGCTGCTGCCAGTGCACCGCCGTCGCTGCCGCACCGCCGCGCCCCGTCCGCCGGGCGTATCCGTCCGCCGGGCGTGTCCGACCGAAGGAGAAGTTTTCCTTGTTAGCGATATGACCCAGAGTCATGAATATGCCTCTGCGTCATATCGCTCACGGAGCAAACCACCGACAGGGACATCACGCGGGGTGATGCGAGCGCCGAAAGCTGGGCCGATCACCTGGTCGTCCGGCCCCATGGACACCGGGACACCGTCAGATCAGCCGGAGCTGGCGGTCCCTCGGCCGGGGCGGCTCGGCCTCGCCGAACCGCTCGAACAGCCCCGGATCGATGACGTCGAGGAACGGCGACGGCCGGCACTCGCGCTCCGCCCCGTGCCGGACCCGGCGGGCCGCGTGGCTCAGGTAGAGCCGGTCCTGCGCGCGGGTCAACCCGACGAAGAAGAGCCGCCGCTCCTCGGCGACCGCGTCGGCGTCCGGCTCCGCACCGGGCCAGCGCAGCGGCAGCAGCCCGTCCTCCGCGCCGACCAGGAAGACCACCGGAAACTCCAGCCCCTTCGCGGCGTGCAGGGTCAGCAGGGTGACCGCCTCGGCCCGCGGGTCGAGCGCGTCCACCTCCGCGCCGGTGGCCAACTGGGACAGGAACAGCTCCAGGTCGTCGCCGCACCGTCGGGCCAGCGGGGTGAGCAGGTCGACCGCCGTGCGGACGTCCTCGGGGCGTACCGCGCCGGAGCCGTCCAGGGTGGGTGCGGCGAAGCGCTCGGCGAGCATCTGACCGGCCAGGCGTACCCGGGCGGGAAGCCCGCCGCCCAGGCCATCGGCGTGCCGCAACTCACGGGCGATGGCCGGCACGCCGGGCCGGTCACGCAGCCGGTCGTGCGAGCGCTTCTGCACCGGGATGTTCGCCCGGGCCAGGGCGTCCACGATCGGCGCGGCCTGCGAGTCGGTGCGATAGAGCACCGCGATGTCGGAGAAGGAGAGCGTGGTCGACCGACCGTCGATCCGGCCCGAGTCCAACGACCGGTGGGAGAGCCCGCCGACCAGGTCGTCGATGGTGCGTACCACGAAATCGGCCTCGTCGGCGACGGAGGCCGCCGGGTAGCGACCGACCAGCGGAGCCTCCGGGTCGAGCCGGGCCGGGTCCAGCCGGCGGCCCCGGACCAGCGACGACGGCGCGATGGCCTGCACCGCGGCGGCCAGGATCGGCGCCGACGAGCGGTAGTTGCGGTTCAGCCGGACCAGCCGCGCGTCGGTGAAGTCCTGCGAGAAGCGCAGGAAGTAGCCGACGTCCGCGCCGCGGAACGAGTAGATCGCCTGGTCCGGATCGCCGATCGCGCAGAGGTTGCCGTCGGCGGGACTGAGCAGCCGCAGCAGCTCGTACTGGACCGCGTCGACGTCCTGGTACTCGTCGACGAAGATCCACCGCCAGCGCTCGCGGTACTCCCGGACCAGATTCTTGTCGCCCTTCAACAGCGCTACCGGCAGAGTGAGCAACTCGTCCAGGTCGACCAGGTCGTGCTTGCGGAGCAACCCGGTGTACCGGGCGTCGTCGTCGCCGGCCTCCGCGCCGGCCGCGGAACGGTCCGCGTCGTCGGCGATCCGGAAGTCCGCCGGCAGGCCGGCCGCGCCGGCGTTCTCCCGCAGGATGGCCAGCCCCAGCGAGTGGAAGGTGCCCACGGTGACGTCCTCGGCCACCGGTCCGAGCAGGCCGTCCAGGCGGTGCCGCAGCTCCTCCGCCGCGCGCCGGGTGAAGGTGATCGCCAGGCACTGCTCCGGGAAGACGTTCAGCTCCGCGCAGAGGTACGCGATCCGGTGGGTCAGCGTCCGGGTCTTGCCGGTGCCCGGGCCGGCCACGATCAGCAGCGGGCCGCCCGGCGCGGACGCCGCCACCCGCTGCATCGCGTCCAGCCGGTCCAGCAGGCCCGTGCCGACCTCCTCCATCCCGGCGAGCATCGGCTCGAACGGCTCGTGCGGCGAGGGCGCCGGCGCGATCGGCGGCGGCGGGGTCGGCGCGACCTTCCGCTTCGGCTCGGCCTTCGCCGCCGCTGGGCGCCGGGCCTTCGACCGGGCCGCCGGCTCCGCAGGGGTTCGCTGCGCCGGCACGGGTACATCGAAGAGCGTCTCCTGCGCGGCGGACGCGCCGCCGGAGCTCAGCTCGGCCGGGTCGAAGAGGGTGATCACGCCGTACTCGCCGTCGTAACCCGGCACCCGGTGGACCTCGCCGCGGCGCAGCCGGCCGATTCCCTCGGCGAGCAGCTCGCCCCCGACCCGGCCGACCTCGTCCAGCGGGGTGGTGGTGAGGATCTCCAGCTCGGGGCCGAGCGCGGCGACCAGGTCGTTGAGCTTCCCCTCGACCTTCTTCGACCGGGCGCCCACCCCGTTCAGCTCACCCAGGATCTCGGCCAGTGGCACCAGGTGGGCGACGTCCCGGGCGTGGTCCGGGCGGTGCCCCGCCGGCCGGTCGGCCAGTTCCGCCACCCGGCTCAGCACACCCACGGTCAACGGCTTGCCGCACTCCGGGCAGCGACCGCCGGCCTGGCGGGTCCGCTCCGGCGACCAGTTGACCCCGCAGAGCCGGTGCCCGTCCGCGTGGTACTTCCCCTCTTCCGGGAAGAACTCGATCGTCCCGGCCAGGCCGTCGCCGGTCCGCAGCGCCTCCCGGATCGCGAAGTAGTCCCGCGCCGAGTCGAAGACGGTGGCCTCCCGGGCCAGCGCCGGCGGCGAGTGCGCGTCCGAGTTGGAGACCAGCCGGTAGCGGTCCAGGCTGGCGACCCGCCAGTTCATCTCCGGGTCCGAGGAGAGGCCGGTCTCCACCGCGAAGACGTGCTCGGCCAGGTCGGCGTAGCAGTCCGCGATCGCGTCGAAGCCCGACTTCGAGCCCAGCGCGGAGAACCACGGCGTCCAGATGTGCGCCGGGACCAGGTACCCGTCCGGACTCGCCTCCAGGGTGATCTCCAGCAGGTCCCGGGAGTCCAGGCCGAGGATCGGGCGGCCGTCCGAGCCGAGGTTGCCGATCCGCCCCAGCGCCGCGTTGAACCGGGCCACCGCGTCCAGGTCCGGCAGGTAGATCAGGTGGTGCACCTTGCGGGTCCGGTCGTCCCGCTTGTAGATCGTGGAGATCTCCACGCTGAGCATGAACCGGACCGGGTCCGCCTCCGCCGCGTTCGCCAGCCGGGGCGGCAACCGGCGGGCGATGTCCGCCTCGGCCTCCGGGCTCAGCCGGTACAGGCCCGGCTCGGCCGGTCGCAGGGTCTCCCGCAGGTGGTCGTACCAGGCGGGATGGGTGAAGTCGCCGGTGCCGAGCACCCCGATGCCCTTGCGCCGGGCCCACCAGCCGAGGTTCGGCAGGGTGAGGTCACGGCTGCACGCGCGGGAGTACTTCGAGTGGATGTGCAGGTCCGCGACGAACGACGGGACGCCACCGGGGGACGCGGCGCTGAACGGAGGCACGCCGCATCCTGTCACGGCCGGTCCACCGCCCGCCCGCCGCCACGCGTACGCGTGACCTGAGCAATCCGGTGCTGGACTGCGGGACCCCGGCGCGCTATGGGGCGCGCAGCTCCACCAGGGTGACCTGCGGCGGGGCGCCGACCCGCACCGGCGGGCCCCAGAAGCCGGCGCCGTTGGTCACGTAGACCTTGGTGCCGTCCACCTCGCCCAGCCCGGAGACCACCGGCTGCTGGAGCGGAACCAGCAGGTTGAACGGCACCATCTGCCCGCCGTGGGTGTGCCCGGACAGTTGCAGGTCGACGCCGAACTTCGCCGCCTCGTGCGCGGCGACCGGTTGGTGAGCCAGCAGCACCACCGGCCGGCTCGGGTCGCGGTCGGCGAGCGCGGCGGCGTAGTCGGGCGGCGCGGCCAGGCCGGTGCCGGCGGCGGTGACGTCGTTGACCCCGGCCAGGTCCAGCACGCCGCCCCGGGCCCGGATCTCCTGGCGCTCGTTCTGCAGCACCCGCAGGCCGAGCCGGTCCACCTCCCGCACCCACTCCTCCACGCCGGAGTAGTACTCGTGGTTGCCGGTGACGAAGAAGTTGCCGTACCGGGAGCGGAGGCCACGCAGCGGCGCTGCCGCGTCGCCCAACTCGGCGACCGAGCCGTCGACCAGGTCACCGACGACGGCCACCAGGTCGGCGTCGAGCCGGTTGATCGCGGCCACGATCCGCTCGGTGTGCGCCCGCCCGGCCAGCGGGCCGAGGTGGATGTCGGAGACGGTGGCGATGCGCAGGCCGTCCATGCTCCGGGGAAGCTTCGCCAGTGGGATCCGGACCCGGTCCAGCCGCGGCGGCCCCATCGCGGTGCGGACGCCGTACCCGGTGACGCCCGTGGCGGTGAGCCCGGCGAAGATCGCCGCCCCGCGGGCCAGCAGCAGCCGGCGGGACGGGTCGTGGTCCGGCTGACCCACCGCCGCCGCTGCCGGCGGGTCGGCGCCGCCCGCGGCCCCCACCAGCACCGGTTCCGGTGCGGCGGCGGTCGCCTCGGCCGCGGTGACCCGGCGGCGCAGCACCAGCTTCGTCACCGCCGTCGGCACTTCCAGCACCAGCAGGACGACCAGCAGGTAGAACATCACCGCGAGCCAGAGGTAGCCCGGCCAGGCCAGCCAGTGCGCCCCGCCGACCCGGGTGCCCACCATGGTTCCCGGTACGAGCAGGGCCAGCAGCAGCGCGACGATGCTGCCGATCCGCCGCCACCGCCCCGGGAAGGTGGTGTCCTTGACCAGCCGCTTCCACAGGTAGAAGTGGATCAGGCCGGTGATCAGCGCGAGGGTGGCGACGAACGCCAGAGTCGCCAACATGTCGCCCCTTGTCAGCCCCCCGCGAAGGGAGGCAGTACGTCGATCGTGGCCCCGGCCGGCAGCGGTGCCCGACGATCATGACAGGTCACGCCGTCGACCAGGAAACTCGCGACCTGGAGCACCGCCGCCATCCGGGGCCCGTGCCGCTGCGCGAGTTCACCCACCAGTTCGTCCAGCGACCGGTCCGCGGATGCGGCCTCCTCGCTGCGGCCGGCGGCGGCCCGCGCTCCGGCGAAGTACCGGACGGTGACGTCCATGGCTCAGCCTCCGATCGCCGACATCGGGCGGACGGGTTGCAGGAACGTCGGGTCGTCGATGCCGTGCCCGGCCCGCTTGCCGCGCATCGCCACCTGCCAGCGCCGGGCCAGCTCGGCGTCGTCCGCGCCGGCCCGCAGGGCGCTGCGCAGGTCGGACTCCTCGGTGGCGAACAGACAGGCCCGGACCTGCCCGTCGGCGGTCAGCCGGGTGCGGTCGCAGTCGCCGCAGAACGGCCGGGTCACGCTGGCGATCACGCCGACCTTCGCCGGCCCGCCGTCCACCAGCCAGGTCTCGGCCGGGGCCGCGCCCCGCTCCGCCGGATCGGCGGTCAACGCGAACTCGGCCACGAGCGAGGCGAGGATCTCGTCGGCGGTGACCATCGTCGCCCGGTCCCAGCCGTGCTGGGCGTCCAGCGGCATCTGTTCGATGAACCGCAGCTCGTACCCGTGGTCGAGGGCGAAGCGCAGCAGCGCCGGCGCCTCGTCGGAGTTGACGCCGCGCATCAGCACCGAGTTGATCTTCACCGGGGTGAGCCCGGCGGTGGCCGCGCCGGCCAGCCCGGCGAGCACGTCGGCGAGCCGGTCCCGGCGGGTCAGCGCGGCGAAGCGGTCCCGGTCCAGGGTGTCCAGCGACACGTTGACCCGGTCCAGCCCGACGCTCTTCAGCGTGGCGGCGAGTCGTTCGAGCCCGAGGCCGTTGGTGGTCACCGAGATCCGCGGGCGGGGTGCCAGCGCCGCCACGGCGGCCACGATGCCGACCAGGCCGGGCCGGATCAGCGGCTCCCCGCCGGTGAACCGCACCTCGGTCACCCCGAGCCGCTCCACCGCCACCCGCACCAGCCGGACGATCTCGTCGTCGCCGAGCAGCTGGGGGCCGGCCAGCCAGGGCAGCCCCTCGGCCGGCATGCAGTAGGTGCAGCGCAGGTTGCACTTGTCGGTCAGCGACACGCGCAGGTCCCGGGCGACACGGCCGTACCGGTCGACGAGGACGCCGTCGGTCGTCGGGGCGGCGGTCACCCGTCGACCGTAGCGCGCCCGGCCCCGGCCAGCGCGTCGCGGGCGGCCCGAGTGACCGCATCCCGGTACGCCGCGCCGAACAGGGCGGTGTGCACCAGCAGCAGATGCAGCTGGTGCAGCGGCACCCGGTCCCGCCACCCGTCGGCCAACGGCCACGCCTCCCGGTAGGCGGCCATGATCCGGTCGTGCTGCGGCGGGCCGCCGAAGAGTGCCAGCTGGGCCAGGTCGGTCTCCCGGTGGCCGCCGTGCGCGGCCGGGTCGACCAACCAGACCCGGTCGTCGGCCCAGAGCAGGTTTCCCGGCCAGAGGTCGCCGTGCAGCCGGGCCGGCGGCTCGTCCCCGCCGAACTCGCCGATCCGCGCCACGACCCGCTCGACCAGCGCGGTCTCCGCGCCACCGAGCGCGCCGCCGTCGACCGACATCCGCAGGTACGGCAGCAGCCGCCGCCGGGCGAACCAGTCCGACCAGGGCCCCTCGTCGGGGGTGTTGTCCTGGGGGAGCGCGCCGATGAAGCCCGGCCAGTCCGCGCCGAACGCCGGCGCGCCGGCCCGGTGCATCCCGGCCAGTTCCCGCCCGAACCGCTCGGCCGCCTCCGGCGTCGGCTCGCCGGGCTCCACCCAGTCGAGCGCCAGCAGCTCCGGCAGCGCCACGACCACCTCGGGTACGGCCACCGTGCCCGCCGCCCGCAGCCAGCGCAGGCCGGCGGCCTCGGTGTCGAAGAAGTGCTCCGGCACCGGTCGGCCGGCCCGCTCCGGCCAGGTCTTCGCGAAGATCGAGTGGCCGTCGTCCAGGGTGAGCCGGGAGGCGGCGCAGATGTCCCCACCCGCCACCGGGGTCTCCCGGATCCGCTGGTGGGTCAGGAAGGTGGGCAGGTGCTCCGGGTGCGCCCGCAGGTACGCCAGGTCCATCTGCGCAACGTATCCGCTGCGGCGCCGGCCGGTGGCCCGGCGCGTCCGGTGGCCGCTGCCCGAGCCGTGGCGAAACAGGCCCACCTGCATGAACACTCTCCGTATCTGTGGACAAGGCGCGTGTCGTCCACAGGGTCTGTCGGTCGCCTCCGGCCGGTCGCAGGCTGCCTCCATGACCGCGACCGACCGCCCCCGGCTCACCGTCCGCTCCCCCGGCGACCTGCTCGCCGCCGTGCCGTACCTGCTCGGCTTCCACCCCGCCGACAGCGTGGTCGTGGTGGCGCTGCGCGGCCGGCGGATCGTCTTCGCCGCCCGGTCCGACCTGCCCGACCCGGGCACCGACCCGCGACTGCCCGCCGACCACCTGGGCGACGTCCTCGCCCGGCAGGAGGCCGAATCCGCCACCGTCGTCGGGTACGGCCCTGCGGAGCGGGTCACCCCCGCGGTGGACGCGGTCCGCGCCGCGCTGACCGACGCCGGGCTGAGCGTGCTCGATGCCCTTCGGGTGACCGACGGGCGGTACTGGTCGTACCTCTGCGACGGGGTGGACTGCTGCCCGCCCGACGGCACCCCGTACGACCCGGGGGCCAGCCAGGTCAGCGCGGCGGCGGTCTTCGCCGGTCAGGTGGCGCTCCCCGACCGCGCCGCGCTCACCGCCCAGGTGGCCCCGCTCGACGGACTCGACCGGGAGGCGATGCGGTGGGCGGGGGTGGCGGCCGAGCGCCGGCTGCTCGCTCTCCTGGAGGACGCGCCCGCCGCCGACCTGCTGGACGGACGCGTGGTCCGGGCCGCCGGGGTGGTGGCGATCCGGGCGGCGCTGCGCCGGCACCGTCGGGGGGAGCGGCTGACCGACGACGAGGTGGCCTGGCTCAGCCTGCTCCTCACCCACCTGCCGGTCCGGGACCACGCCTGGGAACGCACCGACGGGCGCGAGGAGGACATCAGCCTCTGGAGCGACGTGCTGCGCCGGGCCGAGGAGGAGTTGATCGCGGCCCCGGCCAGTCTGCTGGCGTTCGCCGCCTGGCGGGCCGGGCAGGGGGCGCTCGCGGCGGTGGCGCTGGAACGGGCGCTCGCCGCCCACCCCGACTACTCGCTCGCCCAACTCCTCGACGACCTGCTGCGCCGGGGCGTACCCCCGTCCGAGCTGGACGGCTGGCCGGCGGTGGGCGAGCCGGGCGTGGTCCGCCGCCGCTCCCGCCGTCGCGGCCGGCTCCGGCGGGGCATCGGGTGAGCGGGTCAGTCGACGGTGACCCGCCGCGGGCCGGCGTAGACGTTCATCGTCCGGCCGCGCAGGAAGCCGACCAGCGTCATCCCCGCCTCGTCGGCCAGGTCGACGGCGAGCGAGCTGGGCGCGGAGACGGCGGCGAGCAGCGGTACGCCCGCCATCCAGGCCTTCTGGGTCAGCTCGAAGCTGGCCCGGCCGGAGACCAACAGCACGTGCCCGGCCAGCGGCAGCCGGCGTTCCCGCACCGCCCAGCCGACCACCTTGTCCACGGCGTTGTGCCGGCCGACGTCCTCCCGGAGCACCACCAGCTCCCCGTCCGGGGTGAAGAGGCCCGCCGCGTGCAGCCCGCCGGTGCGGTCGAAGGCCCGCTGGGCCGCGCGCAGCCGGTCCGGCAGCCCGGCGAGGACGTCCGCCCGCACCGTCAGGTCGTCCTCGGCCACCGGGTACGGCGAGCGGGTCCGGATCGCCTCGATGCTGGCCTTGCCGCAGACCCCGCAGGAGCTGGTGGTGTAGAAGTTCCGCGACGGGTCGGTGGTCGGCTCCGGCACGTCGGGGGCGAGCACCACGTCCACCACGTTGTACGTGTTGGGCGTCTCCGCACCGGCGCAGAGCTGGGCGGTGAGCACGTCCTCGGTCGAGCGGATCAGCCCCTCGGTGAGCAGGAAGCCGATCGCCAGGTCGATGTCGTCACCGGGCGTCCGCATGGTCACCGCGAGGGGCCGGCGCCGGCCTGGGCCCGCCGGGCCGACCCGGATCTCGAACGGCTCCTCCACCGACAGGGTGTCCTGGCGGCGGACCGGGGCGCGCCCGTCGGCCGACGCGTCGAGGTCGATCCGGAGCACGCCGCGTCGATCAGTCGCCCGTCCCATCCCGCCATCCTGCCCCCGCCGACCGTCCACCCGCACGGCGGCCGGCGTCCCCCACGACGGCTACGGTGGCCGGGTGACGGCGTACGCGGCGGTGGTGCTGGCCGGAGGGGCGGCCCGGCGGATGGGCGGTCGGGACAAGCCGGCCGTGCCGGTCGGCGGCCGGCCGATGCGCGAGCGGGTCCTGGCGGCCGTGTCCGACGCCGTCCCGCGGGTGCTGGTCGGGCCGGCCGACGGGGTGCCCGCCGACGTTCTGGTGACCCGGGAGGACCCGCCGGGCGGTGGCCCGGTGGCCGCCGTCGCCGCCGGGCTGGCCCTGCTCCCCACCGGTACGACCATCGTCGCCCTGCTCGCCGCGGACCTGCCGCTGCTCACCCGGGACGCGGTCGGCGTCCTGCTCCGCGCGCTGTCTTCCGAGCGGGCCGACGGTGTCTGCCTGGTCGACGGCGACGGTCGACGGCAACCGCTCTGTGGGGTGTGGCGGGTTCCGCCACTGCGCGCCGCGCTCGGCCGGCTCGCCGCCCGGCGTGACGGCACCCTCGACGGCGCCTCGATGCGGGAGCTGCTCGGTGAGCTGACCGTGGGGGAGCTGGCCTGGTCCGCCAGTGGCCCGCCGCCCTGGTTCGACTGCGACACTGACTCCGACGTACGCCGGGCGGAGGAGTGGACACGATGACGGTGATGGACGACTGGATCACGGCGGCCTGCACCGAGCTGGGCCTGGAGCCGGCCGACGTGCCGGTGCCGACGGTGCTGGACCTGGCCAAGGACGTCGCGCACCAGGTGCTGCGGCCGGGCGCGCCGGTCACCGCGTACCTGCTCGGGGTGGCGGTGGGTCGCGGCGCGGAGCCGGCCGACGCGGCGGCCCGGCTGAGCGCCCTGGCCGGCACCTGGCCGGTGGAGCTGGGCGGCGAACGTCCGGAGTGAGGAGGGTGTCCGATCCCGGTCGCGGTGGATTCGATCCCCGGCGTGCCTGGGTAGGGTGACCTTGACGGACGGAGGCGATCATGACGGCAGACCACCCCTCGGTGCCGACCGGTGATCATTCCGGCGCTGCGCCGGAACAGTACGAGTCGGTCCTGCTGGACGAGCCGACCACGGCCGACCTGCGAGCGAAGGTGACCGAGGCGTGGCGGGAGTTCGCCCGTGCGCTCGCCGAGAGGCTGCGGACGCTGCCCACCGGGGCGCACCTGGAGCTGACCCTCGATCCGACCGCCTCCGGCACCGGCGACGCGGTCTACTCGATCAGCGTCGACGCCCGCGACGAGGGTCGGCTGTCGGCCCGCGCGGTCGGCAACGCCACCCTTCCGCAGGGCTATCGGCTGGACCGCGCCGCGGTCGCCGACATGATCGCGCTGGGCTGGTCCCCGCCGGGCGTGGTGGCGGGCTCCGGCGAGCAGTTCGGGCTGGACGCCTCCGGCGGTGACGCGAGCAAGCTGGCCGCGCTGCTCTCCCGCACCCTGCGCGACGTCTACGGCGCCCCGCACCCGGCCTTCCTGGTCTACCTGGTGCACGACGCCGAGGGGGAGCCGCTGCCGGCCGAGCCGCTGGGCACCGCCCGCAGCGAGTTCGGGCCGGACCGGGACGTGGAGGCCGACCTCGACGAGGCGCTGGCCGCCGCCGCGAGCGCACCGGGTGGCGAGAGCGACGTGCTGGCGCTGGAGGAGCGGGTCCGCACGGTCGTCTCGACGCTGCTCAAGTCGAACGCCGACCAACTCCAGGTCGACTCGGACGGCGACATCAACATCCGGGCCGGCTCGGCGATGGTCTTCGTCCGGGTACGCGACAACCCGCCCCTGGTCGACGTCTTCTCCCCGGTGCTCACCGAGGTCGAGCCGACCGAGCGGCTCTACGTGAAGCTCTCCGAGCTGACCAACCGGATGCCGATCGGCCGGCTTTACTGCGCCGACGACACGGTCTGGGCGTCCATCCCGGTCTTCGGCCGCAACTTCCAGGCCACCCACCTCATGCTGGCCGTGCAGGTGATGACCGGGCTGGCCGACGAGCTGGACGACCGGCTGCACGGCGAGTTCGGCGGCAAGCGCTTCTTCGGCGAGGGCGACAAGCCCGGCCGGGGCGAGTCGGAGCACCGGACCGGCATGTACCTCTGAGTTCTCGCCGCCGGCCGGGCCGTCCGTGGTCCGGTCGGGCGGTTCACCCGACGTCGAGCAGGGTCTTGCCGATCGTGGCGCGGGACTCGATCGCGGCGTGCGCCTCGGCGGCCCGCTCCAGCGGGAAGCGCTGCCCGATCAGCGGCCGGAGCCGCCCGGCCGCGCCCTCGGCCAGCGCCCGGGCGGTGAGGGCGCGCAGCTCGGCCGGGTCGGCCGCCGGGCGGAGCAGGGTCACCCCACGCGCCGCCGCCAGCTCCTCGGGCAGCTCGGCCCAGCTCCCGCCGGCCAGCCCGAAGCTGACCATCCGCCCGCCCGGGTCGAGCAGCTCGAACGCCGCCCGGGCGATGTCGCCACCCACCCCGTCGAAGACGACGTCCACCCCGCCCACCGCCGCGCGGACCCGGTCCGGCCAGCCGGGCTCCCGGTAGTCGACCACCACCTCGGCGCTGGTCGCCACCGGCTCCGGTGCGCCGGCCCGACGGACGCCGCGCAGCAGGTCGGTCTTGCGCCGGCCCCCGGCGAGCGCCACCACCCGGGCGCCGGCCCGGGTGGCCAACTGCACCAGCAGCCCGCCCACCCCGCCGGCGGCCGCCTCGACCAGCACCCGTTCGCCTGGTCGCGGGGCGGCCGCGCCGACCAGCATCAGCGCGGTACGGCCGTCGGCGAGCAGCGCCACCGCTTCGTCCAGCGGCAGCCCGTCCGGCACGTCGAAGGGCGCGGCGGCGTCCACCACGACCCGTTCGGCGTACCCGCCGGAGCCGCCGGTGCCGCTGACCACCCGTCGCCCGACCAGCGCCGGGTCCACGCCCGGGCCGACCGCGCCGATCCGCCCGCCGACCCCGTTGCCGGGGATCACCGGCAACGCGGCGCGGAACGGCCCGAACCCGGTGGCCCGGAACATCGTCTCGACGAAGGTGAGGTTGGCGTGCGCCACCTCGATCAGCACCTGCCCCGGACCCGGTACCGGGTCCTCGGCGTTCCCGGGTGTCAGCACCTCCGGCCCACCGAACTCCGTCAGCCACACCGCCCGCACGTTTCCCCCTCCGCCGTTCCCGGGCTCCAGTCGACAACCTGAAGCCGAGGTGAGGTCAACACCGGAGAAAGTGACGGCTCAGGCGGGAAGCCAGCCGAGCGGGCGGGCGGTCGCCGGATCGGTGGCCGCCAGGCCCGCGTCGGAGACCGTCCAGAGGGTGCCGGCCACCAGCAGCGACCGGGTGACGGTCCGGCCCGGCCCGTGGTCGACCGTGCCGACCTGGGTGATCCCGGTGGCGGAGACCCGCAGCAGCCGCACCGCGGCTCCCACCGGCAGGGCGACCAGCCCGGTGGCGGGCTGGTGGAGGAACGCGTGCGGGTCGAACTCCGCCGCGGAGCCGGCGCCGGGCACGTGGTGGCGGGCCAGCCGGACCGGCCGGGCCGGGTCGGTGACGTCGAAGAGGGAGATCTGGAGCCCCAGCGCCCGGCCCTGCTCGTCCGCCTCCTGCCCGACCCCCAGCAGCCGGCCGTCGGGCAGCGGGTGCAGGTACGCCGACCAGCCGGTGATCTCCAGTTCGCCGGTGACCCGGGGCGCGGTCGGGTCGGCGAGGTCGACGGTGTGCAGCGGGTCGGTGCGCCGGAAGGTCACCACGTATCCGGTGGGGCCGAGGAAGCGCACCCCCTGGATCCGCTCGCCCCGGCCGAGGCCGCCGACCCGGCCGACGTCGGCCAGGGTGTCGCCGCGGCGGCGCAGCACGTGCACCGCGGACTCGCTGGCGTTCCCCTCGCCGGTGGTGGTGGCGATGCGCAGGTCGCCGCGCCACTCGGAGAGGGCGTACTGGTTCAGCGGGGCGCCGGGGACCCGGCCGGTGGCGGCGTACCGGGGGTGGCCCGGGCCGGTGAGGTCGAACCGGTGGACGTCGGTGGCGGTCGGTGCCGCCCAGCGACCGCGGGCCGTCGCGGGGACCGGGTCTTCCCGCCGGCCGGCCAGGTAGAGGCTGCCGGCGGTGCCGTAGACGGTGTCGGCGTCGGCCGCGACGCCGACCGGGTCACCGTCGCCGAGCCGGTCCGCGCCGAGGTCGAAGCTGAGCACGGTGACCAGCGTGGTGGCGGAGCCGGTGGCGGGTCGGCTGACCCGGTCGCAGCCGACCCGGCCGGAGCCGTGCGCGGTGCCGGCCGTCCACTCGAATCCGGGCAGCCAGGCGTCCAGGCCGGCCCGGGCGATCACCGCCCGGTTCGCCGCGCTCCGCTCCTCGTCGGTGCCCTGCTCGGCGTACGGGAAGGAGAGCCGTGGGGTGGTGCGGACGACGACCCGGGCGGTCCCGCCGGTCAGCCGCGCGTCGAGCAGGCTCCCGTCGATCCGGTAGGTGGCCAGGACGCGGGGCGCCCCGGCGAGGTCGACCAGGACGAGGCGCGGGCCGGCCGGGCCGGCGGGCCGCTCAACGGGCGCGCCGGGCTGCGACACGGCGGAGCCGGGCGGCGCGGGGCGGGTCAGCGGCCCGGCGTCGGGGGCGGCGGGGCGGGTCAGCACCAACGCCCGGTCGCCGCGCAGCAGCAGCCCGGCCCCGGCTCCGGTGGCCGTCCATTCGACCGGGCCGAGGCCCAGTCGTCCGGTGACGGTGCGGGTGGCCGGGTCGACGACCCGCAGCACGCCGCCGGTCACCGTGACGATCCGCCGGCCGTCGGTCTTCACCAGGTCCGGCTCGTCGGCGTCCGGCTCGTACGCGTTGGTGACGGAGTGGTCGGGCGCGGCGGCCCGTTCGGCTACCCCGGCGGGCACCGCGATGTCCAGGCCGGTACGCCAGCCGGGGCCGAAGCCCCACGGGCCGACCGCGGCGGTGGCGGCGGACCGCAGGTCGGCCAGGGCCTCGGCGCACGAGTCGTAGGCGACCAGCCGGGGCGCGGCGGTGGTCGTCGGGTCGACCGGTCCGACGCCGGACGGGGCGCTCCCGGCCAGCAGGCCGAGGGCGAGCAGGGCGCCGGCGGCGGCGTGGGCGGTTCCACGGGTCATGTCCTCTTCCGACGTGCCCCGCCGCCGTGCGGTTCCCGCCGGGACGCGCCGGCCCGGTCGGGCACGGTCAGCCGGTGGACGGGCCGACGCCGGGCGACTCGACCAGCCGGGAGAGGACGATGGTGCTGCGGGTGGAGGTCACGAAGGATTCGGCGCGCAGCCGTTCCAGGGCGTCCTCCAGGTGGGAGATGTCGGCGGCCCGCAGGTGGACGAGCGCGTCGGCCTCCCCGGAGACGGTGTACGCGCCGACCACCTCGGGGTGTCGCCGGGCGGCCACCCCGATCTGGGCGGGGGTGGTGCGGCCGGCGCAGAAGAGCTCCACGAAGGCCTCGGTGGTCCAGCCGACGGCGGCCGGGTCGACCACCGCGGTGAAGCCCCGGATGACCCCGGTGGCGCGGAGTCGGTCGACGCGTCGTTTGACCGCTGGAGCGGAGAGTGACACCCGGGTTCCGATGTCGGCGTACGACGCTCGGGCGTCCGCCACGAGCAGCGCAATGATTCGCTGGTCCACCGCGTCGATCTGCAACGTTCCGCCTCTGGGAAGCAATGGTTCTGGCTGTTACCAAAGTTCTACGCTACCTACCCTTGGTCACCGTGAACCAGCAGCGCGTCCCGCGAAAGCGGACATATCTCATGTGCTCCCCTGAGCACTTCGCCGTCGAGTACGCCATCAACCCCTGGATGGACGTCACCACCGCCGTGGACGCGGACCTGGCGGTCAAGCAGTGGGACCGACTGCGCGAGACCCTGGTCGGTCTCGGTCACGACGTGCACCTGCTCACCCCCGAGGCCGGGCTGCCGGACATGGTCTTCGCGGCGAACGGCGCCTTCGTGGTGGACGGGACGGTCTACGGCGCGCAGTTCAAGCACGAGCAGCGGACCGCCGAGGCCGCCGCGCACCGCGCCTTCTACGAGCAGCAGGGCTGGCACTTCATCGCGCCGAGCGAGACCAACGAGGGCGAGGGCGACTTCGCCTACCTGCCGGAGGCGCACGGCGGCCTGATCCTGGCCGGGCACGGCTTCCGCACCGAGCTGCCGGCGCACGCCGAGGCGCAGGAGGCGCTCGGCCGGCCGGTCGTCTCGCTGCGGCTGGTCGACCCGCGCTTCTACCACCTGGACGTGGCGCTGGCCTCGATCGACGACACCAACGTCGTCTACTACCCGGGTGCCTTCTCGGCGGCCAGTCAGAAGGTCCTTACCCAGCTCTTCCCGGACGCGGTGGTCGCCGACGACTCCGACGCCCTCTCCTTCGGCCTGAACCTGGTCTCCGACGGCGCGAACGTGGTGCTCAACAGCGAGGCGAGCCGGCTGGCGGGGAAGCTCAAGGCGGCCGGCTACACCCCGGTCCCGGTCGAGCTGGCCGAGCTGAAGAAGGGCGGCGGCAGCGTGAAGTGCTGCATCGCCGAGCTGCGCCACTGACGGCTCCGCAGACGCCCGAAGGGCCGGCCCCCGTGGGGGACCGGCCCTTCGTCGTTAAGGGGGTGACGCTCAGCCGAGCGTGGCGATCTCGTTGATCAGCACGTTGGAGAGCAGCCGGCCGTCGAGCTGGACCTTGCGCAGGTACCACTTCTGCTGCGGGGTACGCGGCTGGTTGAACTGCCACGTCCCGCGCGGGCTATCGATCTGACCGATCTTGCCCATGGCCAGGTTGACCCCCTGCGAGGTCGGGCTCGGCCCGGCCAGCTCGATCGCCTTGTCGAGCACCTGCGCGGCGTCGTACGAGGCCATCGCGTACGTGGTGGGGGAGACGTTGAACGTCTTCCGGTACGCGGAGGCGAAGGTCCGGTTGGCGAGGTTGGTCAGGTCGGCGGAGTAGTTCAGGGCGGTGTGGATCGTGCCGGGCAGCAGCTTGTCGTCGTCGTTCACCAGCCTGCTGCGCAGCTCGTCGAGGACCGTGCCTTCGGTGAGGAAGCCGGGCGCGTAGACCGGCCCGCGCCAGCCCTCCTCGCGCAGCTGCCGGATGAACTGGACCGCGGCGGGGCCGGCGAAGAAGCAGAACACGGCGTTCGGCTTCCGGGCCAGCATCTGCCGGATGTCGTAGCGGTAGGTGCTGCTGTTCGGGGTGGCGGTCTTGTCCGTCCAGATCGGCTCGCCCAGGATGCGCGGGTCGTCGACGCCGAGCACCTGGCGGAACCCCTGGACCACGTCCTGGCTGGGTGCGTCGTCCGGCGCGATGATCGCGATCCGCTTGTCGGCCGCCAGCGTCTGCTTCAGGTACGCCCCGAGGGCACGCCCCGGCTCGTCCAGCACGTACGAGGTGCGCCAGATGTAGACGACGCTCTGCAGGCTGGTGGGGGAGCCGTTGGAGCCGATCAGCGGCACCCGGGCCTTCTCCACGGTGTCCCGGACGGTGGTCATCACCGCCGGGTTCACCACGCCGGTGAGCGCGAGGACCCCCTGCGCGAGGAGCTGGTCGACGGCGGCCTGACCGGTCTTCTCGGAGGAGCCCTCGTCGGCGGTCAGCAGGTTCACCGGGTGCCCGCCGAGCCGTTGCCCGTTGAGGGTCAGGTAGAGCTGGAAGCCGTTGACGACGTCCTGGCCGATGGTCTTGCCGGGCCCGTTCTCGGGTGCGATCAGACCGATTTTGATCGGGGAGCCGTCGCTGGTGGATGCGGCGTCGTCGTCGTCACCGCAGCCGGCGGCCAGCGCGGTGGTACCGAGCGCGGCCAGCAGCTGGAGGGCCCGCCTGCGGTTCATCTGAGACACCGAAATCCTTCCGAGAACGTTGCCGGGCGTCACCGCCCCCTCGGCGTTCTACCTGGTCGGCGACGCTGCGTCAATGCCTATTGATCTTCGTGCAGCGACTGCAACGCAGCTCTCACCTGTGGCCAGGCCGCCGAATCTGGATCGATGAGCCCGAAGTGCTCACATTCTGGCAGTTCACGAAGGCTGACGTCCGACCCGGCGGCCCGCGCGGCGGTCACGAAGGACCGGCTGAGGGCGACCGGAACCTGCTGGTCCCGCAACCCGTGGACGATCACTGTGCGTGTTCGGATTGGCACCAACGCCCGTGGATCCGCGGCCGCGTACCGGTCCGGGTGGTCGGTGGGTCCGCCGCCGAGCAGCGCGGCCACCGCACCGGAGTCCAGGTCCCGCCGGTACGCCTCGGCGAGGTCGGCGACCGGGGCCAGCGCGAGCACCCCGGCCACGGTGGCCGGGGCGTGTGCCGCGACGTAGAGCGCGAGCTGCCCGCCGGCGGAGTGCCCGAGCAGTAGCGGCGGCCCGGCGGCCACCCGCCCGGGCAGGGCGTCCGCCGCCAGTCCGGGCAGCGCGGCCACCCCGGCCAGCACGTCCGTGAGGGTGCCCGGCCAGCCGCCTCCGGGCTGCCCGGTGCGCCGGTACTCCAGTTGGGCCACGGGCCAGCCCAGGCCGGCCAGCGCGGCGGCCAGCGGGCCGGTGTGGGCGCGGTCGTACTCGGCTCGCCAGAACCCGCCGTGCAGCACCGCGACCAGCGGGCGGGCCGGCCCGTCGCCGGCCGGGCGGCGCAGGTCCACCAGCTGGTCCGGGTGCGTCCCGTACGCGACGGTGCGGTCGGGTGGCGGCGCCGGGCGGGTCAGCACGGCGCGCGGGTCGGCGGACATGCCGGCGACGGTAGCGCGACCCGCCGTCCGACCGCCCCCCGGAGCCGGTCCGGGCGCGTGCGCCACCTCGGCGTGGGTAAAGATGGGTGCCATGACCGAAGCGCACTTCGCTGGAGAGAACGACGAGCCGGACCGCGACGGCGCCGGACACCCGGGCACCGTGGTGGTGGTCGGCCCGGACGGGCGGCCGGTCGGCACGGTGCAGACCGACGACGCGGCGGGCGAGGACCCGACCCGCCTGGTCGAGCAGCCGGCCAAGGTGATGCGGATCGGCAGCATGATCAAACAGCTGCTCGAGGAGGTCAAGTCCGCTCCGCTGGACGACGCCAGCCGGCACCGGATGCGGGAGATCCACGAGCGGTCGATCGTCGAGCTGAAGGACGGGCTCGCCCCCGAGCTGCGCGAGGAGCTGGAGCGCCTCGCGCTGCCCTTCACCGACGACAAGGCGCCCAGCGAGAGCGAGCTGCGGATCGCCCACGCCCAGCTGGTCGGCTGGCTGGAGGGGCTCTTCCACGGCATCCAGGCCGCGCTGGTCGCCCAGCAGATGGCCGCCCGGGTGCAGCTGGAGCAGATGCGCTCCGGCCGGCAGGCGCTGCCCAGCGGGCCGGCCGGCGTGATGCCCGGCATGCCGGGCATGGGCCAGCCGTCGGGCGAGGGGCACCCCACCGGCCAGTACCTCTGAGGCGGGCGCGCCCGGCCCGCTCAGCCCACCCCGAAGACCTTCTCCAAGTACGCCGCCACGCCGTCCTCGGTGTTCGCCCCGGTCACCTCGTCGGCGATCGCCAGGACGGCGGGGTGGGCGTTGGCCACCGCCACGGCCCGACCGGCCCAGGTGAGCATCGGCACGTCGTTGGGCATGTCGCCGAAGGCCAGCACGTCCCGCTCGTCCACGCCCAGCCGGGCGCCGTACCAGGCCAGCCCGGCCGCCTTGGTCACCCCGGCCGCGGAGATCTCCACCAACCCGCTGTACGACGAGTGCGTCGCCTCGGCCAGCCCCTCCAGCGCCCCGGCCACCACCTCGACGAAGACGTCCGGGTCCTGGTCACGGGCGCGGGCCAGCAGCTTCACCGCCGGCACCGAGTGCAGCTCCTCCGGTGACTCGACGGCCCGGATCGCGTCGTGGTCGGCGTCCCAGCGCAGCGGGTAGTGCGCCTCGTGCCGCATCTGCCGGCTGTCCACGATCTCCACCGCGAAGCTCACCTCGGGCACCGCGGCGCGCAGCCGGCGGGCCACCTCGGCGAGCAGCTCCGGGGCGAGCGGATCGGCCCGCAGCACCTCGTCGGTGACCGGGTCGTACACCACGGCCCCGTTGGCGCAGATCGCCGGCAGCGGCGCGGCGAGCTGGTCGTACACCAGTTGCAGCCAGCGGATCGGACGGCCGGTGACCAGCACGACCGGGGTGCCCGCGGCGGAGATCATCTCCAGCACCGCCGCGGTGCGCCGGCTGATCGTGGCGTCGTCGCCGAGCAGCGTGCCGTCGATGTCGGTGGCGACGAGCCGCGGTCGTTCTCCCATCACCGGGACAGTAGCCGGTCCAGGTAGACGGCGACCCCGTCGTCGTCGTTGCGCAACGTCACCTCGTCGGCGGCGGCCCGGACCTCGGGGTGGGCGTTGGAGACGGCCACCCGGCCCCAGCCGGCCCAGCCGAACATCGGCAGGTCGTTGGGCTGGTCGCCGAAGACCAGCACCTCCGCCGGGTCGACGCCGAGCCGCTCGGCGACCACGGTCAGCCCGGTGGCCTTGTCCACCCCGGGCGGGCAGATCTCGATGAAGCCCAGACCGGCCTGGGTGAGCGTGGCCACCTGCGCCGGGACGATCCGGCGGGCGACCGCCAGCAGTTCGTCGACGTGGTGGTCGGCGGTCCGGGCGAACGCCTTGATCACGTCGCAGGAGAGGCACTCGGCGCGGCTGCGCGCCTCGAACCGGTCCTGGTACGGCCAGCTCGGGTGGTAGTCGCCCCAGAGCGGGGCGTCGTGCTCGTCGGACGCCTCGACCATCACGGTGAGCGGGCCGACCTCGGCCTCCAGTTCACCGATCAAATGCGTCAGCACCTCAGCGGGGAGGCGTTCGTCGCGGAGCACCACCGGGCCTGCCGGGTCGCTCTGGTCGACCACCCGGCCGCCGCCGGCCATCACCAGGAAGTCGGCGGCGCGGATGTCGTTGCGGGTCAACTCGGCCAGTCGTGGGCCGCGGCCGGTGGCGCCGACCACCGGGATCCCGGCGGCGCGGACCCGGTCGAGCACCGCGTGGGTGTACGCCGAGACGGTCTCGTCGCTACGGACGAGCGTGCCGTCGAGGTCGGTGGCGATCAGCTTGGGCAGTCCCGGGCGGGGCATCGTTCCTCCTTGCCCGCCGCCGTCGCAGCCAACCGTTTCAGTCGTCGGTACGTCGACCCGGAGTGACGGCGGGCAGCAACCGTACCTCGCGGAACGGGTCGCAACCATGGCTTCCCGGCGAATCGGATACCAACGCGCGGTGACGGCGATCCGGCGTCACCGCGCCCTCCCGGAGGGCTCTCAGATCCCCGATCCGGGGCGGGCGAACGGCACGGTCGAGGTGACGGTGAGGTCGGCGGGGGCGGGCGGCCGGTCGTCCCGCTCGTCCCGCTCGGCCCGGCGCGGCTTCTCCGGTGCCCCGTCCGGCCGGTGGGCCGACCCCCGGCCGGCCAGGTGCAGCGCGGCGGCGACCAGCACCACGGCCGCGAAGGCGGTCACCAGACCGCGCCCGTACTCCACCTGGAAGCCGTCCTCCGGGGAGTAGAACAGCGCCCGCTGGCCGGAGTCGTCGAGCGAGAAGGCGGTGGCGGTGAGCAGCACCAGCTGAGCGCCCGCCAGGGCCAGGCCGGCGAGCCGAGCCTCGGGCCGGATCGCGGGCCGGCCGCGCAGGGCGAGCGTCACCGCCACGGCCAGCAGCAGCAACCCGACCAGGTACGCGACGCCGAAGCCGCCCACCTCGGCCACCCCGCCCGGCACCCGGACCGGGCTGCCGCCGTCGGGGCCACCGTTCGGCACGGTCATCACCAGCCACTCGCCGACCAGCGACGCCGTCGCGGCGACCGCGGCCAGGGCGGCCAGCACCAGCGGCAGCCGGCGGTCCCGACCCAGCCCGGCCAGCGCGTGGCCGAACCGGCCCGCGGGCGGGCGTTCCACCGCGCCCCACTCGACGACGGCGGTGCCGTCGGACCGGTCGTCCTGCCGCGGGATGGGGAGATCCTGGGACATCGGCCACCTTCCGCAGTCGCGGGCCTGCCCCGCATCATGGCACGACCCGGCCCCGGGGACCGGCGAGTCGGGGCCGGGTCGTAGCGCCGACCGGTCGCCGGCGGCTGCCGCATCGGTTAGCGTCGGGGCATGCCTATCCGTACCGCTTCCGCACGCTGGCAGGGCAACCTCACCGAGGGTGCCGGGACCGTCCGCACCGGCAAGGGCGGCCTCTCCGGCAACTACTCCTTCAAGTCGCGCTTCGAGGAGGGCGAGGGCACCAACCCCGAGGAGCTGATCGGCGCCGCGCACGCCGCCTGCTTCTCGATGGCCCTCTCCAAGCAGCTCGCCGACGCCGGCGCCACCGACTCGTCGGTCGAGACCACCGCCAAGGTGCACTTCGACAAGACCGAGGCGGGCATGTCCGTGACCCGGATCGACCTGGAGACGGTCGGCCAGGTCCCGGGGATGGACGAGGGTCAGTTCACCAAGCTGGCCGAGGCCGCCAAGGAGAACTGCCCGATCTCCCGGCTGCTCTCGCCCGGCGCCCAGATCTCCCTCTCCGCCCGCCTGGCCTGACCCACTCCGACGCCGCCCGCCCCCCCCTTCGGGGCCGGGCGGCGTCGCGCATCCCCGGCCTCCCCGCCCGCACTTTCACGGAAAGAGTGGCTGTCGCACCCGCCACGGCCACTCGTTCCGCGAACATGCGCGGATCTTGGCGGGGGTGGGGGCGTGGCGGTGGGGGAGGATGGGGGTGTGGCCGTGGAGATGAGCCGGGAGCGGTTCGAGGAGCTCGTCGGGGAGGCCCTCGACGAGGTGCCCGAGGAACTGCTCAGGCTGATGAGCAACGTGGTGATCCTGGTCGAGGAGGACCCGCCGCCCGGCGAGGACCTGCTCGGGCTCTACGAGGGGCACGCGCTGACCGAACGGGGCTGGGACTACTCCGGGGTGCTGCCGGACCGGATCCTCATCTACCGTCGCCCGATCCTGCGGATCTGCGACACCGAGGACGACGTGGTCGACGAGGTGGCGGTGACGGTGGTGCACGAGATCGCCCACCACTTCGGCATCGACGACGAGCGGCTGCACGCGCTCGGCTGGGGCTGACCGCCCCGCTCGGCCGATGGTCGCCGTTGCACGGGTCGCCTACGGTCGGGGCAGCACACCCCGAATCAGGAGGAATCCCATGCGCAGCGCGCTGTTCTCCGCGGAGAACCTGGAGAAGGAGTCCGCCCAGCCCGGCATGCGGCTGCAGAACTCCAAGATGCTCAAGATCGAACTCAACGGCGAGGCGATGGCCCGGGTCGGCTCGATGGTGGCCTACCAGGGTCAGGTGCAGTTCCAGGCGCTCGGCTCGGGCGGCATCGGCAAGTTCATCAAGCAGCGCCTCACCGGCGAGGGCGTGCCGCTGATGAAGCTCTCCGGGCACGGCGATGTCTTCCTCGCCGACCTCAGCAAGGACGTGCACATCATCGACCTGGAGCCGGGAGACGCCCTCTCCATCAACGGGTCCAGCGTGCTGGCCTTCGACTCCACCCTGTCGTACGACATCAAGATGGTCGGCGGCGCCGGCATGGCCTCGTCCTCCGGGCTGTTCAACTGCGTCTTCAGCGGCCACGGCCGGATCGCCATCACCACCAAGGGCACCCCGGTGGTGTTGAACGTCGACGCCCCCACCTACGTCGACCCGCAGGCCGCGGTCTGCTGGTCGGCCAACCTGCAGACCGGTTACCACCGGGCGGAGCAGCTCGGCCTCGGCTCGCTGCTCGGCCGCACCACGGGTGAGGCGTTCACCATGAGCTTCGCCGGTCAGGGCTTCGTGGTGGTCCAGCCCTCTGAGGAGCCCCCGGTGCAGGGCAGCGGCGCCCAGCAGCAGCAGGGCGGCCTGCTCGGCGGCCTGCTCAGCTGACCCGTCCGACGGTGGGGCACCCGGTTCGGGTGCCCCACCGTCGTCAGCTCAGCTCGCCGGCCCGCAGCCGGGCCAGCCAGGCCGCCGCGTCGGCGTAGTCGGCGTCGGAGAGCCCCGCCGGCGCCGGGACCGGCCGGTCACCACCGCCGTCGGTCCAGCGGTGCCGGGGGTACGACCCGAGGAAGCGCACGTCGGCGCAGACCCGGCGCAGCCCCTGCAACGCCTCGCCCATCCGGACGTCGGCGACGTGCCCGGTGCAGTCGAGGAAGAAGAGGTAGCGGCCGAGCGCCTCACCGGTGGGGCGGGACTCGATCCGGGTCAGGTTGACCCCCCGGACGGCCAGCTCCATCAGCACCGAGAGCAGCGCGCCCACCCGGTCATGGGCGATGTAGACCGCCAGCGAGGTGACGTCGTCCCCGGTCGGGGGCGGCGGGGGGCCCGGGCGGGACACCAGCGCGAAGCGGGTCACCGCGTCCGGATGGTCGGCGATCTTGTCAGCGAGCACCGCCAGCCGGTGCCGGGCCGCCCCGATCGGGGCGCAGATCGCCGCGTCGTACTCGCCGGCCGCCGCGCCCGCCGCCGCCGCGCCGTTGGAGAGCACGTCGACCACCACCGCGTCGGGGAGGTGGTCGCGCAGCCAGTTCCGGCACTGGGTGGACGCCTGCGGGTGGGCGGCCACGCTGTGGACCGCGCCGAGGCCGGTGCCCGGGCGGGCGCCGAGCACGAACTCCACCGGCAGGATCACCTCGCGGGTGATCACCAGCGGGTCCCCCTCGGCCAGCTCGTCCAGGGTCACCCCGACCGCGCCGCCGATCGAGTTCTCCAGCGGCACCAGGGCCGCGTCCGCCTCGCCGGCCCGTACGCTCTCCAGCGCCTCGCCGACGCTGCGGGCGGGCGTACGGCTGCCGTGCTCGGCGGCGGGCACGGTGCGCAGCGCCTGCTCGGCGAAGGTGCCCTCGGGTCCGAGGTAGACGAAGCGGGTCGGTGGTGTTCCGGGCATGTCGACCAGCCTACGCACCGGGCAGCGGCTGGGTGCCGGCGTCGCAGGCCAACGTCCGGATGGCGGGCGGCGCGGTGGCCCGTACCTCGATCGAGCAGACGTCGGTTCCGGCGGTCACCAGCCGCAGCGCGTCGGGTCGGCCCTGGGTCACCACCTGGAGTTCCTCGTGACCGGTCACCGCGAGCACCGTGTACTGCCAGTCGTCGGCGCAGAGCGGCCCCTGGGTGGCCCGGACGGTCACGTCGCGGGGGAGCACCGAGTCGCGCAGCAGGCCGGTCACCCGGTCGGCGGAGGGCCGGCCCTGGCACGGCGCGGCGACCAGCCCCGGGGTGGCCGACAGCACGGGGGTGGCCGGCGGCAGCTCGGTCGGCAGCAGTCCGAGGGTCGGGGTGGCGGCCGGGGTGGCCGCGGGCAGGGTGGGCGTCGGGAGGCCGGTGGTCGGTGCGGGCGGCAGCGGCGGCACGGCGGTGCCGCGCTCGGGCGGGGCGCCGCAGGCGGCGAGCGGCAGGGCGGCGAGCAGCGCGCCGGTGCCGGCCAGCCGGCGGTACGGGATGCGCTGCGGTACGTCAGACGGCACGGACCGCTCCTCGGGGGGAGCGCGCCTCGGGGCATCGAGGCGCGTGGTTGCGGCCGGGGGTGGCCGAGCCCATCGTAGGAGGATCCGGCGGCGCGGTGAAGGTCAGCGCAGGACCCGGTGCCCGGCCCTCTCCAGCGCGGCCGTCGCCTCGGCGAGGCGTACCGCGGGCACCAGCACGTGGTCGGTGTCGTACGTGGAGAAGGCGACCACGCTGATCCGGGCGGCGGCGAGCGGGTCGACCAGCGCGGCGAGGGTGCCGGTGACGGCGAGGGCGAGCGGCTCCACCACCCGCAGGCAGCGCCAGTCGGTCTCCACGTCCGTGCCGACGGGCGTGCGGTTGGCGGGGCAGATGACGGAGATCCCCTCGGCCGTCCAGGCCACCGTCACCACCTCGGCGTCGCCCGGCTCGGCCCAGAGGGCGGGCGACAGCGGGGCGCCGGCCGCCAGCCGGCACACGGCGTATTCGCCCGGGAGCAGCGCGACATCGAGCATGAGGGCACCTTACGGTGTCGGCCTCGGCCGGCCCCAGCGTCGCGGCGTGCGGCGCGTGCCACACTTCGCCCCAGGTCAGACCTCGGAGAAGAAGGTGAGCGAGCCGGCGACCTCGCCGTCGGTGAGCACCGGGGTGGAGATGGCGTCGACGGTGGCGTACGTGGTCTCGTCGCCGGCGGCCTGCACCCGGAGGAGCCCGCGAGCCAACCGGCCGGAGTGCAGCGCGAGCAGCGGCGGGATCTTGTCGGTCTCCTGCTCGGTCAGCTCGTGCCGGGCGGCGGTGAAGTCGAGCAGCCGCAGACCGCCCTCCAGCAGCGGCAGGCCGACCACGTCCTCGGGAGCGCCCAGGCAGAGCAGCTCGCAGCCGGACGCCGAGATGGCCACCACCCTGGTCTCCGCGTCGATCAGCAGGCAGGGCTCGTCGGCGTGGGAGACCGTCGCCGACCACTGCCCGACGTTGTCGCACCCCGGCCCTGTCGGCGTCCGCCCGGTCGGCGCGAACACTTCCGAGAGCGAGAGCTCGACGTGGGCCACCGCGCCTCCTATGTACACCGACGGTCTGTCCACGCTAGCCGGTCGTCGCGACGACCGGCCGACCGCGCTGGAGCCATCGGCCGCCGGTGACGATTGGGGTGCCCTCTGACCGGGCGGCCGGCGACGGCGCGGGCCGGCGGGGTGACCCCCGGGCCGCGTGGCGTCGCCGGTGACGTTACCGGCGGGCGGCCGGCTTGTCAGCGGCCGTTCGGCCCTCGTCGTACCACCGGTAGTCGGCGGCGGACCGGTAGGTGCCGTTCCACCAGGTCTGCGGCTGCTGGGCGACCCGCGACAGCTTCTCGGCGGTGGCCGGGCTGATCCGGTTGCCCCCGGCGACGAGGAGCCGGTCGAGCTCCCGGTGGGTCGCCATGAGGCAGTCCTTGGGGAGGCCGTAGACGCTGATGACGCCGGAGCCGACGAAGGTCAGCACCGGCGACACCGGGATCGGCAGGCCGACCGCCTCGGAGAGCGCCTTGCTGGCCCGCTTGGCGTCCCGCCGGGCCTCGGCCACGTAGGGCGGTCGTTTGCCGTTGATCTGGACCACGTCCCCGGCGACCAGCACCCGGGCGCGACCGTGGTCGGCGATGCTCACCGCGAAGAGCCCGCTCGGGCCGATGGCGAGGAACCCGGCCCGCTCGTCCTGGCCGTGGTCGCGGAGCACGTCGGCGACGTCGGTGCGGGGCCACTCGATGACGTGCCAGGCGGGCCCCAGGTGGTCGAGCTGCCCGAGCGCGCGTGCGCCGGCGGCCTCCAGGCGCCGGGCGCCCCGCTCGGCGCGGCGGCGACGCGCCCACTCCAGTGGGGTGGGTCGGGCCGGCTCGAGCGCCGAGGAGGCGTCGGTTCGGGGATGCGGCACCGCCACGGGCGGCAGTGCCCGGGTCGGTACGGCTCGACGAGCGGGAAAGACAGTCATCGCGACCTCCGGCAAAAGGTCCCTCGAAGTTATGTCCCCACTACCCTACGTTGCCAGTGCGGGGGTACGGCAAGTTGGAGCGCCGGAATGAGTGCGGATGAATGCCATATTCATCCACAGTTCTTCCGCTGAACACACTTCACATCTGCCCTACGCTGCGAGGGTGACCCACTACGTGGACAGCGAGGTCGGTCGGCTCGGCACCGTACTGCTGCACCGGCCGGGGCCCGAACTCGCCCGGCTCACCCCCCGCAACAACGACTCGTTGCTCTTCGACGCTATCCCATGGGTCGGCCGGGCACAGGAGGAGCATGACGCCTTCGCGGCGGAACTGCGGGCCCGCGGCGTGGAGGTGCTCTACCTCTCCACCCTGCTCGCCGAGACCCTCGCCGTCGCCGACGCCCGGGCCGAGCTGACCGAGGAGGTGCTCCGCTCCCCGCGCCTGGGCGACACGCTGCGCCGCCGGGTCGCCGACCACCTCGCCTACCTCGACCCCGCCGCCCTCGCCGACGTTTTCACCGCCGGGCTGGCCCACGAGGAGGTACGGGTCAGCGCCGAGCGCCCCGGCGGCCTGGTCTGGACGCTGATGGACCGGCACGACTTCGTCATCGACCCGCTGCCCAACCTGCTCTTCACCCGGGACTCGTCACTGTGGATCGGCGACCGGGTCGGGGTCACCAGCCTCGCCATGCCGGCCCGCCGGCGGGAGACCACGCTGACCGACGCGATCTACCGCCACCACCCGCGCTTCGCCGGCACCGAGTCCGTCTACCACCACGGGCTGGAGCACCTGGAGGGCGGCGACGTGCTGCTGCTCGCCCCCGGGGTGCTCGCCGTCGGGGTCGGCGAGCGGACCACGCCGGCCGGGGCGGAGCGGCTGGCCCGGCAGGTCTTCGCCGCCGGGCTCGCGCACACCATGCTGGTGGTGCCGATCGCCCAGGAGCGGGCCACCATGCACCTGGACACCGTCTGCACGATGGTCGACGTCGACGCGGTGCTGATGTACCCGAACATCGCCAGCACCCTGTCGGCGTACACCGTGGTCGCCGGCCCGGACGGCGAGCCGCAGGTGGACGGCCCGGCGCCGTTCCTGCGCGCCGCCGCCGACGCGATGGACATCGACCAGCTCCGGGTGATCGACACCGGCCTGGACCCGGTCACCGCGGAGCGCGAACAGTGGGACGACGGCAACAACACCCTCGCCCTGGCCCCGCGGCTCTGCGTCGGCTACGAACGCAACGTGGAGACCAACGCGCAGCTCGAACGGGCCGGCATCGAGGTCATCCCGATCGCCGGCTCCGAGCTCGGCTCCGGCCGCGGCGGCCCCCGCTGCATGTCCTGCCCGCTGACCCGCGACCCGCTGCACCCCACCCCGTAACCAGCACGCGGACGCCGACAGCCCCGCGATCTTGCAGTTTCGGCCCCGAAAAAAGGGGCGAATAGTGCACTACGCGGGCCGAAAGCGCAAGATCGCCGGGGGCGGTGGCGGGGGCGGGGGTGGGGGGCGGGGTTAGCGGAGGGTTAGTTGGCGGCCGAGTAGGCCCTGGCGGGCGCGGCGGCCGGCGGCGTCCAGCGGGGCGGTCTCCGTCAGGGCGTCGGCGTAGCGCTTGGCGAAGCCGGCCACCGGCTCCTCCCAGTCGCCCGCCGGCACGTCCTCGGGGAGGTCCCAGACCGGCGCGAGCCGGCCGTGCGCCCGGAACATGCCGGCGAACTTCGTGCCCTCGCCCAGGGTGAGGCTGCCGGCGGCGGAGAGCCGGGATAGCGCGTCCAGCGCGGCGTCCTCGTCGTCGCCCAGCACCCAGCGCACGTGCGCCTTCTCCGGCACCTGGCACCAGTACGCGGCCTTGGCGGCGGCCAGCCGGACCGTCGGGTAGATCGCCGCGTTCGCCCGCTCCAGGGAGGCCTGGACGTTCGGGTCGTTCGTCGCCCCCGGGTCGAGCCAGAAGTCGAACCCGTCGTGCATGGTGATCTGCAGCGGACCGTCCACCAGGATGTCCTGCAGGCGCGGGCCGGGGCCGGGCAGCGGCGGCACGGAGACCTGGCCGCCCGGCTCGGTGCGCAGCGCGCTGAGCAGCGCGTCGGCCAGGTCACGGGAGACGTCCCCGGACTGCTGGTGGCGCTGGAGGCCGATGAAGACCCGCCCGTCCGGCTTGGTCATCGCCGGGGCGGCCATCGGGAGCACGGTGGCCAGGGTGACCGGGCGGTCGCCGTACTCCTCGACCAGCTCGGGGGTGAGTCGCAGCGGCGCGGACGCGGCCGGTACGAGCTCGCGCAGGGCGATCCACTCCGGCTCGTCCACGAGCCCCTCGAAGGGACGGGGGACGAAGACGTCCCGGACCTTCTCCCGGCGGGGGGCGGCTTCGACGACGCGCTGGTTCTTTCGACGCTTGCTCACGGCGAGACAGCCTAGAGCCCGCGCGTCGACAAGGTGGGCAGGACCCGCCCCGATCCCCCGGTCAGCCGGCCGGAACGAGGTCCGGTCGGGCCGTGCCGGCCGGGTCGAACTCCGCCCAGACGCTCTGGCCCAGGCCGTCCCGGTCGACACCCCAGCGGCTGGCCAGGCCGGCGACGATGTGCAGGCCCCGGCCGTCGACGGCGTCCGGGCTGGCCGCCCGCAGCCGCGGCCCGGCCGCCGCGCCGCCGTCGGTCACCCGGACCGACACGCTCGGACCGGTGGGCGTGCTCCGCAGCCGCCAGGCCACCCGGACCACCCCGCCGGGCAGCGGGTCGGCGTGCCGGACCGCGTTGCCGACCAGCTCCGCCAGGACCGCCACCAGGTCCGCCAGCAGAACCGGGGGGACGACCTCGGCCAGCTCGTCGGCGAGCCGGTGCCGGGCCAGTCGCGCTCCGGTCGCGTGGTGGGGGACCACCACGCACCACGACCGCTCGACCGCTCCCGTCGACACCCCGCTCCCTCTCCCCGTACGCCCGCCGGCGCGGCGGGTCATCCCCGCGGCAGCCGCACCTCTGCGACCGTACCGCCACCTTTTCTCGGCCGGAGGGATACCCAACCATTCTGCTGTTCAACGATCCGGCGGACGAGATAGAGCCCCAGACCCGCCCCGGGGTAGCCGCGGCGGTCGCCGGACTCGCCCTGCCAGAACCGGTCGAAGGCCCGCTCGACGTGCTCCGGACGGATGCCGATGCCCCGGTCGCTGACCCGGAACGAGACGGTCTGCCCGTCGCTGCCGGCGGTGACCTCGATCGGCGTGTCCGGGGGCGAGTACTTACCGGCGTTGGTGACCAGCTCGGTCAGCACGGTGGCCATGCTGTGCCGGTCGCCGAGCGCCTTGGGCAGGTCGGCCGGCAGGTCGAGGACGAGCCGGTGGCGCAGGTCCGCCGGGAGGTCCGGCACCGTGGCGCGCAGCGCGTCGCCGAGGTCGAACGGGACGGTCGGGTCGCCGTTCGGGCGTCCGTCGGTGGCCGAGGTGAGCAGCCGGTCGACGAGCCGGGCCAACTCGTTGGCGCGCTGCCCGATCACCCGCGCGGCCAGCCGACGGTCGTGCTCGGTCAGCGACTCCCAGTGGTCGGTGAGGGTGTCCGCGTACCCCTTGATCACGGTGACCGGGGTACGCAGCTCGTGGCTGGTGACCGCGACGAAGAGGTCGCGCTCGGAGTCGCGGCGCTGCTGGTCGGTGATGTCCCGGAAGGTCACCACGTGCAGCGTGCCGGGGCCGGGCAGCTCGCCGGAGGTGATCCGGAGCCAGCGGCCGTCGGGCAGCTGGTGGTCGAGCACCTGGCCGGACGGGGGGAGCGGGAACGGCAGCGGGTGGTTCAGCGCCTCGGCGGCGGACCGGCCGGTGACCTGGACGGCGGCCGGGTTCCAGAGCCGGACGTGGCCGTCCCGGTCGACCACGGCCAGCCCGTCGGCCAGCGCGGCGACCACCGGGCCGTCACCGTGCACGGGCAGCCCGCTCTGGTCGCCGTACATGTGCGCGATGCAGGAGGCGAGGTAGCCGAGGGTGGTGTGCTGGACGGCGTCCTCGGACTCCTCCCCGTCCGGGTAGAGGGCGTGCAGGCTGCCGACGGTGAGCCCGCCGATCTCGGCGCGGGCCACCACCATCCGGCGCAGCCCGCGGGCGACCAGTTCGCCGGCGAGCGGGCCGGGCAGGTGGTCCACCCGGACCTGGCGGACGCGGGGGCCGGCGAGCAGGCAGATGGTGGCCGGGTCGGCGGCGGGCAGCGGCCGGCCGATGGTCCACTCGGCGGCGGCGCCGCTGGCGGCGATGACCCGGCCACCGGCCGGGCCGAACTCGACGAAGGCGAGGCTGGCCGCGCCGAGCGCCGCGCGGGCCACCCGGAGCAGCTCGGTGAGGACGGGCAGGGCCGCGTCACCGGAATTGATCATCTCGATCACGGCGCTGTGGCCGGTGATGAGGGCGGCGAGATCGGTACGCTCCGGCATGCCCCGAGTGTGCCCCGTCGACCGCTGTCCGGGCACCCCCGCCCCGGCGGGCTCAGCGACCCAGCCGGGCCAGCGTCCGGGCCGGCCGGTCGGTGATCACCCCGTCCACCCCGGTGGCGAGGACCAGTTCCAGGTCCTCCGGTTCGTTGACCGTCCAGACGTACACCTGGTGGCCGGCGGCGCGCAGCTCGGGCACCAGCCGGGGGCGGGCCCGCACCAGGGCGATGCCGGGCCCGGCGATCCGGGTGCCGAACGGCAGCCGGCCGAGCGGCACCCAGCGGGGCAGCATCTCCAGCAGCAGCACGGTGGGGAGCGTGGGCGCGAGTTCCCGGATCCGGCGGACGGCCAACGCGGAGAAGGACATGACGGTGACCCGGACCGGATCGTCCGGCCCGGGCTCGGCCAGCCCGTGCCGGCGCAGCAGGGTGACCAGCTTCCGCTCGACGTCGCCGCCGTAGCGGGACGGGTGCTTGGTCTCCACCAGCAGCCGGACCGGCCGGCCGGCGGCCAGCACCGCCGCCAGCAGCCGTTCCAGGGTGAGCAGCCGGGTGTGCGAGTCGTCCAGCGGTTCGGCCTCGTCGACGGCGAGGCGGCCCGGGTGCCAGGACCCGAAGTCGAGCGTCTCCAGCTCGGCCAGGGTCCGGGCGCTGACCAGGCCGTGCCCGTTGCTGGTCCGGTCCAGCCGGCGGTCGTGCACGCAGACCAGGTGCCCGTCGCGGGTCAGCCGGACGTCGCACTCCAGCCCGTCGGCGCCCTCGTCGAGGGCCCGCAGGTACGCCGCGAGGGTGTGCTCCGGGAGGTCGGCCGACGCGCCGCGGTGCGCGAAGACCAGTGGCGTGCCCATCCGTCGTCGCTCAGATGATGCGGCCGGGCTGCCCGTCCCCGCCGACCACGGGCTTACCGACGGCCTCCCAGTGCCGCATGCCGCCGTCGACGTTGCGGACCTGCTCCCAGCCGTTGTTGAGCAGATAGCCGACCACCTGGGCGGACCGTCCGCCGGAGCGGCAGACCACGGCCACCTCACGGTCGGTGGGCACCTCGGCGAGCCGGCCCGGCAGCTGCATCATCGGCAGGTGGTGCGCACCGGGGGCGTGCCCCGCGGTCCACTCGTCGTCCTCCCGGACGTCGAGCAGGTAGATGTCGTCGTGGATCTCGGTCACGGGGACGCTGGGTACCTGGGGTCCGAACACGGGTACCAAGCCTAGGTCCTCGCCCCGGCGGCCGTCGCGGGGCGGGCCGGTGTGGCGTCAAAGCCGATTCACCCAGCGCGGATTGGCCTGGACCCAGCCCGCCACCCGCTTGCCGCGGACGGCGTCGAAGAGGCCGCCGCCGCCGTTGTCGAGCACCACGTAGGAGACCTGGTCGATGGTCTGCGGGTAGGACGGCACCTGGACGCCGTGCAGCGCGTCGGACGGCAGCGACCGGAGGGCGAAGACCAGATCGTCCAGGGGTACGCCGTTGGTGTCCACGGTCAGCGAGCCGCCGACGGCGCGCAGCACGCGGTCGAGCTTGACCGGGTCGCCGCGCAGGTCGGTCTGCCCGGCCCGGTCCAGCATGGCCCGGAGCAGCTGCTGCTGGTGCCGCTGCCGGTCGTAGTCGCCGTTGGGCAGGTCGTAGCGCTGGCGGGCGTAGTCCAGCGCCCGGGCGCCGTCCATCTGCTGGCAGCCGGGGGTGAACAGGGTCTTCGTGTGGACCGAGCGGACCTGGGTGTCGACGCACATCCGCACCCCACCGAGCAGGTCGATGACCTGGCGGAAGCCGGTGAAGTCGACCAGGGCCGCGCCGTCGAAGCGGACGCCGGTGAGCCGGGACAGGGTGGCCGAGAGCAGCCTCGTGCCGCCCTCGCCGCCGCCGCCGTGGTCGTACGCGGCGTTGATCTTGTCCTGGCCGCCGCGGTAGCCGTTGCCCGCGGGCGGGATGGCGACCAGCAGGTCGCGCGGGATGGAGATCAGGTACGCCTGCCGCATGCCGGGCGGGACGTGCACCATCAGGATGGTGTCCGAGCGCTGGTCCGGCGCGCCGGACCCGGCCCGCCGGTCGGAGCCGACGAGCAGGTAGTTGAGCCCGCGGGAGAGGTCGGTGCGGGAGTTCCGGGCGTCCGGCGCGAGCAGCTGTTCCCGGCTGACCGTGCGGTCGTACCGGGAGGTCAGCGCCTTCATCCCGACGACGCCGGCGACGGCGAGCAGCAGCAGGGTCAGACCGACGCCCAGCAGCAGCCGGGGCCAGCGGCGTCCGGGCCGGGCCGGCGGGTCGCCCCGCCCCCGGTGGGCGCGCACTGACCTGGACGTGGCGCCCTCCCCCTGGCCGTGACGTGAGAACTCCTCACATCAGGCTACGGTTCGGTCACTCCCGGTGTGGCCGCTTCGGTGGAGCCGGCTCACTTGCGGGTGGAGAGCACGTTCGGGTGGGCGTACACGAACTCGGCGAGCCGGTCTTCCTTGACGGCCCGGAACATGTCCAGGGTCTGCTGGTCCAGCGTCTCCCGGTGGTTGGCGTTGCCGTGGTAGGTGCCGCCGTTGGTCCGCAGCATGGTCAGCTCGTTGGCGGTGACGCCGCGCATGGCGAAGACGAAGTCGGGCACCGGGATGCCGCCGGTGTCCAGGATGAACGCCTGGCCCTTGCTGGTCGCCTTGATCAGCTGGTTGAGCTTGACCGGGTTGGTCAGCACGCCCTTGTCGGTGGCCTTGCGGGCCATCGCCTTGATCACCTGCTGCTGGTTCTGCTGCCGGTCGTAGTCGCTGTTCGGCAGGCCGTAGCGCTGGCGGGAGTAGTCGAGCGCCTGGAGGCCGTTCATCTCCTGGCAGCCCTTCTTGTAGACCGTGGGGGTCATCGGGCGACCGGTCTTCTGGGCCTCGGTGTTCCACATCTGCTTGCCGTCGACGACCGAGGTGTGGATCGACTTCACCTCGTGGCTGACGCAGACCCGGACGGTGCCGAGCGTGTCGATGACGGTCTTGAAGCCGCCGAAGTTGATGATCGCGGCGCCGTCGAAGCTGACCCCGGTCATGTTCTTGATCGTCTGGGCCATCAGCTGGGCGCCGCCCTCCCAGCCGCCGCCGTTGCGGGCGCCGGCCTGGAACGCGGCGTTGATCTTGTCGGTGCCGCCCCGGTAGCCGCTCTTCTCGAACGCCGGGATCTGCGCCTCGGTGTCCCGCGGCATCGAGATCAGGTACGCCTGGTCGTGGCTGGCCGGGATGTGCAGCAGGATGATGCTGTCCGACCGGATGTCGTCCTTGGCCCAGTTCTGCCGGACGTCGACGCCGAGCAGCAGCATGTCGATCGGGCCGTCGATGTTGGCGCCGCCCTCGGCGTCGCTCTTTCCCGCGCCGCCCAGCAGGTTCTTCTGGGCGATGCCGCCGGTCGCCTGGCTGATCAGCGCCTTGCTGCCGACGATGGCGATCCCGCTGGTCATCATCAGCACCGCACCGAAGACCAGGGTGATCCGGGCCCACAGGGGATCCTTGCGCTTCGTCCGCTTGCGGGTGCCGGCGTCGGCACGCCGCCCGGCGCGGCCACCCTGCGAGGGGATGGTGGCGGACACCCGGGGCGGGGTGTCGAACTCCTGCGACGTCGGGCGGGGGCTGGTCTGAACCGGCATGCGTGCTCCAGCTCGAGGATCGGGGGGCGGTGGATCACTTTACGGACCGCCCCTCGCCAAGGCGAGGTCGTCAGACACCCAATTCTTAATCATTCCGACAGTTGCCTACGAATATCATCCGAACGGGTGAGGCAACGGGGTCTGGTCGGTGGTTGGCGGGCGATGACCGACCCGCCGAGAAACGACCTCTGATGACGCTCGTCGAAACCTCGCCGACATCTCGCCCGCCCGGCGGGCCGTCCCGGCGGCCGGAGCACCCGGCCGCCGGGGTGCCGGCTCAGTTCGTTCTGCCCGTTACGTCCGTCTTTTGGTTGGCCGCCACCCAGTCGGCCATGGTGTCGGCGGACATCGCCTTGTACATCGACAACGCCTTCTCCCGATCGGAGACCACCACGGACTCCCCGTTGATCGTCTCGCTGCCACCGTTCGGACTGGTGATGAAGGTGAGGTTCTCGCCGCGCAGATTGCGGAACTGCAACGCCATGTCGGTCAGCGAGAAACCGTTGTCCACGGTCACCGCGTCGGTGACCGACTGGAGAAAGTCGTTCAGCTTCTTCGGATTGGTCAGCGTGCCCGTGCTCGCCGCCTTGTCCATCAGCGCCTTGAGGAACTCCTGCTGGTGGCGCATCCGCGCGAAGTCGCCCTGCGGGAACTGCTTGCGCTGCCGGATCCAGTCCAGCGCCGTGGCGCCGTCCATGTGCATGGTGCCCTTGGTGAACTTCCGGTAGGGCTTGTGGATCGAGGTGATGCTCTGTTCCACCTTCAGGTCGACCCCGCCGAGAGCGTCGGTGACCTCCTTGAAACCGCCGAAGTCGATCGCCATCACGTGGTCGATCCGGACGTCGGTGAAGCACTCGACGGTCCGTACGGCCAGCGGCAGGCCGCCGAAGGCGAACGCCGCGTTGATCTTGTGGCGCTGGCCGGAGCCGCACTCCGCGCCGGCGCTCTCCGGGATCGGCACGTACAGGTCCCGCGGGATGGAGACCAGGTAGGCGGCCTTGTGGTCGGCCGGGATGTGCATGACGATGATCGTGTCGGCGCGCCACTGGCTCTGCTTGTCCACCGGGGCGTCCGGGTCCCGCGAGTCGGAGCCGACCAGCAGGATGTTCAGCGCGCCGTCGACCGCCTTGGCGGGGCGACCGCCGGTGATCTGCGAGAACGGGTCGGTGCGGGCCAGGTCCTCGTTGAGGTTGCGGGTGTAGAACCACGCCCCGATGCCGCCGAGCAGCGCGAGCACCAGCACCACGATGCCGGCGACCAGGCCGATCCGCCCCCAGCGGGGGCGTGGGCCGCGCCGGCCCGACCCACCGGGGCCGCCCGGCCCGCCCGGGTCCTGGGGCCCGCCGGGTCCGCCCGGGCCGCCCGGCCCGCCGGTGCGGCCCGGGGCCTCGTCGTACGACGGATACCACTGCGAGCCGGACGAGCGGGGGCGCGTGACGGCGCCCGGAGCGGAGCCGGGAACCGGGGCGCGCCCGGAGCTCCGGTGCAGGTACGGGAGCGGGGCGCCGGCAGACGATGTCGCTGACATGCGTCTCAGCGTACGTAGCCGAGTCGAGAGTTGCCCGAAGGAGAATGGCGGAAGACGCTCCGCGTGCCGGGGAAGGGGTTACCCTACCCGCTCGCGGAAGTGGTCAATCGTGCGTCGCAGGCCCTCTTCGGGCGTCACGGTCGGCTCGTATCCGAGCAGCTCCCGGGCGAGGGTCAGGTCCGGGCGGCGCTTCTCCGGGTCGTCCGAGCTGCGGGTGACGTAGGTCACCTGGGATTCGCTGCCGCAGAGTGACACGATCGTCTCCGCCAGTTGCCGCATGCTCATCTCATGCTCGGTGCCGCAGTTGATCGGCCCGGTCTCGCGGGAGTCGAGCAGGAGCAGGATCCCGCGCACCAGGTCGTCGACGTAACAGATCGAACGGGTCTGGTTGCCGGTGCCGTGCACGGTGATCGGCTCGCCGCGCAGCGCCTGGGAGATGAAGGTGGGGATGGCCCGCCCGTCGTCCGGGCGCATCCGCGGGCCGTAGGTGTTGAAGATCCGCACGATCGCGGCGTCCAACCCGCGGCTGCGGTGGTACGCCATGGTCGCCGCCTCGGAGAAACGCTTGGCCTCGTCGTACACCGCGCGGATGCCGATCGGGTTCACGTTGCCCCAGTACGTCTCGCGCTGCGGGTGCTCCTTCGGGTCCCCGTACGCCTCGGAGGTGGAGGCCATCAGGAACCGGGCACCGTCGGCGGTGGCGCGCTCCAGCAGGTGCAGGGTGCCGACCGAGCCGACCCGGAGGATCTCCACCGGCAGCTTCTCGAAGTCGGTGGGGCTGGCCGGGGAGGCCATGTGCAGGATGGCGTCGAACCGCTCGGCGAGCGCCGGGTGGTCGGTCGGCAGCCCCTCGGAGATGTCCGCCTCGACCAGGGTGAAGCGCGGGTGCTCCGCCAGGTGGGCGACGTTGTCCTTGGAGCCGGTGACGAAGTTGTCCAGCGCGACGACCGTGCACCCCCGCTCGATCAGGGCGTCGACCAGGTGGGACGGCACGAAACCGGCACCGCCGGTGACCAGGACGCGGTGATCGCTTCCGAAGCGCGGGGCAACCTTCATGCCGGTCAGCCTACTCAGCGACCGGGTCGTACGCGCCTCGGCCCGAGCCGCCGGCGCGCCCTCCGATGTGGCGCGGGGCCCCCGGCGTGGTCACGCCGGGGGCCCCGTACCGGT
Source organism: Micromonospora lacuserhaii (assembly GCF_036902735.1). Classification (NCBI taxonomy): domain Bacteria; kingdom Bacillati; phylum Actinomycetota; class Actinomycetes; order Micromonosporales; family Micromonosporaceae; genus Micromonospora; species Micromonospora lacuserhaii. The sequence continues at coordinate 75,389 of NZ_JBAKHO010000012.1, read as the reverse complement.
GCTGGGTGGTCAGTGCGCTCCGGCGCCGGTGAGGGCCCGCACCTCCAGTTCGGCGTACTTGGCGTCGTCCCGTTCCTTGGAGATCACCGTGCCGATCCATCCGCAGAGGAAGCCGAACGGAATGGAGAGGATGCCCGGGTTGGACAGCGGGAACCACTGCCAGTCGTGGTCGGGGAACATCGAGGTCGCCGCCCCGGACACCACGGGCGAGAAGAAGACCAGGAAGACGGCGGAGATCAGCCCGCCGTAGATGGCCCAGACCGCGCCCGAGGTGTTGAACCGCTTCCAGAACAGGCTGTAGAGGATCGCGGGCAGGTTGCCGGAGGCGGCGACCGCGAAGGCGAGCGCCACCAGGAAGGCCACGTTCAGGCTCTGCGCGAAGATCGAGAGCGCGATGGAGATCGCGCCGATGACCAGGGCGGAGATCCGGGCGACCGCCACCTCCTGCCGTTCCGAGGCCTGCCCGTTCCTGATGACGTTGGCGTAGAAGTCGTGCGCCAGGCTGGACGACGAGGCCAGGGTGAGCCCGGCGACCACCGCCAGGATGGTGGCGAAGGCGACCGCGGCGATGATCGCCAACAGGGTGGCACCGCCCAGGTCGCCGCCGAAGAAGTCCTTGCCCAGGGCCTCGGCGAGCTGCGGCGCGGCGGTGTTGCCGGCCTTGTCCTGCGCGGTGATCGCCTTGCCGCCGACCAGCGCCGCCGCGCCGAAGCCGAGGGCGAGGGTGAGCAGGTAGAACGACCCGATGATGCCGATCGCCCAGAGCACGCTCTTGCGGGCCGCCCTGGCGGTGGGCACGGTGTAGAACCGGATCAGGATGTGCGGCAGGCCGGCGGTGCCGAGCACCAGCGCGATGCCGAGCGAGAGCAGGTCCATCTTGTTGTAGAAGGTCTGCGTGGCGTCGCCCGCCTTCTCGACGCCGTACCGGAGCCCGGGTTCGAGGAAGGCGTCGCCCTTGCCGGACGCGGCGGCGGCGTCGCCGAGCAGCGAGGACAGGTTGAACTTGTACTTCGCGAGCACCAGCAGGGTCATCACGATCGCGCCGGTCATCAGCAGGAACGCCTTGACGATCTGGACGTACGTGGTGCCCTTCATCCCGCCGACGGTGACGTAGATGATCATCAGGGCGCCGACCATGATGATGGTGGCGACCTTGGCGGTGTCGGCGTCCATGCCGAGGAAGGTGGTGCCGGGCTTGATGCCGAGCAGCAGCGCGACCAGCGCGCCCGCGCCGACCATCTGGGCCAGCAGGTAGAAGATCGACACGGTGATGGTGGAGACCGCCGCCGCCGTGCGCACCGGCCGCTGGCGCATCCGGAAGGCCAGCACGTCGGCCATCGTGTACCGGCCCGAGTTGCGCAGCAACTCCGCGACCAGCAGCAGCGCCACCAGCCAGGCGACCAGGAAGCCGATGGAGTAGAGGAAGCCGTCATAGCCGTAGAGCGCGATGATGCCGGCGATGCCCAGGAAGGACGCGGCCGACATGTAGTCGCCGCCGATCGCCATGCCGTTCTGGAAGCCGGAGAAGGACCGGCCGCCGGCGTAGAAGTCGGTGGCGGTCTTGGTCTGCCGGCTCGCCCAGACCGTGATGGCCAGGGTGATCGCGACGAAGACCAGGAAGAGCGTGATGGTGAGGTTCCGGGCGGTGTCGCCCGCCTCAGCCGCGAGGACCGTGTTCATGGTGCACCTCCCCGATCTCGGCGCGGATCCGGTCGGCGACCGGGTCGAGCTTCCGGTCGGCGTACCGGGAGTAGAGCCAGGCGATGACGAACGTGGAGACGAACTGGAGCAGCCCGAAGACGAGCGCGACGTTGATGTTGCTGCCGAAGAGCTTCGTGCCCATGAAGTCCCGCGCGTACGCGGAGAGGATCACGTAGAGCGCGTACCACAGGAAGAAGGCGACGGTCATCGGGAAGACGAAGCTGCGCAGGGCGCGACGCAACCCGGCGAACTCGTCCGACCGCTGTACGGCGAGGTACCGCTCCGCCGCCGACTCTGCGGGGGCGGACGCGGGTGTGTCCGTGGACATCTGTGGATCACCACCTTCACAGGCGTGGGGAGTTTCGCGCACGGTAGAGAGCGCGCTCCACGCCGGGGAAGACCGTGATCGGGACCGGTCGGCGGCTGCGCCGAGCGGTCCGCTGGCTGCGCCGAGTGACCCAGGTCACTCCGTTGAGCGGTAGCCGCTCAGTCGGTCAGTTCCCGGTAGCGACCCCGGTAGTGCAGCAGCGGGGTGGTCTCCTCGGCCAGGTCGACCGCCTCGATGGTGGCCTCGACGAGCAGGGCCCAGCCGTACTCCCGGGCGGTGTCGAGCCGGCAGCCGGCCCACCCGCCGGTGTCGGTCGGGACCGGGCCGTACGGGGTGTCGGTCCACGCCCCGGTGGCGAAGAGCCCGCCCGGCGAGGGGAAGAGGCCGGCGAACCGGTCGGCCAGCTGCCGGTGCGGTGGGCCCAGCGGCGCCACCGCGAACCGGCCGGCCGCCTCGATCGCCGCCCACAGGTCCGACTCCGGGTCGATCAGCCCGAGCAGCCGGTCCGGCTCCCCCTCGGCGACAAGGGTGGAAGAGACGGTCAGCCCGGCCGGCCCCGGCGCCGTCCAGAGCGTGACCGGCGCGGCCAGCCGGCCGCGCAGCCGGCGGACCGGCGAGCGCTGCCCGGCGGGGACGGCGAAGGGATCGGTGTGGTGGATCTCGGCGCCCGGCTCATGATTCACGTGAAACATTGTGCCGCCCCGGGCCCGTGCCCAGCCAAGGAAGCGCTCGTGCAGCTCCACCGGGCGTGCGCCCGGGTGCAGTTGGCCGAGCTGATCGGCCGCCTCGGCCAGCATGCTCCCCAGGTAGACCAGTAGCGCGGTCCGATCGTGCCGGTACTCGACCAGCAGCGCCAGGCGGGCGGGCTGGCACGGCCAGTGCGCGCCGCAGGCCCGGCAGCGCCAGAGCGGCCGCATCGGCAGGTGCGGCCTGCTCACCGGCCCGACCGCGGCGTGTCGCCCGCCGGAAGCGGATGTGCGATTGAGCGTGATGACTCAGAGGCACATCTATGACTGAGAGGCGTCACGCTCGCGGTCAGGTGACGGTTCCCGGGGCGACACGCCCGGACGGCCGTCACCAGCGGCCGCCGTTCGCCCGCCAGGTCTGCGCCGGGGTCAGCCAGCCGGCCCGGCCCGGTCGCGGCAGGGCCACCGTCGGCCCGGTCGCCCACGCCGGTGGCTGGTTCGGCCGGGGCGCCAGCCGCGCCGGCCCGCTCGCGCCCGGCACGGCCGTCGGCGCCGCCAGCTTCTTCCTCCGGTACGACCACAGCGCCGCGTTCCTCCGGCGGAGGTACCCGAACATGGCTGATCTCCTCTCCTCGACGGGGGCCGCCCCGGCCGGGGGATGACCGGGGCGGCCCGACGCAGGACCGGCCGCCGGGTCGTCGCCTCCACCGGCCGGGCCGCGCGCCCTCCACCCTGGACTCAGGACGGGCGGCAGGGGAGGATGCCAGGGCTTACTACGCAGCGCGGTCACGTACTTACCGGAGAGGTAAGGATGAACGTCGAGATGTGGATCCGGGCGTTGAAGGCCGCCCGGGCCGGTGCCGAGGTTTCCCAGGAGAGGCTGGCGGCTCTGATCACGTGGAGCCCCTCCACGGTGGCCGCCATCGAGACCGGCCGCCGCCGGCCGACCATGGAGTTCGCCGTCGCCGCCGACCAGGCCCTCGGCACCGGCGGCCTCCTCGCCAGCATGCTCAAGGATCACGAGGGCAGGAGCTCACCTTCCTGGTTTGAGTCGTGGCCAGGCCACGAAGAGCGGGCATCCCGGCTGTGTCACTTCGAGCCATGTCTTGTTCCAGGTCTTCTTCAGACCGCGGAGTATGCCCGGGCTGTCTTCACCGCTGGCAGGCTTTACCGTTCCGACAAGGTCGAGGAACTGCTCAGCCTGCGGATGAGCCGGCAGGACGTGCTGTGCCGGGAGGAGCCACCCGAGTGCGTCTTCGTCATCGATGAGAGTGCACTGCGGCGGCCGATAGGTGGACCGGCTGTGATGGATCACCAGCTTGGCCGGCTGCTGGAGAGTGCTGACCTGCCCCATGTGCGCCTGCACGTTCTGCCGCTCGATGGCGGTGCGCACGTTTCGCTTGGGGGTGGGTTCGTGCTCGCGGAGCTGCCCGGGAAAGAGCGTCTGCTCTGCCTCGACAATGCGGCGCGAGGTCAGATCGCGGACCATCCAGAATGGATTGGATTGGTGCAGCGGAAGTGGGAGTATCTCCTCGGTGAGGCCCTGTCCGAGCATGCATCACTCGATCTGATCAAGAAACTGAAGGTGACGTCATGACCCCTGTCACACCGCTCTGGCGCACATCTACCCGGTCGGACAATGACGGCAACTGTGTCGAGGTGGCGGACAACCTGCCGGGCATGGTGCTGGTGCGGGACAGCAAGGACCGCTCCGGCCCCACCCTCACCGTCGCCCCGGCCGCCTGGCGCGCCTTCGTCGCCGTGCTCCGCACCATCCGCCCCGGCTGACGCGATCTTGCCGCCTGCCGTGCCCGCGACATGCCGCAAACGAAGCGGCCCGCTTGGGGCGGGCGGGCTCAGGTCGTACCCTCGTCCGGCCGGTGGTCGGGGGTGAGTGAGCGACGGGCGGCGGCCAGCACCTCCGGGTCGGCGCAGCCGGCGGCGTAGCCGGCGATGCGGCGGCGGATGTCCCTCGTCAACAGCCAGCCGCCGATCCGGCCGGCGACCGGCCGCAGGAACGCCGGGCGGGTGCGGAAGCTGTACCGCCAGGTGGCGACCGTGTGGCCCGGTTCCGGGGCGGGCGCGAACCGCCAGCCGCCGGCGAACATCTCGAAGAACCACGGCCCGCGCACCATCTTCATGCCCACATTGGTCGGCGGCGCGAACGACACGTACTCGCTCACCATGACCAGGCCGTGCCGGGACCGGGTGAACGTCCGCACCCCCTTGCCCGGACGGGTCGCCCCGTCGGTGAAGTGCTGCTCGCGCACGAACGGATCCCAGCGATAGCGCACCGGCGCGGTGGTCTGGGAGACCGCGAAGGCCAGCTCCGGGGGTACGGGCACGGTGGCCACCGCCTCGACGACCGGCATCAGCGGCGCGGGGTGACGGCGGCCAACAGCTCCGGCTGCCGGCGGTCCAGCACGTCCCCGGCCAGGTACGAGCCGAGCAGCGCCGCGCCCAGCCCGTACGCTCCGCCGACCGGCAGGGCCAGCCAGAGCCAGACGTCGCCGAGCAGTGCCGCGGCCACCACCATCGGAACGGCGGCGGCCGCCGAGGCGATCATGGACAGCAGGGTGAGGAAGCTCTTGGCCACCCCCGCACCGGTGTTCATCGCGAACGGGTTGCTCGTCTCCGGCAGCGAGTACGCCCCCAGCACCGAGACGAACCCGTTGATCGCCAACCCGGTCCCGTACGCGGCGAGCAGCGCCCCGGCGGCCACCGGAATCCAACCGGGCTCTCCCAATACGGTGGCGATCGCGATCGACGCCACCCCCAGGATCGGCACCACGTACGCCGAGAAGGCCGTCATCCGGGCGCGCAGCTCCAGCCGGCCGGGCACCCCGGCGACCACGTTCGCCGCGTACGCGCTGCCGTCGAAACCGAACTGGTTGGCCAGGGTGACCGACGCCAGCACCCCGACGAAGAGCATCGAGAGGCTGAGCAGTGCCGGCGAGGAGTTGCCGGCGGTGAAGTCGGGGCCGTCGCCGGCCGCGAAGTTCGCCCCGCCCAGGTTGACCATCACCGGCACGAAGATGCCCACCACCGCGATGGTGATCAGGTTGGCCCGCCGCCGGGCGTCCCGCCACCAGTAGCGGCACTCCCGCGCGACCAGCGCACCGAACCGGTCCCGCCCGATCCAGCCGACCGCCCGGGGGAAGAGCTGGGCGACCGCACCGCCCACCGGCCCGCGCCGGCTCTTCGTCGGCGCGGAACTCACCGCGCCGACCATCGCCGACTCCAGCGACCGGGACCACCAGAGCAGCAGCAGGCCGATGGTGAGCGCGGTGATCAGCAGCTTCACCGGCACCGCCCAGATCCGCCCCTCGGCGGCGTCGACGCCGACCGTCCACGGTGCCCCGAAGGGGGTCCAGCCGACGACCCGGGCCACCCCGGTGAGCCGGTCCCAGTCCGCGTTCCGGACTGCGGCGAGCACCACGATCTGGAGCGGCCCGAGCAGCGCGGCGACGACCGCCAGCAGCACGGCGGCCAGGTCGCGTACCCGCCGGGACCGCAGCATGGTGGCGAACGCGCTGGTCACCGCCCGGCTGGCCGCGACGCAGAGCAGCACGCCGGCCAGCACCCCGACCGCGCCGACCAGGCCGGCCGGCCAGCCGCCGAGCGCGCCGGCGGTGACCACCAGACCGGCGGTCGCCACCAGCACCGCGACCACCGGTACGCCGACCAGCGCCGCGGCGAACAGCCCGGTGACCAGGGTGCGCCGGGACAGCGGCAGCAGCGCGAAGCGGGCCGGGTCGAGGGTCTCGTCCACGCCGAAGAAGACCAGTGGCAGCAGCAGCCAGCCGAGCACCAGCAACCCGCCGCCGAAGGCCGCGGTCATCAGCGCGTACCGGGGTTCGTCGGTGAAGCCCGGCGCCGCCAGCAGCAGGAAGCCGCCGACCGCGAACCAGAGCCCGACCAGGGCGCCGGCCACGAAGAGCGCGATCCGCCAACCCTGGCCCCGGAAGTTGTTGCCCATCACCCGCAGCTTCAGCCGGACGAAGTGCCCGGCGGTGACCCGCCGGACCGGCTCGGCGGTCGGGGTCACCGGGACAGCCACGCCAGCTCCTCGCCGGTCGCGGTCCGGCCGCCGACCACCTCGACGAAGACCTCCTCCAGCGAGCGGTCGCCGCGGACCTGGTCGAGGGTGCCGACCCGCTTGATGGTGCCCTCGGCGAGGATCGCCACGTGCGAGCAGAGCCGCTCGACGACCTCCATCACATGGCTGGAGAAGACCACCGTGCCGCCGCCGACGACGTACCGGTGCAGGATGTCGCGGATCAGCGCGGCGGAGACCGGGTCGACCGCCTCGAAGGGCTCGTCCAGCACCAGCAGTCGGGGGCCGTGCAGCAGCGCGCAGGCCAGGCCGATCTTCTTTTTCATGCCGGCCGAGTAGTCGACCACCAGGGTCCGGTCGGCGTCGGTGAGCGCCAGTACGTCGAGCAGTTCGGCGGAACGCTGGTCGACCACCGCCGGGTCCATCCCGCGCAACAGACCGTGGTACGCCAGCAGTTCCGCCCCGCTGAGCCGGTCGAAGAGGCGTACCCCGTCGGGCATGACGCCGAGCAGCCGCTTCGCGCCCACCGGGTCGGCCCAGACGTCGTGCCCGAGCACCCAGGCCCGGCCGTGGTCGGGTCGGAGCAGGCCCACCGCCATCGACAGGGTGGTGGTCTTGCCGGCGCCGTTCGGGCCGAGCAGGCCGTAGAAGGAGCCGGCCGGGACGTCCAGGTCGACGCCGGCGACCGCGACCTTGCCGTCGAACCGCTTTGCCAGGCCACGCAGCGCGAGCGCGGGGTGCTCACCAGTCATGGTCCGACCGTATCCGTCGGGAGCCACCCGACGTTCCGCCCGCAGCGATCCCCGGTCATCAGAGCCGCAGCGCCTCCGGGGCGTGCAGGCGCAGCATGGTGGCCCCGACGTCGGTCGGTAGCCGGCGTCGGGTCGCCATCGACACCGCCACCATCACGGTGAACGCGAGTGGCACGGTCCACGCCGCCGGCTGGGTGGTCAGCGTGGCCGGCCAGCCCGACAGCGGCGGACCGAGCACGGTGACCAGTACCGCGCCGATCGCCGCGCCGCCGCCCACCAGTACCCCGGCGGCGGCGCCGAGGTCGGTCAGGCCGCGCCACCAGATGCCGAGCACCAGCAGCGGGCAGAAGCTGGACGCGGCCACCGCGAACGCCAGCCCGACCACCTGGGAGACGTCCAGCCCGGAGACGTTCAAGGCGAGCACCGCCGGCACCGCCCCGGCGATCACCGTGGCCAGCCGGAAGCCGCGTACCGAGCCGTGCCCGAGCACGTCGGTGGAGATCACCCCGGCGACGCTGGTGACCAGCCCGGACGAGGTGGAGAGGAAGGCCGCGAAGGCGCCGGCGGCGACCAGCGCGGCGAGCAGCCGCCCGGTCAGCCCGTCGCCGAGCGCCGCCCCGGGCAGCAGCACCACCACCGCGTCGGTCTGCCCGGACACCAGCAGTTGTGGGGTGTAGATCCGGCCCAGCACGCCGTAGAGGGTGGGGAGCAGGTAGAAGACGCCGACCAGGGCGAGCACCACCAGGGTGGTGCGCCGGGCCGCGGCGCCGTCGGGGTTGGTGTAGAAGCGGACCAGCACGTGGGGTAATCCCATGGTGCCGAGGAAGGTGGCCAGGATCAGCGAGTACGTGGCGAAGAGGCCGCGGTCGTCGTCCCCGGCCGCGCTGGGCAGCAGCCAGTCCGCGGCGTCGGTGGCCACCCCGGAGACCTCCGGCACCGGGTCGCCGGCCGCGAAGTCGACCCGGTCGCCGGGGCGTACCTCCTGGATGGTGCCGTCGGCGAAGGTGAGCGCCGCGCGGTGCTCGACCACGACGGTGGTCGCGGTGCGGAACGCCGGGCCGTCCGGCGGGGTCACCGCGGGGCGGGCGTCGGCCTGCCACTGCAACATCAGGAAGATCGCGGGTACGGCCAGCGCGGTCAGCTTCAGCCAGTATTGAAATGCCTGCACGAAGGTGATGGCCCGCATCCCGCCCAGCGCCACGTTCGCGGTGACCACGGCCGCCACCACCAGCGCCCCCACCGGATACGGCGCGCCGGCCACCGTGGCCAGGGTCAGCCCGGCGCCCTGCAACTGCGGGACCAGGTAGAGCCAACCGATGAAGATCACGAAGACGGTGGCCAGGGTGCGCAGCCGGCGCGAGCCGAGCCGCAGCTCGCAGAAGTCGGGCAGGGTGAACGCGCCGGAGCGGCGCAGCGGGGCGGCCACGAAGAGCAGCAGCGCCAGGTAGCCGGCGGCGAAGCCGACCGGGTACCAGAGCACGTCGACGCCGTACTTGAGGATCAGCCCGGCCACGCCGAGGAAGCTCGCCGCCGAGAGGTACTCTCCGCCGATCGCGGCCGCGTTCCAGGTGGGGCTGATCGCCCGGGACGCGACCAGGAAGTCCGACGTCGTCCGGGCCAGCCGCAGCCCGTAGAAGCCGATGCCGAGGGTGACCAGGGTGACCGCCACGATCGCCGGTACGACGAGATCGTTGCCCACCTCAGCGCTCCGGCCGCTGGACGAGATCGGTGAAGTCCTGCTCGTTCCGCTCGGCGAGCCGCACGTACGCCCAGCCCACCGCGATCAGGAACGGGAAGGAGACCGCCCCGAGCAGCAGCCAGGGCAGGTTGACGCCGCCGACGGTGACCCGGCCGACGGCGGGGGCGATGGCGAAGAGCCAGGGCAGGCCGCCGAGGCCGATCAGCACCAACAGGCTCAGCCGCAGGGCGAGCGCCAGCTGCGCCCGGACCAGCCCGCGGACCAGGGCCTCGCCGACCCGGGTCTGCTGGGCCAGCTCGGTGCGGGTGCGGTCGGCGCGGCTGTCGCGCCGGGACACCTCGGCCAGCACGATCCGGGCCCGCCCGGCTGGCTGGGGTGCCCGGGGGGCCGGGACCCGATCGTCGGCGGCGGCCACCTGGGCAGTCTCGCCTGCTCAGCGCGAATGTCAAGGGCTGTCCACCGGGGCTGTGGACAACGTGTGGACAACGCTTCACTCCTGTGGACAACCGGCGACCGGGCGGTTCGGGCCGCCGAAGAATCGCTGGTACGGGCCGGGAAACCGGCCCCCGGCCGCCGGTTGGGACCGTCTTGCCGGGGTAGGCACCGACCCCTACTCTGGGTCGGCAATCCCCATTCCTCTTCACTCGCGGGGTTTCTATGCGCAAAATCCGCACTCTGCTCGGCGTCACTCTCGCCGGCGCATGTGCACTGGCCGCGGTGCCCGGCGTGGCGACCGCCGCCGCCCCGGTCGCCACCTCGTCGCAGGCCGTGGCGGACCTGGCCGACGTGACCGGTGCCTACTACCCGGTCGCTCCCGCCCGCCTGATGGACACCCGGATCGGCCTGGGCGCGCCCAAGGCGAAGATCGGGCCTGCGGCGAAGGTCGACCTCCAGGTCGCAGGCCGGGGCGGCGTGCCGACCATCGGCGTCGGCGCAGTCGTGCTCAACGTGACCATCACCGGCCCGACCGCCGGCAGCTTCGTCACCGTCTACCCGGCGGGCGTGACCCGCCCGACCGCCTCCTCGGTGAACTTCGCCGCGGGCTGGCTGGGCTCCAACAACGTCACCGTGAAGCTCGGCTCCGGCGGCATGGCCTCCGTCTACAACAACAGCGGCTCCACCGACGTGATCGTCGACGTCGTCGGCTGGTACGCCAAGGACAACACCCCGACCAACCGGGCCGGCGGTCAGTACGAGTGGTTCGAGCCTCAGCGCGTCGACGACACCCGGGACGACCCGGCGGGCAAGCCGCTGGCCGGCGAGGCGCTGGATTACGCCCTCAGCTTCCAGGACACGCCTGAGCGCAACACGCACGTGAAGGCGTTCGTCCTCAACATCACGGCGGTGTCGCCGTCCGCCGGTGGCTTCCTGACCGCGTGGTCCGGCGCGACTGCACGGCCGAACGTGTCCACGGTGAACTACGGCGCCGGCAAGAACGTGCCGAACCTGGCGTACGTGGAGACCACCCCGTGCACGGGCACCGAGGACAGCAACTTCTGCGTCGTCGGTGAGCCGAAGTTCAAGATCTTCACCTCGCAGTCGGCGCACATCCTCGTCGACGTGGTCGGCGTCGTCGACGACGGCTACGGCGATCTCGGCATGCGGTTCTCGCCGCTGAGCCCGACCCGGATCGTGGACAGCCGGATCAACCAGGGCATCACCGGCGCGATCGGTGCGAACGCGACCCGCACGGTCACCGTCCCGCCCGCGCTGGTCACGCCCGACACGGGTGTGCTGGCGATGAACGTGACCGCCGTCCAGCCGACCCTCAACACGGTCATCACCACCTGGCCGGCCGACCCCGGGGTGGCGAGGCCGGCCACCAGCAACCTCAACCCGTATGCCGGTCAGGTCGTCTCCAACGGCGTGCTCGGCATCATCGAACCGAGTGCCGCCTTCAACGTGTGGAACCTCCAGGGCAGCACGCACCTGGTGGCAGACGTGGTCGGCACGTTCTACTACCCGGCGCCGGTGGCCGCGACGGCCCGCCAGTCGCTCGCGGGGGGCGCCACCCGGCCGACCCTGCACGTCTCGTCGAGCCGGTAACAGTCCCGCAACACACCGGAAAGGGCGTCCCGGCCGAATCGCCGGGGCGCCCTTTCTCGCGCTCCGGCGGGCACTGATCCGGATACGCGGCCAAATGCCCTTTCTTGGGATTCCGGCCTATCGTGCTTGCCGCTGTTGATCACCGCCCATATTCTGTGCCGACAATCCCTCTCCCTTCTTCCACGGGGTGTTCATGCACAAAATCCGCACCCTCCTCGGCGCGGTTGTCGCCGGGGCCTGTGCGTTGGCCGTACTGCCGGGAATGGCGCTCGCCGCGCCGACCGCGCCGTACACCGTCCTCACCGTCGACCTCGGTGACCACCAGACCTTCCCGGTCCAGAAGTCGGCCGTCTACGACCGCGACAACGCCCTCATGCAGGCCACCATCGGCGACGAGGACCTGTTCGGGCTCGAGGCCAAGAACCTGCCCACCATCGAGTACGTGGCCTGGGCGGCCCAGCCGCCCGTGGGCCAGAGCTGGGTCGTGGGGCAGACCTACCCGGCCGGGCTCTTCCGGGACGACACCGGCCGGGCGATGCTGCGGCTGACGTCGAACCACAACGACTGCCAGGGCTCCGGCGACCTCACGGTGCGCGACCTCGAGCGGGACGCGGACACTCAGCGGATCACCGTCTTCGCCGCCTCGTACCGGTACACCTGCGGCAACGTCAGCACGCCGATCACCGGTGAGGTGCGGTGGCAGTCGTCCGTCGACTACATCGCGGCCGTCACCAACCCGACCACCGTCGACTTCGGCACCCGCGAGGTGGCGTCCCCGGGCACCGCCCGGACCGTCACCGTGACCGCCGCCGGCAGCGTGCCCAGCGTCTTCGGCGCCACCACGGTCGACGGCCCGGTCCCGGGCCTCTTCACGGTCAGCAACGACACCTGCGCCGGCCAGACGATCGCGCCGGGCGGCACCTGCACGGTGACCGTGGTGGCCAACGTGTTCCGCGACGGTGAGCAGAACGCCAAGCTGCTGATCGCCGACAACACCACCTTCGGCCGCCGGGTGGTGCCGCTGAAGGTCGTCGGCCAGCGCGGCGCGGCCGGCACCTTCTACCCGCTCACCCCCACCCGGATCATGGACACCCGCACCGGCCTGGGTGCGCCGAAGGCCCGGCTCGCGCCGGCCGGCAAGGTCGACCTCCAGGTCACCGGGCGGGCCACCGTGCCGACCACCGGCGTCGGCTCGGTCGTGCTGAACGTGACGGTGACCGGCCCGACGTCGGGCGGCTTCCTCACCGTGTACCCGGCGGGCGAGGCCCGGCCGACCGCGTCGTCGATCAACTTCGCGGCGAACTGGCTGGGTTCGAACAACGTCACGGTCAAGCTCGGTTCGGGTGGCAAGGTCTCCATCTACAACCACGTGGGCTACACCCACGCGGTGGTCGACGTGGTGGGCTACTACGCCAAGGACAACTCGATCATCAGCGCCAAGGGCATCGGCGGCCACTACCAGTGGTTGAACCCGTACCGGGCCTTCGACTCCCGCACCGACGGCGGGGCCGTCCCCGCCGACTACTACATCGACGGTGCGATCGACTTCGGGGAGTCCCTCAGCCCTAAGATTCAGGCGCTGGTCCTGAACATCACCGCCGTCAACCCGCAGCGCGGTGGCTACATCACCGCGTGGCCCGGCTTCGACGAGAGCGACCTGCCGACCGCCTCGACGGTCAACTACGCCGCCGGCAAGGTCGTGCCGAACCTGGCCGTGGTCCGGACCCGCCAGGTCTGGAACAGTGACGACGGCTACTACATGCCCGCCTTCTCGGTCTACACCTCGCAGACGACCAACTTCCTGATCGACGTGGTCGGCGTGATCGACAACGGCTACTACCCCGACGGCCTGCGGTTCACCCCGCTCAGCCCGAAGCGGATCGCCGACAGCCGGATCAACCTGGGCATGACCGGTGCCCTCGGCCCCGGCTCGACCAAGAAGGTCACCGCCCCGGCGGGCATGGTGAGCGACAGCACCGAGGTGCTGTCGATGAACGTGACGGCCGTGACGCCGAACAGCGGCACGTACCTCACCGCCTGGCCCGCGGACGCCGGGATGGCCCGGCCGGGGGTCAGCAACCTCAACCCGGCGGCCGGTCAGACCGTGTCGAACGCGGTCTGGGGGGTCATCGGCCCGACGGACGCGTTCAACGTCTACAACCACCTCGGCGGCACGCACCTGGTCGCCGACGTGGTGGGCAGCTTCTACCTCTACCCCGGCACGGCGACCTCGCCGACCGTCGCGCAGGCGATGGCCGCGAACGCCGAGCGGGTGAAGGTGCGGGACACGAACTTCACCGTCCGGCACCGCTGAGCAGTGCGGGTGTCCCGCCGGTGCGCCGGCGGGACACCCGCTTCTCTTCTCTTTCTTCTCGATCGCATGGGGTGTCCATTGCGTACCTTCCGCACCCTTCTCGGCGGCGTCGTCGCCGGGGCCTGCGTGTTGGCCGGACTGCCGGGGGTGGCACTCGCCGCGCCCACCGCGCCGTACACGGCCCTCACCGCCGACCTGGGGGAGCATCACGCCCGTCCGGTCCTCGACTCGTTCGTCTACGACGACACCACCGCCACCATGCGCGGCGCGGCGACCGCCGACGACACCTTCCAGCTCACCGCGACCTTCCCCGACACCAGCTACCAGCTACGCCTCGACGCCGCGCCGCCGACCGGCGGGACCTGGACCGAGGGGCAGACGTACGCGACCGCGCGCGGGCGGGACAGCACGCATGCCCTGCTCGACCTCATCGAGTCCGGCACCGGCGGGTGCACCGAGGCGGTCGGCGCCGTCACCGTCCGGGAGGTGGTCCGGGACACCGGCAGCCAGACCATGACGGGCTTCGCCGCGAACTACGAGTACCACTGCGACGGCGACCCGGCCGCGATCACCGGCGAGATCCGCTGGAACTCCTCGGTCGGCTACGTCGCCGTGCTGCCGGAGCCGCGCCTCCTCGACTTCTCCGGCGTGTACCTCGGGGACAGCCCGACGAAGTCCGTCGTGCTGCAGTCGGTGGGAAGCCAGGCCACCACCTTCGGCTCTCTGACGCTGGGTGGTACCAACCCCCAGTCGTTCCAGGTCGACTGGGACGGCTGCTCCGGGCGGACGGTGCAGGCGGACTCCACGTGCACCATCCTGATCCGGGCCCGGCCGACCCGGGCCGGGTGGCACAACGCGGTGCTGTACCTGCCCGACAACAGCGCGACGGGGCGGCGAGCGATCCCGCTGAAGGCGTACGGCATCGACAGCAACAAGGGCAGCTACTACCCGGTCACCCCGACCCGCCTGATGGACACCCGTACCGGTCTCGGTGCCCCGAAGGCGAAGCTCGGCCCGGCCGGCAAGATCAATCTTCAGGTCGGCGGTCGCGGCGGGCTGCCGAGCGCCGGTATCGGCGCGGTCGTGCTGAACGTGACGGTCACCGGTCCCACCGCCGGCAGCTTCCTGACGGTGTACCCGTCGACCGACTCCCAACGACCGACCGCCTCTTCGGTCAACTTCGCCAAGGGCTGGTTGGGTTCCAACAACGTCACCGTCAAGCTCGGCACCGACGGCAAGGTGGCGATCTACAACAACAGCGGCTACACCGACGTGGTGGTCGACGTGGTCGGCTTCTACGGCGACGGGGTCGCAGTTTCCTCCATCCCGGCCAAGGGCGGCCAGTACCAGCCGTTCGAGCCCTACCGCATCCTGGACACCCGCGACGGTACCCGCGGTCCGCTGCCGGCCGGCGCCGCCGTCAACGGCTGGATCGACTTCCTGGACGGTGACCTCAACTCCCACGTCCGGGCGCTGGTCCTGAACATCACCGCGGTCAGCCCGCAGCAGGGCGGCTTCCTGACCGCCTGGTCGGGTACGACCAGCGTGCCCGAGGTGTCCACGGTCAACTACGCCGCGGGCAAGGTGGTGCCGAACCTGGCCTACGTGCAGACCGTGCCGTGCGCCGCCGGTGGCTGCGGCGGGGCGACCGGCGCGCCGAACTACAAGATCTACACGTCCGCCACCACTCATGTGGTGGTCGATCTGGTCGGGGTCGTCGACGACGGGACCGTGACTGACGGGCTGCGCTTCCGCCCGAGGAGTCCGACGCGGATCGCGGACAGCCGGATCCAGCAGGGGCTGCGGGACCTCGGCCCGGGCGCGACCGGGACGGTGACCGTCCCGTCCCAGCTCGTGGACGAGGCGACCCAGGTGGTGGCCATGAACGTGACCGCGGTGACGCCCGAGAAGAGCACCGTGCTCACCGTCTGGCCGGCCGACCTGGGCATCGAACGGCCGCTGGCCAGCAACCTGAACCCGGCCGCCGGGCAGACCGTCTCGAACGGGGTGCTCGCCGGGATCGGTCCGAAGGACGCCTTCAACGTCTGGAACCTGACCGGTTGGACGGGGGTGGTGGCCGACGTGGTGGGCACGTTCTACGTCTACCCGGCCACGGCCGGCACGACCGCTTCGGCGGCTCCGGCCCGGCGTACCTTCGCCGGCACGATCGGCTCGGAGCGCGTCTCCGGCTGATCCCGGCGTTCGTGCGAAGGGCGTCTCGGCCGAGCCGGGGCGCCCTTCGGCGTGTCGGGAACCTTTCGCCCCGCCCGCGAGTGGGACTGGTGGAGAAGGGAGGTGACGGTCACTCCAGGCCGACGCGCTCGGGGCGGGCGGAGGCGGAGCCGAGCCAGGTGTGCGGGTTGCCGTACCAGCACCAGCCGAGCTTCGGCGCGCCCTGGCTGATCCAGAGCGCCGGCACCCGCTTGTCCCCGCAGCGCGAGCCGACCAGCGAGAAGCACCGGTTGCTGGCGAGGGCGGCGGGGAAGTGGGTGACGAGCGCGATGCCCTCGTCGATGGTGATCGGCAGCCGGTCCTGGGCGGCCATCTGATCGACAGCGGCCGACGGCGGGAGGTTCCGGAACTCCTCACCTCGGTCGACGTCGAAGAGCAGGTAGGCCGGCCCGACGGGCACCTCCAGCTCCTTGATCGGGTCGAACTTCGGCAGATCGGCTTCGGGAAAGTTCCGGTCGAGGAAGCCGGGCTTGCGCTTCCCGGCCAGGGTGGTGAGCGCCAGCCGGTCCGGCACTCCGACCAGGTCGCGGGTGGTCACCAGCAGGAACGGCACCCGGGCGTCGGTGGGGGCGGGCAGCCCGGCGGCGCCGGCCACGGCGGCTTCCCGCAGCGGTGCAAGGAGGTCGCGGAAGCTGTCCTCGCCGTGCCCGGCGAGCGCCGGGTAGCCGAGGCGGAACAGGGTGTCGAGTTGGCGGTCGAACTCGGCGGCGGGGTCGAACACGGTCACGGCGGCCTCCTGTTGTCGTAGGGCCTACCGTACAGCGTACGCCAACGGCAATTCTATTCCCGACTCACCGGTTCCAGTCCTGTTTCGCCGCCCGCACCAGCTTGTCCTTCAGCTCCCGGGTGTGCCGGCGGCTGACCGGCAGCTCCGAGGAGTCGATCACCACCACGTAGCCCGAGTTCGCCAGCCGCAGCTCGGCGATCAGCTTCAGCTGCACCAGGTACGACCGGTGGATCCGGACGAACCCGGCATCCGCCCAGCGCTCGGCGAGCGTCGCCAGCGACACCCGGACCAGGTGCGAGCCGTCCGCCGTGTGCAGCCGGGCATAGTCGCCCTGCGCCTCCACCCAGCGCACCGCCGAGCGGGGCAGCATCCGGGTCGTCCCGGCCAGCTCGATCGGGATGGTCGGATCCTCCTCCGCCCGGGCGAGCGCCGCGGGGTGCGACGGGACCACCCGCGAGCCGATCACCCGGCGCAGCGACTCCGCCAGCCGCTCCGCCCGTACCGGCTTGCGGACGTAGTCCGTCGCGCCCAGGTCGAACGCGTCCACCGCGCCGTCGTCGTACGCGGTGACGAAGACGATCGCCGGGGGCCGCGCGAAGCGGCGCAGCACCCGGGCCAGCTCCATCCCGTCCAGCCCGGGCATCCGGATGTCCAGGAAGACCACGTCCACGTCGGCGTCGCGGAGCACCCGCAGCGCCTCGGTCGCGTCGCCCGCCGTGTGCAGCCGGGCCACCCGGGGGTCGGCCCTCAGGTGGTACGCCAGCTCGTCCAGCGCCGGCGGCTCGTCGTCGACCGCCAGCACCCGGAGGAATCCCGAGGCCCGCTCGCTCATGAACCCGCCCGTACGCCGGGGTGGAACTTCGGCACCCGCAGGCTCACCTTCGTACCCGAGCCGGGGCCGGTCTCGACGACCAGGCCGAACCGGTCCCCGAAGACCGACCGGAGCCGCTCGTCGACGTTGGAGAGGCCGACGTGGCCCTGGTCGTCGCTCGGGTCGCTGCCGCCCCGGGCCAGCTCGGCGATCCCCGCGGTCAGGGTGGCCGGATCCATCCCCACTCCGTCGTCCTCCACCGTGATGTGGCACTCCGCGCCCGCGTCCCGGGCCTCGATGCTCACCATGCCGGTGCCGGGCTTGCGGGACAACCCGTGCCGGACGGCGTTCTCCACCAGCGGCTGGAGGCAGAGGAACGGCAGCGTCACCGGCAGCACCTCCGGGGCGATCTCCAGCCGTACCTGCAACCGGTCGCCGAACCGGGCCCGTTCGATGGTCAGGTAGCGGTCGATCGAGCGCAGCTCCTCGGCCAGCGTGGTGAACTCACCGTGCGCCCGGAACGAGTACCGGGTGAACTCGGCGAACTCCAGGATCAGCTCCCGCGCCCGCTCCGGGTCGGTCCGGACGAACGAGCCGATCGCGGTCAACGCGTTGTAGATGAAGTGCGGGCTGATCTGGGCGCGCAGCGCGCGGATCTCGGCCCGGGCCAGCCGCTCCCGGGACGAGTCCAGCTCGGCCAGGGCGAGCTGGTTGCCGGCCCAGTGGGCGGTCTCCAGGGTGGCCTGGACCAGCCCGGGCGCCGGCGGCGCGTCGGCGACCGCGACCAGCGCGCCGACCACCCGCCCCTCGGCAGAGAGGGGAGCGACCACCGCGCCCCGGATCGGGCAGTCCACCCGGTCGCAGTGCAGCTCCGACTCGCCGAGCACCGTCGAGCGCCCGGTCTCCACCGCCCGTCGGGCCGCCGCGAGCAGTTGGTCGCCGTGGTGCGCGCCGCGCCCGTCGAGGGCGAGCAGCGCGTCGGTGTCCGTCAGCGCCAGCCCGGCCGCCCCCACCAGGGACCGCAGATGGCGTACGGCCTTCGCCGCGCCGGCCGGGTGCAGCCCGCCGCGCAACGGCTCGGCGGCCAGGCCGGCGGTGTGCAGGACCTCGTAGGTGGCCCGCTGGGTGGCCGTGGCGATTCCCCGCCGGCCGCGCAGCCGCAGCACCGCCCAGAGCGCCGCGGCCAGCGCGGTGACCAGCGAGACGACGCCGACGACGGCGGAGAGGTTGCCACTCACGCAGCGATCCTGACGGGTGCCGCCCCCGAGCGCTAGTACGCCCCCTTGCGGGCCAGCACCACGCCCACCGTCCGCCACAGGATGCTCAGGTCGTACGCCAGCGACCAGTTGTCGACGTAGTAGAGGTCCAGCCGGACCGCCTCGTCCCAGGACAGGTCGGAGCGGCCGGAGACCTGCCACAGGCCGGTGATGCCCGGCCGGACCAGCAGCCGGCGGCGCACGTCGCCGAGGAAGTCGCCGTCGTCGGCGGGCAGCGGGCGCGGCCCCACCAGGGACATCTCGCCCCAGAGCACGTTGATCAGCTGGGGCAGCTCGTCCAGCGAGGAGGCCCGCAGGAAGCGGCCCACCGCGAAGACCCGGGGGTCCTGCTTCATCTTGAACAGCAGGCCGTCGGTCTCGTTCTGGTCGGTGAGGCTGGCCAGCCGCTCCTCGGCGTCGACGTACATGGTCCGGAACTTCCAGACCCGGAAGGTGCGCCCCTCGTGGCCCACCCGGGGCTGGCGGAAGAAGACCGGCCCGGGGTCGGAGATCCGGATGGCGATCGCGATGGCCAGGAAGAGCGGCGCCAGCAGGAGCAGGCCCAGGCCGGCGAGGACCCGGTCCAGCAGGTTCTTGACCAGCAGCGCCGGGCCCGACAGGGTCGGCTCCTCGACGTGCAGCAGCGGCAGGCCCTCGATCGGGCGGATGTGCACCCGGGGGCCGGCGATGTCGGTGAGCTGCGGGGCGACGACCAGGTCGACGCCGGAGCCCTCCAACTGCCAGGCCAGCCTGCGCAGCTCGCCCGGCTCGGCGCTGGCCGAGCCGCAGACCGCGATGGTGTCCCCGCCGACCTCGCGGACCAGGGCGAGGACGTCCCGGCCGGCGTAGACCGGCACGGGGGTCTGGATGCCGCGGGCGGCGGCGTACCCGTCGGTGATGTGGATGGCCACCGGCACCAGGCCGGCGCCCGGGTTGCGGGTGACCGCGGTGTAGACCTCCAGCGCCTCCGGCAGGGTGCCCACCAGCACCATCCGGTGCCCGGCCTGACCGGCCCGGCTGCGCACCTGGTGCAGCACGAACCGGGCCAGGAACCGGACCAGCAGGATCAGCAGCAGGGCGCCGAGCAGGGCGAAGCCGACCGACCACCGGGACAGCAGGGTCCGCGTGGCGAAGGCGATGAAAGAGACCGTGGCGGCCACCGCCACCCCGGCCCGGATCACCCGCTTGAACTCGTCCGGCCCGAGGCCGAGGTATCGCCGGTCGTAGGACCCGTTGCCCCACAGGATGATCAACCAGCCGAGCGGGAGCAGCACGAACGCCACCGTGTGGAACCAGGACTCCTTGGCGTCCTGGAAGCCCGAGGCGGCCTGGTCGAAGGTCTGGACGGCGATCCAACTGGCCAGTGCCGCCGCCCCGAAGTCGAGCAGCAGGAGCAGCGCGATGTAGGGCCGGTGCCAGCGGGAGACCCGTCGGCGGGCACGCGCCCACGCCGACCGGGGTACGCCGTTGTGCGACGGCGGTGTCGGCGGCTGGATCTCGAAGCTGTCGACGTGCCGCACGAGTTTGCTCCGGCCTGTGTTGGTTACCGGGCGCTGGAGGCTTGTCGTCACCTCACCCATGTCCTCCCGCATGCCACGTGCCGCTCACTCGCCGTGAGGGGCTCGGGTCGCCCACCGTTCCAGTCTCCCACGCGGGCATCGGGCCCGACGCTGACCCGAAGGACATCGCGTCTGGTGTTGCCAGCGGGGGATCCGGCCGGCTCCACGTCAGTTTGGAAGCCGGGGACCGAGCCACTATACCGATGTATGGGGGGTCGGGAAGAGGCGTGGACCGGGACCTTCGACGCGCCCGGGATGATTCCTCTCCGTAATCGGAACGTGTCGTCACTCACCGTACGAGGCGGGACAACCGACGGTCAGCGAGGGGCTTGCCGCCGGTCTGGCAGGTCGGGCAGTACTGGAGGCTGGAGTCGGCGAACGACACCTCCCGCACCGTGTCGCCGCAGACCGGACAGGGCAGCCCCTTCCGGGCGTGCACCTTCAGCCCGGAGCGCTTCTCGCCCTTCAGCTCCGCGGCCCGCTGGCCCAGCGAGCGGCGGACCGCGTCGCCGAGCACCGCCCGGGTCGCCCCGTGCAGCACGGCGATCTGGTCGTCGGTGAGCCGGTCGCTGATCGCGAACGGGGAGAGCTTCGCCGCGTGCAGGATCTCGTCGGAGTACGCGTTGCCCACCCCGGCGAGCACCGACTGGTCGGTGAGCACTCCCTTGACCTGACCGCGGCGGCTGCGCAGCCGCTCGGCGAAGGTGGCGAGGTCGGCGCCGAGCGCGTCCGGCCCCAGCTTCGCCACGCCGGGCACCTGGGCCGGATCGGTCACCAGGTAGACGGCGAGCTTCTTCTGGGTGCCCGCCTCGGTCAGGTCGAAGCCGGAGCCGTCGTCGAGGCGTACCCGCAGCGCGATCGGGCCCTTGCCCGGCCGGAGCGGGACGGTCGACGAGAACGCCTCCCGGTAGTGCAGCCAGCCCGCCCGGGCCAGGTGCACCACCAGGTGCAGGCCGCCGTCGAAGACCACGTCGAGGAACTTGCCGTGCCGCCGGGCATCCGTCACCGCCCGGCCGGCCAGCGCGGTCGGCGCCGGGTCGTACGTCTTCAGGGCGCTGATCGCGGCGACCTCGCACCGGTCGACGCGCCGCCCCACCGCGCGCTCACGCAGGTAACCCGCGAGCGCCTCCACCTCCGGTAGCTCGGGCACCGTACAAAGGTAGCCTTCTTTCCCGTGAGAATCGTGGTGGCGCACAACCGGTACCGGGAAGCCCAGCCCTCCGGCGAGAACACCATCGTCGACTCGGAGATCGCCCAGCTCACCGCCGCCGGCGTCGAGGTGTTGCCGTTCATCCGCAGCTCCGACGAGATCCCGTCGATGTCGAAGGCGGCCAAGGCGCTGCTGCCGATCTCCCCGATCTGGGCGCCGCGCGCCCAGGAGGACCTGAGCCGGCTGATCACCGAGCACCGGCCGGACGTGCTGCACCTGCACAACCCGTACCCCCTGATCTCGCCCTGGGTGGTGCGGACCGCGCACCGGCACGGCGTGCCGGTGGTGCAGACGGTGCACAACTACCGGCAGGTCTGCTCCTCGGGCATCTACTTCCGGGACGGGATGATCTGCCAGGACTGCAAGGGCCGGGCGCTGGGCGTGCCGGCGATCGTGCACCGCTGCTACCGGAACTCGGCGGCGCAGAGCGCGCTGATGGCGACCACCCTGGCCGTGCACCGGGGCACCTGGCGGTCGGTGGACCGGTTCATCGCGCTCACCTCGGCGATCGCCGACCACCTGCGGGACTACGGCATCCCGGCGGACCGGATCGTGGTCAAGCCCAACGCGGTGCCGGACCCGGGCGCGCCCGCGCCGCTCGGCGACGGGTTCCTCTACATGGCCAGGCTCACCCCCGAGAAGGGGCTCGACCTGCTGCTGGAGGCGTGGCGCCAGCACCCGGTCGGGGCGCTGGGCCCGCTGCGCGTCGCCGGTGACGGGGAGCTGCGGCCGCTGGTCGAGGCGGCCGCCGCCGAGCGACCCGACGTGCTCTATCTGGGCCAGCTGGATCGGGCCGGGGTACGGGCCGCGATCGAGGCGAGCGCCGTGGTGATCGCTGCCTCCACCTGGCACGACGTGCTCCCGACGGTGATCATCGAGGCGCTGGCCAGCGGGCGGCCGGTGCTCGGCACCGCGCTCGGCGGCATCCCCTACCTGGTGGGGGCCGACGCGCCGCACGAGCCCGCGGGCACCGGCTCCGCCGCCGTCACCTCCGCCGTCGCCGGAGCCGGCGTCGCACCGCTGCCGACCGGCGTGGTCACCGGCACCGCCGGTTGGGTCGTCCCCCCGGAGCCGGCCGCGATGGCCGCCGCCCTCCCGGTCGCCCGCGCCGGCGCACCCGCCCTGGCCGCCACGGCCCGCGCCCGCTACGAGCAGACCTTCCACCCCGACGTGGTCACCAACCGCCTCCTCGACATCTACGCCGACGTGGCCCGGCCCTCCGCCCCCCGCCCCTGAGACCCGCGGCCGGCGGAGGGCCGGAGGGAGGTCAGCGGAGGGAGGCGCGGGCGGAGAAGGCGATGCTGGCCAGCAGGAAGCCGCCGTTGACGATGGTGAAGGCGAGGACCACCCAGAGGGTGAGGGCGGGCGCGACCATCAGCACCAGCGCGGCCACGAAGATCACCGCGCCGTAGTCGCGGACCAGCTTCACCAGGCGTACCGGCAGCGACGTCGAGGTGACCATGCTGGCGGCGTTCGGGCCGGACTGCATCACCGAGGTCACCAGGTTGACCATCCAGGTGCCGGCGAAGGTCACCATCAGCCAGGTCGGTACGCCGGGATGCTGCGCGACGACGGTCGCGGCCAGCGCGGCGACCAGGGCGATCTGGGCGGCCACGTCGCAGAGCACGTCCACCCGGGCGCCCGCCGCGCTGCCCGTGCCGGTCACCCGGGCCAGCTGCCCGTCGGCACAGTCCAGCGCGTACGCGACCTGCCAGCCGACCAGCGCGACCAGCCCGACGACCCAGGCCGGCACGTCCCCGGCGGCGACCCGGTCGGCGAGCGCCACCACGGTCACCGAGGTGGCCAGCCCGAGTACCAGGTTGCCGATGCTCAGCGCGGTGGGGCGCAGCCCGAGCCGCTGGGCGACCAGGGCGAACATGGCCCCCAGGCGCTGGCTCACCGACTCGCTGAACAGCCCGCCACCCCGGTTGACCCGGTAGAAGTCGGCGACGGAGGGCCGGGTCGGCTCAGCCAAGGTGGACGCGGAGTTCATCGGCGTACTCTCCAAGCCGCTGTCGGGTCTCGGCCGGGGTCAGCGCGAGGTGTTCGAGGATGGTGTAGCGGTCGGGGCGGGTCTGCGGGGCGTACTGCACCGCCTCGACGAACTGCTCGTCGGACAGGCCCACGTCGGCGGGGAGTCGAGGTAGGCCGTGCCGGGCCAGGCAGGCCGACATCTCCTCGAAGCGCCGCCGGTCGCCGCGCAGGAACGTGCAGAAGAGCGCCCCGAGCCCGGCCAGTTCGCCGTGCGAGGCCGTGCCCGGGAAGAGCGAGTCGACCGCGTGCATGATCTCGTGGCAGCCGCCGCTGGCCGGGCGGCTCGTGCCGCAGACCGCCATCGCCAGGCCGCTGGAGATCAGCGCCTCGGCCAGCACGGTGACGAACGCGTCGTCGGTCATGTCGCCCCGGTGGGCGAGCACCGCCTCGGCGCCCATCCGGGCCAGCGAGGCGGCCAGCCCGTCGACCGGCTCGCCGCGGACCTGCCGGGCCAGCTCCCAGTCCGCGAGCGCGCTGATGTTGCTGACCACGTCGCCGATGCCCGCCCGGTTGTGTCGCTCCGGGCCGGCCTCCACGAAGTCCAGGTCGACGATCACCGCGATCGGGATGTGCACCCCGTAGGAGCCCTTGATGCCCTCGTTGACCAGGCTGGCCACGGGGGAGGCGATGCCGTCGTTCGCCAGGCTGGTCGCCACGGTCACCATCGGCAGCCCGCGCCGGGTCGCGGCGTATTTCGCCACGTCGATGGTCTTGCCGCCGCCGATCCCCACCACCGCGTCGTACGAGCGGGCGCGCAGCTTCGCGCCCAGGTCGTCCGCGGCGTCCAGGGTGCCGCCCGCCACGGTGAAGACGTCCGCCGAGCGCAGCTTCGGCCGGATCAGCTCGGCGATCTGCTCGCCCTGCCCGGGTCCGACCACCACCGCCACGTCGCCCCCGGCGGAGATCCGCCCGTCGACCAGGATCGCGGCCAGGTCCGCCACCGCACCCCGCCGCACGTCGATGTGGAGCGGGGTGAGGATCGTCCGGGCTAGTAGCGGCACGCGATCTCCCGCGCCCGGGCCAGGTCGGCGTGGTTGTCGACCTCGACCCAGAGCACGTCACCGATCGGCGCCGCCCGCACCTCGCCGCCCCGGTCGGCGAACTCCTGGTAGCCGTCCTCGTAGTACAGGTTCGGGTCGCGCCGCCAGGTCGCCTCCAGGGCGTCGGCGAGCGGGACCGCCACCTGCGGCTCGATCAGCGTCGCGCCGATGTACTCGCCGTACGCCTCGCCCGGGTCCATCAGCTTGGTGATCCGGGTGAGCTGGCCGGCCGCGTCGAAGGTGGTCTTCATCTCCTCCTCGGCCAGCGGCTTGATGTTGTCCACGGCCAGCAGGACGCCCGGGCCGCGCTCGGCCAGCAGGGTCTTCTCCACGCTCACCGGGTGCACGGTGTCGCCGTTGACCAGCAGCACGCCACGGGCGAAGTGCTCCCGGGCCAGCCAGAGGGAGTAGGCGTTGTTCCACTCCTCGGCCTTGTCGTTGTGCACCAGGGTGAGCTGGACGCCGTACCGCTGCTCCAGGGCCGCCTGCCGCGCGACGACCGCGTCGGCGGCGTAGCCGACCACGATCACGATCTCGGTGAGCCCGACCTCGGCGAGGTTGCGCAGCGCGATGTCGAGGATGGTGGTCTCACCGTCCACCGGCACCAGCGCCTTGGGCAGGGTGTCGGTGTACGGGCGAAGTCGCCGCCCGGCACCGGCGGCGAGCACCATCCCGATCATTCCGACGTCCTCCCCACGAACTACCCACGGTCATCGTGGAGGATAACGCCACCTGGCGGTCGTCCTGCGGCCAACCGGTGCGCACGGTCGTTCAGCCGGGCAGCGCCGCCAGGTCGGCCAGCATGCCCAGCCGCTCGTCGGCGGTGAGCACGGCGTACGGCCCGCCGGCCCGCCGGTCGGTCTCCAGCTCGATGGCCCGGCGCTCCGGTCCGGGCGGCAGGTCCGCCACGGTCGCGGCGGTGTGCCCGGCGGCCGTCCACGCGGCGGCGTGCGCGTCCGCCCGGTGGTAACGCAGCGTGCTGAGCCGGTTCAGCAGCAGCACGCCGGGCGGGGTGCCGTCCGGCTCGTACGGCGGCGCCATGGTGGCGAAGGCGGGGCCGGGCTCGGCGTCCGGGGCGTCGGCGAGCAGCAGCGCGTACGCCAGCAGCCGCCCGAGGGCCTCGACCAGCCGGACCACCCGGTCGTCGTGCCCGACCCAGAGCTCCTCGGTCACCTCGCCGTGCACCTGGTAGATCTCGGCCAGGAAGTCCGCCCCGCGTTCGGTCGCGGCGAACCCGCCGTCGGGCTGGCGGGCGATCATGCCGTGCGCCACCTGCTTGTCCAGCGCCCGCTGGCAGGCCGCCGGGTCCCGGTACCGGGTGACCGCGGCGAAGCCGTGCCCGTCGACCGTCCCGCCCGGCGCGGCGAGCCGGGTCCGGAACTCGACCAGGAAGCCGGTCGCCGCCGGCCCGCCGTACCGCTGGCTCAACTCGGCGCCGCCGCCGTCGCGGCCGGCGAGCATGCCGGCGACGAAGGTCCGTTCGACCGCCGGGGCGACCAGCCCGGCGAACCGGTGCGGGGCCAGCTCGACGCCCTCGTTCACCGGCCGATGGACCGGAGGGCGGCGAACGCGTCCTCGACGATTCGCCGGATCTCACCGTCGTCGACGTCCCGGTTCTCGTCCAGCAGCGCCACGTCGCGTTCGGTCAGCCAGCGGAACTCTGTGTGCTTGCCGGCCTCCAGGCGGGGCCGGCTCAGGTCGCCGTCGACCCGGACCAGGAAGTCCGTCTCGATTCGGTCCAGGCCGTCGTCGCCGGTCCAGCGGAATGCGGGGAACCGGGCCAGCACGTGCGAGACGGTCCAGCCCGTCTCCTCGGCGACCTCGCGGCGCAGCGCGTCCTCGGCGTCCTCACCGGGTTCCAGATGGCCGCCGACGATGTCCCACGTGTTGGGAAAAAGGCGCCGCTCGGGGGACCGGCGCTGGACAAAAAGGCGGCCGTCGTCGTCCACGATCAGCGCGCCGGCGCAGCGGAGAGGCTCGGTGGGCACAGCGTCGACAGTAGCGAGCCGCCGCGGAGCTCGCCGCTGACCGGTCTTGTCCCGATCTGCCTCGAGGGCCCACCATGTGGGGTACCGGTGCCGCCGTCCCACAGGGGTGATGCGTGATGCAGGTTCGAGAAGCGATGTCCAGTGAGGTACTCGTGGTCGGCCCGGAGCACACGCTCCGCCAGGCGGCCCGAATGATGTCGGCCCGCGGTGTCGGGTCGGCGGTCGTGATCGACCCGGAGTCCGAGGGAATCGGCATCATGACCGAACGCGACGTGCTGAACGCGATCGGAGCCGACCTGGACTGCGATGTCGAGCGGACCAGGGGGCACGTGAGCTGGGATGTCGTCTACGCCGGTCCGGAGTGGACGGTGGAGGAGGCGGCGACGGCGATGGCCCGGGGCGGCTTCCGGCACCTGGTGGTGCTCGACGGCCGCGAGGTGGCCGGGGTGATCTCGGTCCGGGACCTGATGCGGGTCTGGGCGCAGCAGGGGCTCGCGCTGCGCTGACCCCCGGGGCGGGAGTCGTCGTACCCTCCCCCGACGACTCCCGGCCCGGCCCGCCAGCAGGGAGAACGAGAGCGGAATTCGGGTCCGCCAATCGATCACTGCCCGCATGTTGAACTTGGCGTGTATGCCGGTCGGAGTGGCCGGCGCAGGCCCTAGGCTCGTGCGCATGACCGCCGAGCAGCTGATCTCGTTCGCCCGTGGAGCTCCCTCGCTGGACATCGTGGATGTCGAGGGTCTCAAGGCAGCCGCCGTCCGCGCCTTCGACGCCGACCCCGCCGGGGTCACGGCCTACGGCACCTCCGTCGGCTACCCACCCCTGCGAAAGTGGATCGCCGACAAGCACGGCGTCCAGCCCGATCAGGTGCTCGTCACCAACGGCTCGCTCCAGGCCGACGCGTTCCTCTTCGACCACCTGGTGCGGCGCGGCGACGCGGTGGTGGTGGAGCGACCGACGTACGACCGGACCCTGCTCAACCTGCAGAAGATGGGCGGCGAGATCCACGGCGTCTCCATCCAGCCGGACGGCCTGGACACCGCCGAGCTGCGCAAGCTGCTGGAGTCCGGGGTGCGGCCCCGGCTGGCGCACGTCATCCCGAACTACCAGAACCCCGCCGGGGTGACCCTCTCCCTGGAGAAGCGGCGTGAGCTGCTCGACCTGGCCGCGGAGTACGAGTTCATCATCTTCGAGGACGACCCCTACGCCGACATCCGCTTCCGTGGGGAGCCGCTGCCGTCGATGCTCTCGATGGACACCCGCGACGTGGTGGTGCACGCGTCCAGCTTCACCAAGACGGTCTGCCCGGGCGTCCGGGTCGGCTACCTGGTCGGGTCGGCCGACCTGATCGCCGACATCGCCAAGAAGGCGACCAGCCTCTACATCTCCCCGGGCATGGTCTCCGAGGCGATCGTGCACCAGTTCTGCGTCTCCGGCGACATCCAGCGGTCGATCGAGACGGTGTCGACGGCGCTCGGCGAGCGGGCCCGGGTGCTGGCCGACTCGTTGCGCCGGCACCTGCCGGAGGCCCGGTTCGTGGAGCCGGACGGTGGCTACTTCCTCTGGGTCGAGTTCCCGGAGGACGTGCTGGTGGAGAAGCTCGCCCCGGCCGCCGCCGAGCGTGGCGTGGCCGTGGTCAAGGGCAGCGACTTCGTCATCGAGGGCGGCCGGCACGCGCTCCGGCTGGCGTTCTCCGCGGTGACCGCGGACCGGATCGACGAGGGTGTCCGCCGGCTGGCGGAGGCCGTGGCCGCCGTTCGCGGCTGATTTTCTGTCGGGTTTCCGACAATCAGGCGATGCCGGCCGGCTTGGGACTCCCCCAGGGCCGGCCGGCGGCCCACAATGCTGCGAGCGTCACTCACGTCCACCGCCGCACCGTCCCCACCAGGGCCGGTACCCCCGCGGCGGGGTGGACGGCGACGCCACGCAGCACTACCCCCGCCCCCAACGGCGTCGGGTGGGCCGTGTCGCCCCTCACCCCCTGACGCGGTACGGCCCACCCGGCGCCACCCCGGCGCCGGTGCCCGCACCCGCCCGGCCGTCGCCGCGGCTGCTCCGGGCTCCGCCACCGCGGCCCGAGCTGTGACCACTGTCACGGCCCCCACCCCCCGGATCGGACGCTCGGAACGCCCCGCACCTCGCTGACGGGCCGGACCCCGGCGGCGGCGTAACCTGCAAGCCGCAGCAGCGTGGGGGAGGGGGACGCCATGACGGACCAGGAGCGGTCAACGACACCGAACGCCGGACGGGCGCCGCGCCCCCGCGCCTGGGCGGCCCCGGTCCGCGCGATGTCCCGCATCCTCAACGCCGACGGCTCCCCGCGTACGGCCGCGCCGGCCGGCCCGGAGCGCAGCGGCGTCGTCGACTGCGGTCTCTACGTCGACGGGGAGCGCCAGTCCGGCCAGTGGCACTACGCCGAGGCGCTGGAGGCGGCCCGTCGGGAACGCGACGCGTTCGTCTGGATCGGGCTGCACGAGCCGGAGCTGGCCGAGATGACCGCCATCGCCGAGACGTACGGCCTGCACGAGCTGGCGGTCGAGGACGCGGTCAAGGCCGAGCAGCGCCCCAAGCTGGAGCGCTTCGGCGAGGTCGTCTTCCTGGTGCTGCGCACCGCCCGGTACTGCGAGCACACCGAGCTGACCGAGAACTCCGAGGTGGTGGAGACCGGCCAGGTGATGCTCTTCATCGGGCCGAACTTCCTGATCAGCGTCCGGCACGGCGACGCCTGCCGGCTGGCCCCGGTGCGGGCCGACCTGGAGGCCAAGCGCGAGCTGCTGGTGCATGGTCCGTGGGCCGTGGCGTACGCGATCACCGACCGGGTGGTCGACCTCTACCTGGAGGTGGCCGACCAGCTGGAGGACGACCTGGACGTGCTGGAGGCGGACGTCTTCGACCGGCAGGGCAGCGGGCGGATCCAGCGGATCTACCAGATGAAGCGGGAGCTGGTGGAGTTCAAGCGCGCGGTGGTCCCGCTGCAACGGCCGCTGCTCACGCTGACCTCGCAGGTCAACCGGGACGTGCCGAAGGAGATCCGGCGGTACTTCCGCGACGTGCAGGATCACCTCAGCCGCACCGTCGAACAGGTCAACTCCTACGACGACCTGCTCAACTCGATCCTCCAGGCCCGGCTGGCGCAGGTCACCGTCGACCAGAACAACGACATGCGCAAGATCGCCGCGTGGGCCGCGATAGGAGCGGTGTGGACCGCGATCGCCGGCATCTACGGCATGAACTTCGAGAACATGCCGGAGCTGGGCTGGACGTACGGCTACCCGGGCGTCTGGGCGCTGATGCTGGCGTCGTCGTTCACCCTCTACCGCCTGTTCCGCCGCAACGGCTGGCTGTAGCGCCGGCTCAACCGGCGGCGAGCAGCTCGGAGACGGTGACGAAGTCGAAGCCCCGGGCGCGCAGCCCCTTGATCATTCCGGCCAGGCCCCGGATGGCGACCAGCCGGTCGGCCGGCCCGGTGTCGTGGGCCAGCAGGATCGTCCCGGGGGTGCACGCCCCGACCACGTAGTCGACCAGGCCGGCGGGGTTCTGGACGTACTGCGACTCGAGCATCTGCCGGTTCCAGAGCACCAACTGGTAGCCCAGGTCGTTCGCCGCGAGCAGCGTGCTGCCGCCTAGGTGCCCGTACGGCGGGCGGAGCAGGGTGGGCTCCCGGCCCCAGAGCCGGGTCAGCTCGTCGTGCGCCCGGCTGATCGCCTCGCGGCTCTGCTCGTACGTCATCCGGGCCAGGTCCAGGTGGGCCCAGGTGTGGTTGCCGACCTCGTGCCCGGCCAACCGGTCGGCGACCAGGTGGCCGTGCTCGCGGGCGTTGCGCCCGACCATGAAGAAGGTGGCCCGGGCGTCGGCGTCGGCCAGGATCGACAGCACCTGCGGGGTCCAGTTCGGCGCGGGCCCGTCGTCGAAGGTCAACGCGACCAGCCGCCGGGTGGTGTCCACTCCCCACACCACCTCCACCCGCGAGGAGCGCGGCGGCGTGCGCCGGTCGGCGTGCACGGTGGCGGCGTACCCGCCGTAGAAGGGCAGCTTGCTGTCGGCGGTGGCCTCGTCGTACCCGATTTCGCCGGTGAGGGTGGCGGCCGCGCCGCCCAGCGCGGCCGCGGCGCCGGTCAGGATCCGCCGTCGGGACACCGCCCGGGGACCCGCGGGGGCCGGACGTGCCGACTCCACCCCGGGCGCCGGGGGCTCACTCCTCGACGGCGGCATGTCCTGCACTGTAGGAGCCGGGCGCACGCCCGGCGATCCGATAAGCGAGGTTCACTCCTCGGATACGCCGGCGGCGCGGGAGTCGCCTCCCGCGCCGCCGGCGATTGTCCCTGGTGTCAGCGACGGGTCTTCGCGGCACCCTTGCCGAGCGCATTGGTGAGGTCGTCGGCCGGACGACCGGAGACGTCCTTGGCGCCCTCGGCGACCGAGGGGACCTTGTCGTTGGCCTGGATCACCGGCTGCGTGCCGGGACGGGTGGTCGACGCGCTGTCGCCACCGGCCACCGCCGAGCTTCCCGCGCCGGTCGGGCCACCGGCCGTGCCGGCGCCGCTGGACATCGTCGAGGCGTCGGTGCCCTTCTCGCCGCTGGGCGAGGGGGTCTCCACCACCAGGGTGTCGACCTCGTCACTCACCGGCGCGACGCCGCGGGTCGGGTCGTACTCGGCCCACTCCTGCTGCTCCCGGCGGCGACGCATGGCCATCGCGCCGGCCACCCCGGCGACCGCACCGGCGGCCAGCAGGCCGGTCATCATGCCGCCCGACTTCTTCTGCTTCTTCTTGCTGGCCTTGGCGTTCTTCGCCTTGGCCTTCTTGCTCACCGCGGCCTGCTTCGCGGCGGCGGCCTTGCGGTCGGCGACCATCTTGCCCGCCGTGCCGGCCTGCGCGTTGCGCACGGCCAGGGCCAGCGGCGCGAGGGCCGCGACGGTGGACGCGAACCCGCTCGACGCCCGGTCCTTCACGACGACGGCGGTCGGCGCGACGGCGCCCCGGGCCGCCTGGACCCGCGGGCCGACCGTGGCGCCGGCACCCTTCGCCGCATGGTTCGCGGCCTGACGCAGGTGTCCGATGCCCTGGTTGAGCTCGATCTTCGCGAGCTGTCCCTGGGTCTTGCGCCGCCCGATTCCAAACACGGTCCCACCTCCTGGGAGTTGTTCCTTCGTCATCCTCCACCTTCGGATGCCTCCGCACTGCCAG
Organism: Micromonospora lacuserhaii; assembly: GCF_036902735.1. Classification (NCBI taxonomy): domain Bacteria; kingdom Bacillati; phylum Actinomycetota; class Actinomycetes; order Micromonosporales; family Micromonosporaceae; genus Micromonospora; species Micromonospora lacuserhaii. The sequence goes on along the minus strand of NZ_JBAKHO010000012.1, from coordinate 43,762 downwards.
ATCGGGCACATGGGAGGATCCGCATGGAACTGACCAACGAGTGAGGAGTACCCGTGGCCGAGGCTGTCTACGCCACCTTGCACACCAACGCTGGCCCGATCCGGCTGGAGCTCTTCCCGAACCATGCTCCGAAGACGGTCCGCAACTTCGTGGAACTGGCCGAGGGCACCGCGAAGTACACCGACCCGCGCACCGGCCAGCCGGGCAGCGGGCCGTACTACGACGGCACCATCTCGCACCGCGTGATCAGCGGCTTCATGGTCCAGATGGGCGACCCGACCGGCACCGGCCGGGGTGGACCGGGCTACCAGTTCGGCGACGAGTTCCACCCGGAGCTGCGCTTCGACCGGCCGTACCTGCTGGCGATGGCGAACGCCGGGCCGGGCACCAACGGCTCGCAGTTCTTCATCACCGTCTCGCCGACGCCGCACCTGAACAACCGGCACACCATCTTCGGCCAGGTGGCCGACGAGCAGTCGGTGAAGGTCGTCGACGCGATCGCCAACACCCCGACCGGCCCGAGCGACCGGCCGCTGCAGGACGTGGTGATCGAGCGGGTCGAGATCGAGCGCACCCCGGCCTGATCGCGCCCGCGAGGTACCTTTGCACGCATGACTGAACGCTCCGGGCCGGCCGGCGACGCCACCGGTGGGTCGGTGCCGACCACTCCGGTCTGCTACCGCCACCCCGACCGGGAGACGTACGTCCGCTGCACCCGCTGTGACCGGCCGATCTGTCCGGACTGCATGCGGGACGCCTCCGTCGGCCACCAGTGCCCGGAGTGCGTGAGCGAGGGACGCCGCACCGTACGGCCGGCGCGCACCGCCTTCGGCGGCGGTGCCGCCGGCCGACGGGGCCTGGTGACCCGCACCCTGATCGCGCTGAACGTGCTGATGATGGTGCTCTCCATCGCCTCCGACCGGGGCGGCGACTCGATGGCCGGCGGCTCCGGCCTCGGCGGCCTGCTGGGCGGCGGTACCCCGCTGACCCAGTGGGGCTCGGTGATCAGCTACGCCTCGTACGTCGACTTCGGTCCGGCGCACGGGGTCGCCGCCGGCGAGTGGTACCGGCTGGTCACCGCGATGTTCCTGCACTACGGCCTGGTGCACCTGCTGCTCAACATGTGGGCGCTCTGGGTGCTGGGGCGCGACCTCGAGGCGTTGCTCGGGCCGATGCGCTTCCTCGCGCTCTACCTGGTCGCCGGGCTCGGCGGCAACGTCGCGGCCTTCCTGTTCAGCACGCCGAACGCGGCATCGGCCGGTGCCTCGACCGCGATCTTCGGGCTCTTCGCCGCGGTCTTCGTGATCATGCGGCGGCTGGGCCGGGACACCTCGTCGATCGTGCCGATCCTGGTGATCAACCTGGTCTTCACATTCACCGTGCCGGGCATCTCCGTCCCGGGGCACATCGGCGGCCTGGTCGTCGGGGCGCTGATGGCGCTGGTGCTCGCGTACGCCCCGCGGATGCGTCGGTCGGTCTTCCAGGCGGCCGGTACGGCGGTCATCCTGGTGGCGCTGCTCGGCCTGGTGGTCGTCCGCACCGCGATGCTGACCGGCTGACCTCGCCTCAGGGGCGGGCCGCCAGAAGCGCCTCGGCCACCTCGGCCGGCTCGGTGCCCAGGTCTGCCCGGCCGAAGAGGTGCAACGACTCCCCGGCGTCGATCTCCAGCGTCTCGGTGGCGAGCCCGAGCCGGCTGCGCCGGTCCACGGTGATCGCCTCCACCGTCTCCCAGGGCAGCAGCCGCCGGCCGGCGTACCCGTCGATGACGGTGATCCCCGCCGGGTCGACGGCGAGGCGGACCGGGACGAGCAGGTCGCGCAGCGCCCAGCCGGCGAGCGCGACGCCCACCGCGACGGCCAGCGCGATCTGGACCGGGTCGCCGTCGGCGAAGACCAGCCCGAGCAGGACCAGGCCGGCCGCGGCGAGCAGCTTCGCCACCGGCAGGGCCGCCGGCACCCGCCACTGGCGGGCCGGGGACGATGGTGGTTGCACGGCTCCAGCATGCCAGCCGGACCGGGCCGGCTCCCGGGGGCGGACGACGGCCGGCCGACGACGTAGGATCGACCCAGCCAGGTTACCGGGGAGTAGACATGAGTGACGCAGTCATCGTCGGCGCGGTACGCACCCCGGTCGGGCGGCGCAAGGGCAGCCTTGCCACCGTGCACCCGGTCGACCTCTCGGCGCACGTGCTGCGCGCGCTCGCCGAGCGGACCGGCATCGAGCCCGGCCAGGTGGACGACGTGGTCTGGGGGTGCGTCTCCCAGGTCGGCGAGCAGTCCTGGAACATCGCCCGTAACGGCGTGCTCGCCGCCGGCTGGCCCGAGTCGGTGCCCGGCACCACCCTCGACCGGCAGTGCGGCTCCAGCCAGCAGGCCCTGCACTTCGCCGCCGCCACCGTCGCGTCCGGCCAGGCCGAGCTGGTGGTGGCCGGTGGCGTCGAGTCGATGACCCGGGTGCCGATGGGCTCCAGCGTCGGCGGCGGGATGCCCTTCAGCGACCAGCTCCGGGACCGCTACCGGGGCGTCGAGGGCTTCGCCGACGACCAGCCGCTGCCGTTCAACCAGGGCGTCGGGGCGGAGCTGATCGCCGAACGCTGGCGCTTCTCCCGTACCCAGCTCGACGAGTTCGCGCTGGCCAGCCATGAGAAGGCGGCCGCCGCGCAGGACGCCGGCGCGTTCGACCCGGAGCTGGCCCCGGTGGCGCTGGCCGACGGCGGCAAGTTCGTCGCCGACGAGGGCATCCGCCGGGAGACGTCGCTGGCCAAGCTCGGTGAGCTGGCCACCCCGTTCCGCGCCGACGGCGTGGTCACGGCCGGGTCCGCGTCGCAGATCTCCGACGGCGCCGCCGCGCTCGCCGTCACCACCAGCGAGTGGGCCAGCCGGCACGGGCTGCGCCCGCTGGCCCGGATCCACACCGCCGTGGTCGCCGGCGACGACCCGGTCACCATGCTCACCGCCCCCATCCCGGCCACCGCGAAGGCGCTGCGCCGCGCGGGGCTGGGCATCGAGGAGATCGGGGTGTACGAGGTGAACGAGGCGTTCGCCCCGGTGCCGCTGGCGTGGCTGGCGGAGACCGAGGCGGACCCGGAGCGGCTCAACCCGCGGGGCGGCGCGATCGCCCTCGGCCACCCGCTCGGCGCCAGCGGCGCTCGGATCATGACCACGATGCTCCAGCACATGCGCGACAACGGCATCCGCTACGGCCTGCAGACCATGTGCGAGGGCGGCGGCATGGCCAACGCCACCATCGTCGAACTGCTCTGAAATCGGTGGCCGTCCCGCGCCCGGGCGGCCTAACCTGCCGGCCGTGACGACTACCCACGCCCCGCACTGGTCGGACCCCCGGTGGGCCGACGACGCCCTTGCCTGGGTCACCGGGCAGCTGACACCGCTCGGCCGGCGGGTCACCGGTCCGGTCGAGCCGCGGGTCCGCCCCTGGTCGCTGGTCTGGCAGGTGCCCACCGACGCCGGGCCGGTCTGGTTCAAGGCCAACAACCCGGGCACCCGGCACGAGGCGGCGCTCCTGGCCGAGTTGGCCCGGACCGCCCCGGGCGGGGTGCTCGAACCGCTCGCGCTCGACCTGCGGCGGGGCTGGTCACTGCTGCCCGACGGGGGTCCGAGCCTGCGTGCGGTGCTGGCCGGCGACCGCGACCTGACCCGCTGGGAGGGGGTGCTGCCGGCGTACGCCGACCTCCAGCGGGCCACCGCACCGCGGGTCGACGCGATGCTGGCCGCCGGCGTGCCCGACCACCGCCCCGAGGTGCTGCCGGCGCTCTTCGAGTCCCTGTTGGACGACACCGGATCGCTGCTGATCGGCGCCGAGGACGGGCTGGCCCCGGCCGGCTACGAGCGGCTGCGCGCGCACCGGGCCGGGTACGCGGCGGACTGCCGCCGGCTCGCCGGGTTCGGGATACCGGCCACCATCCAGCACGACGACCTGCACGACGGCAACGTCTTCGCCGCCGACGACGGGTACCGCTTCTTCGACTGGGGGGACGCCTCGGTCGCCCACCCCTTCGGCACCCTGCTGGTGACCCTGCGCTCCGTCGCCGACGGCTTCGCGCTGGGGCCGGGTGACCCGGCGCTGGCCCGGCTGCGGGACGCGTACCTGGAGCCGTGGACCGACCGGTACGACCGGGGTGACCTGCGGGAGGCGGCGGCGCTGGCGATGGTCGTGACCACGGTGAGCCGGTCACTGTCCTGGCGGCGTGCCCTGGACAGCCCCGACCCGTCCCGGACTGAGTACGCCGCGGCGGTGCCCGGCTGGCTGGAGGAGCTCTTCGCCCCCGCCCCGCTCTGAGCCTCATCGTCCACGGTGGACCCGTTCACCCCGGACGGGGTGGACAGCCGGGCCACGGCACGGCAGTATTCCTCGGGTTGGCGTCGAGCGCGCGGCCCGTCCGGGCCCGCTCCGCCCCCCACCGTCGTTCGATCAGATCGGGAGACCTGTGACGATCCCCTCCACCCCGTGGGGCCGGCGTCGTGCCGTCCGCCGGGTGCTCGCCGCCGCCCTGACCGGTGTGCTCGCCGTGGCCGCCGCAGTGACCGGCACGAGCCAGCCGGCGCAGGCCGCCGGCTACTACGGCCCGCAGCCCGGCACCTTCACCGGCCTGGGCTTCGACACCTGCGCGGCACCCTCGGACGTGGCGATGCAGGCGTGGCTGCAGTCGCCGTACCGGGCGGTCGGGATCTACATCGGGGGGGTCAACCGGGGCTGCGCGCAGCCGAACCTGACCCGGACCTGGGTGGCGAACCAGCAGGCGGCGGGCTGGCGGTTCTTCCCGCTCTACGTCGGCCTGCAGGCCCCCTGCTCTGATTTTCTCCGCAAGATCGACCCGGCCCGGGCGGCCACCCAGGGCTGGGAGGCGGCCAACGACGCGGCGGCCAGCGCCCGCAGCCTCGGCCTGGCGTATTGGAGCACGATCATCCTGGACCTGGAGCACTACGAGACCGGCGATGCGGCCTGCACCACCGCCGTCAACGCGTTCGTCTCGGCCTGGACGACCCGGCTGCACCAGTCCAGCTTCTTCTCCGGCCTCTACACCAACGTCTCCTCGGCCGGTCTCACCGACCAGTTGGCCGCCTACTCCCGGCCCGGGTACCGCCGCCCGGACGTCCTCGACTTCGCCCGGTGGGACGGGGTGAAGACCGTCACCGACCCGGCGGTGCCGTCGACGTACTGGGCGCCCAAGCGGCGGATGAAGCAGTACCAGGGCGACCACGACGAGACCTGGGGCGGCGTCCGGATCAACATCGACAGCAACTACCTCGACCTGGCGCAGCCGGCGTACCCGCGGCGGTTCACCGGGACGATCTCGACCGGCCGGTCCTGACCCTGCGCGCTCGTCGCACCCAGGGTGCGACTTGCAGGAGTGGAACTTCCAAAATGCCGTAGTGACCCACGTCACCGCAGGTAACGGCTCGTTGACCAGGGCATGGACGTCTTCTCGCGAACGTTCCTCCCGGCTGCCGCCGAGACCGGACTGGCGGTCCAGACGGTGGCCCGGCACATGCCGGTCTTCCGGCAGTGCGTCGGCTCCGGTGACGCCACCATCCTGGTCACCCGGTGCAGCCGCCCCGACCGGCCGGTGGCCGGCGAGTACCTCCTCCTGCTCACCCACCGCCGGATGGTGGTCACCCAGCAGACCCGGGTGCTGCACCGGCTGCGCCTGCACCTCAACACCGAACTGCGTGAGCTCAGCAACGTGACCTGGAGCCCGGACCCGCGGTCGCACTCCGTCGAGCTGGCCGCCACCGCCATCGACGGGGCGCGCGAGCGGTTCGTCATCCGTACCCAGCACCCGAAGCAGGTCTGGCAGCTCGACACGCTGCTCCACCACGCCTTCCGGACCCGGCTGCGCAAGCCGGCGGAGCGCGTCGTCGCGAAGATCGGCGAGACGCCGGCCGTCCCGCCGATCCCCGCGCTGCGCCCCGTCGTGGCGCGCTGACCGCATCCTTACCTGACCCGAACACAGCCATACGTCCGTCCCGCCCGACCGTCGGTCATCATGGGCCGGTGACCGCCGACGCCGCGCCGCGCGGGCTCGTCCTCGTGGTGGAGGACGAGCCGGCCATCGCCGACCTGGTCCGGCTCTACCTGGTTCGGGACGGGTTCGGCGTCCACCTGGAACGGGACGGCGAGGCGGGGCTGGCGGCCGCCCGCCGGTTGCGCCCGGTGGCCTGCGTGCTGGACATCGCCCTGCCCGGCCTGGCCGGCACCGAGATCTGCCGACGGCTGCGGGAGGCGGGCGACTGGACTCCGGTCATCTTCCTCACCGCCCGCGACGACGAGGTCGACCGGATCGTCGGCCTGGAACTCGGCGCCGACGACTACGTCACCAAGCCGTTCAGCCCCCGCGAACTGGTGGCCCGGGTCCGCGCGGTGCTGCGTCGCACCGTCGGCGCTCCGGGCGGCGCGGAGCAGCCCCGGACGGTCGGCCCGGTCACCCTCGACCCGGCCCGGCGCACGGTCACCGCGGCCGGCGCGCCCGTGCAGCTCACCTCCACCGAGTTCGACCTGCTCGCCCACCTGATGGCCCGCCCGGGGCGGGTCTTCACCCGGGAGGAACTGCTGGCCGGCGTCTGGGGATACGCGGCGCACGCCGGTACCCGGACCGTCGACGTGCACGTGGCACAGGTTCGGGCGAAGCTCGGCCCGGCCAGCGTGATCCGTACCCACCGCGGCGTCGGGTACGCGGCCGATGGCTGAGCCCACCGGCCCGCCCCGGCCGCCCGAGCCCACCGGCCCGCCCCGGTCGCTTGAGCCCACCGCCTCGGCCCGGCCGCCCGGACCGCACCGGCCGCACGAGCCCACCGTCGCGCTGCCGGTGATCGGCGGCCGCCCGGTGTCCTCCGCGCCCCGACGGAGCTGGCTCGGCCGGACCCTGACCGCCCGCGCGGTCCTGGTCACCTGTGCGGTGGCGCTGGTGTCGGTGCTGGTCACCGCCCTGGTCGCGGTTCCCCTGGCGGTTCGCGGCGCCGAGCGGCGCGACCAGGAGGCGCTCGCCGCCCAGGCCCGGCTCGCCGCCGACGTGCTGCGGTTCCGCCCGGCCCGGCAGCGCGACACCGCCGGCGACCGGCTGATCCGTCAGCTGAGTCAGCAGAAAATCGACGTGTACGTCGTCCGGGCCGGCGAGGTCGACCGGCCGGGACTGCCCCGGCAGGTGGTGAACCGGATCGCCGCAGGCGGGAACGTCTCCGGCCCGCGGCTGGTGGCCGGCAGGCGGTCCCTGGTCGAGGGACGGGCCGTGCCCGGCGGCGCCGGCGACGGCGTGGTGCTCGCCCGGGCCACCCCGCAGGGCCCGTGGCGGCAGGTGCTGCGCACCCTGTGGCTGCCGCTGCTGGCCGGGCTCGCCGCCGGGGTGGCGGCCGGGCTGCTGCTCGCCCGTCGGCTGGCCCGGCCGATCCGGCAGGCGGCCACCGCGGCGGCCCGGCTGCGCGCCGGGGACCGGACGGTCCGGGTGCCGGTGGAGCCGCCGGACGAGGTGGCCGACCTGGCGTACGCGCTGAACGGGTTGGCCGCCGCGCTGGCCACCAGCGAGGGACGGCAGCGGGAGTTCCTGCTCTCCGTCTCGCACGAGCTGCGCACCCCGCTGACCGCGATCCGGGGTTGGGCCGAGGCGCTGGCCGACGGGGTGATCGACCCGGACGAGGCGCCGGCCACCGGCCGGACCATGCTCGCCGAGGCCCAGCACCTGGACCGGTTGGTCAGCGACCTGCTGGCGCTGGCCCGGCTGGAGGCGGCGGACTTCCCGCTGGAGCCGGTGCCGGTCGACCTCACCCGGCTGGCCGCCGACGCGGGGCGCACCTGGTCGGACCGGTGCGCGGCGCTCGGCGTGCCGTTCCGGCTGGAGGTGCCTTCGGGGCCGGTGCCCGCGTACACCGATCCGGGGCGGATCCGGCAGGTGGTGGACGGGCTGCTGGAGAACGCGCTGCGGGTCGTACCCCCGGGGGCGGCCGTGGTGCTCGCGGTCCGGCCGGCCGGACCGGACCCGGCGGCCGGCGGGGTGGTCGAGGTCCGCGACGGCGGACCGGGCTTCACCGACGGCGACCTGGCGGTGGCGTTCGAGCGCGGGGCGCTGCACCAGCGCTACCGGGGGGTGCGCAAGGTCGGCAGCGGCCTGGGGCTGGCGCTCGCCGCCGGCCTGGTCCGCCGGCTCGGCGGGGACATCGCCGCCGGGCACGCGCCGGAGGGCGGCGCGGCCTTCACCGTCCGCCTGCCCGCGCATCCTTACCTGACCCGAACATCGGCCTGACGCGCCACCCATCCCGGTACCGGACGCTGTAGTCACCACGGACGAGAGGGAGACTCATGGCACGTCACGGATTGGCCATCGGCACCACGTCGCTGCTCGCGGCGCTCGCGCTGGGCGTCGCCGGCTGCGGCCCGGCGCAGGTCGCCGAGGACACCTCGAAGGCGGCGGCAGTGGACGTGGCCGCGGCGATGGGCGTGGAGGGCCAGGCGCTCGCCGCGATGGGCTTCGACCCCACCGAGCTGGAGCCGGTGGCCGCAGCCGGTGCCGCCCCGTCCGGTTCGCCGGCCCCGGAGGCGTCCGCCGGCGGGAAGGGCAAGCGGGGTGAGCGGGCCGAGGAGTGGCGCAAGCGGCGGCAGGCCCGGGTGCTGCTGCGGAAGAACACCCTGCACGGTGAGGCCGTGGTGCAGACCAGGGACGGCGGTACGAAGACCGTCGCCGTCCAACGCGGCCAGGTGACCGCCATCGACGGCGACTCGATGACCGTGAAGTCGACCGACGGATTCACCATGACCTGGACCTTCGGCGAGGACCTGAAGGTGGTCGAGCGGCGGAACACCGTGCAGTCGACCGACATCAAGGTCGGCACCACCGTCGGCGTGGCCGGCGCGAAGGACGGCGACAACGCTATGGCCCGGCTGATCGTGGTCCCGCTCAAGCAGAAGTGACGCATGGGAGGAGCGGCCGTCCCGCCGGGACGGCCGCTCCTCGGCGTGCTCAGTAGACCCGGGAGCCGATGAAGTCGTCGTGCCCGTACCCGACCGGGGTGGGGAACGACCGGGACTCGAAGGACCACTGCTGGCGGGCGCTGGTGGAACAGGTGGCCAGCCGCAGCCGCGGGGTGCCCAGCCACGGGTTGTCGAACGCCACGCAGAGGCTCGTCGCGCCGGCCGGCTTGAGCTGGTTGCCGACGAAGACGAACTGCTGGTTGGCGCCGCCGTGACAGTCGTAGATGTTGACCGCGGTGTTGGCGGTCAGCGAGCCGCCCGCCACGTCCAGGCAGCGGTCGTGGGAGAGCTCGGAGTGCAGCGACCGCCGGGTCGGGTCGTACCAGAAGCCCTGGTTACGGCCGCCGTGACAGGCGTACGACTGCTGGGCGGTGCTGTTGCGTGAGTCGTACCCGCGACCGTCCACGCAGGTGCCGGTGGCCGCGTTGCGCAGCTGCCGGAACTCCATCAGCCCGGGGTAGAGCACGCCGCTGCCGGTGCTGGCCGGGTCGACGCAGGTGGCCCGCTGCTGCCCGGAGTTCCAGAACTGGGTGATGCACTGGGCGAACATGCCGTGCCCGCGGACGTTGGGATGGAACGACTGCCGGGCGGCGTTCTCGTCCCAGATTCCCACCTCGATGTAGAGGCCGCGGACGGAGGTGTTGTCGGTGCACACCTCGTGGCCGTGGAAGAGCCGGCTGGCGTCCAGGTAGCGGGTGCCGGTCTCGGTGGCCGCCGCACGCAGCGCCGACTCGAACAGTGGCACCGCCTTGTTCCGGGCGAACGCGGCGTCGGCGAGGTAGAGCAGGCAGCCGCCGGAGTACCAGCCGGGGAAGTTCGGGTTGTCCTCCACGTCCGGGCTGCCGGGGCTCGGGTACGACATCAGCACCAGCTCGTAGTCGGTGCGCAGGTAGCCGGCGTCGGTCATGGTCTGCCGGATCGAGGTGAGGGCCTCCTCGACGGCCCGCCGGCTGCCGTCGGTGCGGATGGTCCACTGGTCGGTGTAGGTCGGGTAGCAGGGGCCCTGGAAGAAGACCCGCCGCACCGCGCAGTCGGTGGCGACCGGGCCGAACTGGATGGTGCCGTCGCCGTTGGCCCCGACGACCACCCAGATCAGCTTGACGTGCGTGTTGCGCGCCTTGACGGCCAGGTAGTCGCCCTGGTTGAGCTCGTTGTGCTGGGTGGGGCCGCCGGCGACGAGGTTCCACGGGGTGGCGCCGGAGCAGGCCAGGTTGTACTGGGTGTCGGAGGCGATGCCGGTCCGGAAGACGGCCTGGTCGTACGAGCGGTCGCACCAGTTGCCGTCGGTGTGCGTGCCGGGGACGTAGTTGCCCACGCCCTCGCCGGAGATCTCACTGTCGCCCATGGTGACCAGGGCGGTGCGGCGCTGCTCGAGCGGCCGGATCTCCGGAGAGCCGTAGAGCGCGGTGGCCTCGGCAGCGCGGACCGTTTCGAGGTTCGTCGGGAGTGGCTGGACGGTCGGGCGATCGTCGGCGGCGGCGGGGGACGCCGGACCGAGGAGCATGGGCAGGGCGAGGGCGGCGGCGGAGGCGACGGCGAGGACCCGTCGGATCGCCGGTGCGCGCCTGGTGGGGGTGCCAAGCATCGACGCACTCCTTTCGGCTCGATCGCGGGACGTCGATCGAGTTACCGGAAGGTAACGCCGCACCCGTATTGATGTGAATATGTCTCGGGAAAGGTTTCCGCCATCTGCGTGCCCGGACCGTGTCCGGTGCCGGATACTCGCGGGAGATGCCGTCCGGCCCTGTGCTGACGCCGGCCGCCCGTGGTGGCGGCCTCGATACGCCTGGCCAGCCAGGCTACGCTAGGGCCGATTTACTGTCGCCACCGTGGAGATCCCCGTGAAGCTCTCGATCCTCATGCCGGTCTACAACGAGGAAGAACGCATCGCGGATGCCCTCAAGCAGGCATTGGCGGTCGACTATCCGTGCGAGATCGAGCTGGTCGTGGTCGACGACGGCAGCCGGGACGGCACCGGGGAGATCCTCGACCGGGCCGACGACGCGCGGCTTCGGGTGATCACCCACCAGCGCAACGCCGGCAAGGGTGCGGCGATCAGGACGGCGGTCGACGCCGCCGACGGCGAGTACATGGTCATCCTGGACGCGGACCTGGAGTACGACCCGCAGGACATCCCCCGGCTGCTCGCCCCGGTGCTCGACGGCCGCGCCGACGTGGTCTACGGAAATCGGACCTTCGGCAGCCACAGTGCCTACAGCTTCTGGTACGTGATGGGCAACAAGGGCGTCACGATGGCCGCCAACGTGCTCTTCAACTCCTACATCGGCGACCTGGAGACCTGCTTCAAGCTGATGCCGGTGGAGCTCTACCGCTCGCTGGAGATCCGGTCCCGGGGGTTCGGCATGGAGGCGGAGGTGACCGGCAAGCTGCTGCGCCGCCGGATCCGCCCGTACGAGGTGCCGATCAGCTACCGGGCCCGCGGTCGCGAGGAGGGCAAGAAGATCACCTGGAAGGACGGCGTCGAGGCGCTCTTCATCCTCGGCCGGGAGCGCACCCGCCGCCGTCCCGCCCGGTCAACCGCGCGCTGACCCGGCCGGCGTCAGGAAGTCGGCCACCGACCGGCGCAGGCCGGCCGCGTCCAGCCCGTGCCAGCGGGTGTGGTCCTCGGCCGAGCCGTACCTACGTAGTTCCGACCGCCCCACGCCCAGGCTGAGCAGCCGGTGCGGCCGGTCGGCCAGCGCCTCGGAGACCACCCGCGCCGACGTGCCCGCCAGGTAGGGCTCGACCAGGATCACCTCCGTGCCGGCCAGCGCCCGCAGGCCCGCCACGTCGAACGGCCGCGGCCGGTGGGTGTACGCCACGGTGACCGGCAGGTCGGCCACCGCGGCGAGCGCCGCGTCGCGTACCGGCCCGACCGCCACCACCAGCGCCGCGCCCGGCCCGGCGTCGCGCACCACCCGCAGCTCGCCCGCCTCCGGGTACGCCCGTGCGTTGGTCTGCGTCGACAACCGCAGGTATGCCGAGTCCCGCCCGCAGACCGCGCTCCGCAGCAGCCCCGGCACCTCGTCCGGGTGCCCGGGCACGTGCACCGTCCAGCCGTTCAGGGTGTCGATCAGGCTCACGTCCGCCGGGGAGAGGTGGGTGCGCCCGGCGGCCGCCCGGTCGTACGACGCCCCGATGCTCACCAGCACCGCACCGACGCCCTGGTGGTCCAGGTCCAGCTTGATCTGCTCGTACGCCCGCTCGACCAGGAACGGGGCGTAGCTGTGCACGATCGGGCGCTGCCCGGTCAGCGCCAGCCCACCGGCCACGCCCACCATCAACTGCTCCCGGATGCCCACGTTCAGCACCCGGTCGGGGTGCCGCCGGGCGGCCGGGGCGAACGACGCGGCGGAGATGTCCGCCAGCACGATCGTGGTCCGCGGGTCGTCCAGCAGGGCGGTGGCGGTGTCGACGAAGTTCTCCCGCATCATGGCTGTTCCCCCTCGGTGACGACCGCGACGACGACGTGCGGGCGCTGCCCGTCGTGCCCGGTCAGGGCGGCGTGCAGGGCGTCGTGGTCCCGTCCGTCGACGGTGGCGCCGGTCCAGCCGTTGACGGTGAACCGGCTGGCCGCCCCGCCCGGCCAGCCGTGGCTGGCGGAGCGGTTGTCTGCCACGATCGCGGTCAGGTTGCCCAGGCCGGTGGCGCCGGCGTACGCGATCGCCTCGTGGTTCGACCCCTCGTCGAGCTCGGCGTCGCCGAGCAGCACGTACACCCGGGGGTCGGGGCGGTTCTGGGCACGCAGCCCGAGCGCGGTGCCCACGCCCAGCCCGAGGCCGTGGCCGAGCGAGCCGGAGCCGATCTCGACCCCGGGCACCAGCAACCGGTCGGGATGGTCACCGAGCCGGCTGTCCGGGCCGCCCTGGTCGTCCAGCCAGTCGGCGGGAACGAAACCCTTGGCGGCGAGGACGGCGTAGTAGCCGGCGACGGCGTGGCCCTTGGAGAGCAGGAAGCGGTCCCGCTCGGGGTCGTCGACGGTCGCCGGGGTGGTCCGCAGGATCCGGTCGTAGAGCACCCAGAGCACGTCGATGGTGGAGTACACGTTGGCGCCGTACTTGCGGCCGGCGCGCAGCCGTTCCAGCGGCGCGGCGACCGGCCCCGGAAGGGTGTGGCCGGGTGGGGCGGTGGCGGTCGTGGTGGTCATGCCGCTAGCCTGCAAGTTGAAGTTCACTTCAACTCAAGGCGAGTGTGATGTACGAGTCTCTCACCATCGGGCAGCTCGCGGCCCGCAGCGGCGTCGCACCCTCGGCGCTGCGCTACTACGAGCGGCTCGGTCTGATCCGTGCCGAGCGCACCGGCGGCAACCAGCGCCGGTACGCCCGCACCGAGCTGCGCCGGGTGGCCTTCGTCCGGATCTCCCAGCAGGTCGGAGTCTCCCTCGACGAGATCCGGGAGGCGCTGGATTCGCTGCCGTCGGCACGGACCCCCACCCCCGAGGACTGGGCCGCGCTCTCCCGCACCTGGCAGGAGCGGCTGGACGAGAAGATCCGGCTGCTCGGCAAGCTCCGCGACGACCTGGACGGCTGCATCGGCTGCGGCTGCCTGTCGCTGACGCGCTGCACCCTCTACAACCCGGAGGACTCGCTCGCCGGCGAGGGGCCGGGTGCCCGGCTGGTGCTGCCCCGCCCGGCCGAGCCGACGGTCGGCCACCGTGGGTGAGCCCTGGTTCGACCCGGGTCGACCGCCGGCCGACGCCACCGTCGCCACGTTCCTGGCGGGCCTGCGCTCCCGGGTCGCTGCGCTGGAGGCGGTCGGGGTGTCCGCCGTGGAGACGATGTGTCTCCTCGACACCGACGGCCGCGGCGTCATCGTCACCGTCGACTGGGACGTCCCGAGCCTCCCCGAGGAGCAGAGCCTCCAGCTCGCCCTCCGGATCCCGGAGCAGGACGATTGCGAGGTGACCGGCTGCCTCGGCGACCACTACCTGATGGACTCCTACGCAGCGGACGATCCCGACTGTCTCACGCTGCGTGACCCCGACCCGGACCGCTGCGCGGCGGCGGCCGTGGAGTGGCTGACCGACCACCTGACCCGCCCCGTGGTGCGCGACGAGTGGTGGCACGCCGGCATGGTCGTCCGGCAGCGGTGGCACTTCGACGGGTCGGACGTGCCCGTCGTCCGGGACCGGTGGACGGGGTGGCGCGGTTGGTGGGGCTACCTGGCCGACCGCGGGGCGCCGGACCGTACCGTCGTGGTCCGGGACGTCAGCCGACCGTGAGCAGCACCTTGCCCACGTGCTCGTTCGACTCCACCAGGCGGTGCGCCTGCGCCGCGTCGGTGATAGGTATCCGCCGGTCCACGATCGGCCGGACCGCACCCGACTCGACCAGCGGCCAGACCTGCTCCCGGACGCCCCGGACGATCTCCGCCTTGTCGTCCAGCGGGCGGGAGCGCAGCGCGGTGGCCGCCACGGTGGCCCGCTTGGCCAGCAGCGCGCCCAGGTCCAGCTCGCCCTTGCGGCCGCCCTGCATCCCGATCACCACCAGCCGTCCGCCGTCGGCCAGCGCCGTCACGTTCCGCCCCAGGTAGGAGGCGCCCATGATGTCGAGGATGACGTCGGCGCCCCGGCCGTCGGTGACCCGGCGGACCTCCTCGACGAAGTCCTGCTCCCGGTAGTCGATGGTGTGCGCGGCGCCCAGCTCGCGCAGCCGCTCGTGCTTGGCCGTCCGCGCCGTCACCAGCACGGTCGCGCCGAGCGCGGTGCCCAGCTGGATGGCGAAGGTGCCGATCCCGCTGCCGCCGCCGTGCACCAGCAGCGTCTCGCCCCGGCCCAGCCGGGCCAGCCGCACCACGTTCGACCAGACCGTGCAGGCCACCTCCGGCAGCGCCGCCGCGTCGACCAGGTCGACGCCGGCCGGCACCGGCAGCAGCTGCCCGGCCGGCACGGCCACCCGCTCGGCGTAGCCGCCGCCGGCCAGCAGCGCGCAGACCTCCTGACCGACCTGCCAGCCGGGCACGTCCGCGCCGACCGCGCTGACCACCCCGGAGCACTCCAGCCCGGGGTACGCGGGCGCGCCCGGCGGTGGTGGGTAGTGCCCCTGCCGCTGGAGCAGGTCCGCCCGGTTCACCGCGCTCGCGCGGACGTCGACGACCACCTCACCCGGGCCGGGCTCGGGGTCGGGCACCTCAGCCCAGACGAGTGCCTCGGGTCCGCCGGGTTCCGGGATCGTGATCGCGCGCATGGCCCAGTCTTACCCGATCCGCGCGCCGGCCCACGCCGGGGCCGCGATATCCCCCGACCGGGATTCCGCCCACAGTGGACCGGCGGGCCGTCCCGATCCTGGTGACCGGCCGTCCCGCCGCGCGTCCGGGGGGTGGGAGGCCGGTTCGCCCGGCCGGCGGCCATGGCAGACTAGAACCGGTCGCGTACCCCTCGGGGCGCGCGTCCGGGAGGGTTCGCCTAGTGGCCGATGGCGCTGGTCTTGAAAACCGGTAAGGCAGCGATGTCTTCGTGGGTTCGAATCCCACACCCTCCGCTCCCGACCGACAGAGGCTCCCTGGCCAGCGCGAACGCCGGTCGGGGATCGGCCAGGTCAGACAGCCCGGCGATGCGGGTCAGCAGCGGTTCACGGTGCCGGCGCCACACAGGGGCGGAGCCTCGATGCGGCAGACCTTCCAGCCGCCGTCGATGCCTCCTTCCTCCGTGGTGTGGAAGCGCCACCGCTGGGCGGGGCCCTCGACGAAGCTGACCCCTCCCGTCGCCGGATCGATCTGCGTCACCCGGAAGTTCACCATCGCGGAGACCGTGTCCTCCGAGTCGCTCGTGCGCCAGTCGGACGACTCGACCTCGAGGCCGAAGTTGGCCTGCGACTCGACCTGTTCGCGCAGCTTCCGCGCTTCCCGGAACAGGTCGTCGCGGCTGTCGCCGCACAGGCATCGGTTGATCTCGAGACCGTCGCCCGACTCGAACACGGCCTCGAGGTAGGCATCGGCCGCGGCGGCGGGCGTCGTCTCGCCCCGTTCGGCCTGGAACGTCCGCACCACCGCCCACCTTGCCGGCCCGCCGACGCACGTCACCGTGGCGGCGATGGTGGCGGCGGTGACGGCCCTGGCGCGCCAGGAACGCCCACTGGGGGACATCGCGATCATGGAGCGAGATTAATGGTCCGACCCGGCCGGGGACAGGTCCGCGCGGCGGCGGAACCGTTCGGCGCGTTCTCCGTCACCACGGGCGCTTTCGGTTCGTTTGGGCGGCGGGGCGGGGTATGAAGGGCAGCAGAGACCTCACGCGTACCGGAAGGACCTCCGATGACCCTGGAACGACCGATCGCCCCGGACCCGTACGAGCTGCTGCCGACCGTCTCGTCGTTCAACCTGACCAGTGACGACGTGCACAACGGCGAGCCGATGGACGCGCGGTACGCGCACGACAGCGCCGGCGGCGAGAACATCTCCCCGCAGTTGGCCTGGTCGGGCTTCCCGGCCGAGACGAAGAGCTTCGTCGTCACCTGCTTCGACCCGGACGCCCCGACCGGCAGCGGCTTCTGGCACTGGGTGCTGGTCGACGTCCCCGCGTCGGTGACCGAGCTGCCGACCTCCGTGAAGGAGTCCGACCTCGGTGGCGCGTTCAGCGTCCGCAACGACTACGGCGACACCGGCTACGGCGGCGCCGCCCCACCGCCCGGCGACCGACCGCACCGCTACGTCTTCGCGGTGCACGCGCTGGATGTCGAGCGCCTCGACGTCGGCCCGAACGCGTCTCCCGCGTACGTCGGCTTCAACCTGGCCTTCCACACCCTGGCCCGGGCGGTCATCCGCCCGACGTACCAGATCAAGGAGTGACCCCCACATCCTCCGCGATCTTGCAGTTTCGGCCCCGACGTATCGGGCGAAAGCCGCTAACCAGGGGCGCAAAGTGCAAGATCGCGGGGGCGGGGGCGGGTCAGGCGGGGACGCGGGCGACCGCGAAGACGGACTGGCCGAAGGGGGGTCGGACGAGCTGCTCCGCCGCCTTGGTGGCGGGCAG
Organism: Micromonospora lacuserhaii; assembly: GCF_036902735.1. NCBI lineage: Bacteria > Bacillati > Actinomycetota > Actinomycetes > Micromonosporales > Micromonosporaceae > Micromonospora > Micromonospora lacuserhaii. The sequence continues at coordinate 26,814 of NZ_JBAKHO010000012.1, read as the reverse complement.
GACCAGGGTGTCGTAGACCTTGACCATCGGGCCCTCCTTCGGCATCAGCCGGAAGACCTTGGTCGCCATGAAGTAGCCGATCAGGCCGAGCGCGTTGGCGTAGTGCATCGTCTCGACGTGCAGCCCGGCCTGGGTCATCGCCGCGGTCAGGGTCCGCTTCGTGTAGCGGCGCACGTGTCCGGTGGCGATGTCCGCCGGACCCATCGCGAACTGGAACGCCGGCACGATGATGATGACCTTGCCACCGGGCCGGACCAGGTCACGCATGCTGCTCAGGGCGCCCACGTGGTCCTCGATGTGCTCGAGGACGTTGTACGAGACCGCCGCGCTGTGGTTGCCGCCCTCGGGGTGCGGCAGCAGCATCTGCCGTACCTCGATGGTCGGCTCGCCGGCGAGGCGCTCCTTGAGCTGGACGAGCCGGTCGGGGTCGGCCTCGGTGGCGGTGAACCGGGGGACGTGCCGCGCCCACTCCAGGGCGTAGTCGCCCAGCCCGCTGCCGATCTCGATGGGGTCGTCACCGAGGTGGGGCACCGCCAGTTCGACGAACCACCTGCGGTGGTTGACCGCGGTGGCCAGGCCCTCCAGGACCTCCGACTGGACGCGCTGATCCCCAGTGATATCTGCCATGCGTCGATTCCTCACGGTGTGACTCGAACCGTGCCCGAACCGACAGGGGTGAATCCTCCGCGCGAGGGGCGGCGGAAACGGGACACCGAGGGGTGGCCGAATTGGGGGTCGGGGAGGGCACGTGATCGGCGGTCAGCGAACCCGGCAGATAGTACGCCAGTCCGCCGAATCATGTCACCTCGGCACCATACGGTGACTACTCTCTGAATTGCTATGACTACTCCCGAATCGGACCCCGGGGTCGAACGATCCGGCGTCGGGGACGCCGTGGTCGACGACGACCGTGGCGCGAGCCGGCGGGAGGGCCGACGGTGGGACGTCGCCGCGGTGCTCAGCTTCGTGTTGCTGGCGTTCTGGGTGACCGCCCGCTTCTGGCTGCGCCCCGGCAGTGGGGTCCGGGACAACCCGTCGGACCAGTCGCAGTTCGAGTGGATGATGGCGCACGGCGCACGAGTCGTGACGGAATGGGATTATCCATTCGCCACGCACCGGATGAACGTGCCGGACGGCGTGAACCTCATGGCCAACACGTCCGTATTATCCGTTTCAATCCCAATGACGCCCGTCACCGTCTTTTTCGGCCCGCACTGGTCATTTCTGCTCTTTCTCACGCTGGGAATGGCGGCCACCGGGGCCGCCTGGTACTTCTTCCTCTCCCGGGTGGTCACCGGGTCGCGCGGACCGGCCTGGCTGGGCGCCGCGTTCTGCGCCTTCGCCCCGGCGATGGTCTCGCACGCCAACGCCCACCCGAACATCGTGTCCCAGTTCGTGGTACCCCTGATCGCCTGGCGGACGCTGCGGCTGAACCAGCCGGGCCGGTGGCTGCGCAACGGTGTCCTGCTCGGCCTGCTGATCGTCTGGCAGGCCTTCCTCAACCTCGAGATCCTGCTGATGACCGCGATCGCGCTCGCCGGGGTGGTCGGCGCGCTCGCCCTCGGCCGACCCGAGCTGCGCCGGGGCGCCCGACCATTCCTCGCCGGCCTCGGCGTCGCCGCCGTCCTCTCCGCCGTGCTGCTGGCGTACCCGCTCTACGTCCAGCTCTTCGGCCCCGGCTCGTACCAGGGGCTGTCCCGGCTGATCCGCGGCTACCGCACCGACCTCGCGTCCTTCGTCGCGTTCTCCCGGGAGTCGCTGGCCGGCAACGCCCGGTCCGCCGAGCCACTGGCCCGCAACGCCACCGAGGAGAACTCCTTCTTCGGCTGGCCGCTGGTCGTCCTGTCTGTCGCGCTGGTCTGCTGGCTGTGGCGCAGCGCGCTGGTGCGTGGCCTGGCCGTCCTCGGCGTGTTCTTCGCGGTGCTCTCGCTGGGCCGGGAGGTCCAGCTCGGCGGGCGGGACACCGGCGTGCCCGCGCCCTGGGCGGTGCTGGAGAAGCTGCCGCTGCTGCACTCGGTGGTCCCCACCCGCTGGTCGCTGGCGATCACCCCGATCATCGGCGTGCTGCTCGCGCTCGGCGCGGAACGCGCCCGGCAGCTGATCCACCAGCACCCGGCCGCGGCGCCGCAGCTCCGGTTCGCCACGGTAACCGTGCTGCTGATGGCCCTGCTGCCGAACCTGCCGACCCCGCTGCCCGCCGTCGGGCTCGACCCGACCCCGGCCTTCGTGACCTCCGGCGCCTGGCGCCCGTACGTGGCCGGCGGGCGCAGCATCGTCACCCTGCCGCTGCCCGACACGAACTACGCCGACCCGCTGCGCTGGTCCGCCCGGACCGGGCTGGACATGCCGCTGGCCCGGGGCTACTTCCTCTACCCGGACACCCGCCCCCGGGCGCCGGAGCCGAACGCCGCGCTCTTCACCGCCCCGTACCGCCGGACCAGCAACTTCATCCGTGGCGTCGCGCGAACCGGGGCGATCCCGCCGATCACCCGCCGGGACCGGGTCGCGGCCGCGACCGACCTGCGCTACTGGCGGGCTGGCGCGGTCGTCCTCGGCCCGCAGCCCAACGCCGACGCGCTGCGCCGGGCGATGACCGACCTGACCGGGATCACCCCGACCTTCACCGGCGGGGTGTGGCTCTGGGACGTCCGGCCGCTTACCGACTGACCGGGGTCAGGAGGGGCGGACGCAGCAGCCCTGGCAGATCTTCGGCCGGGGCAGGGTGAAGGCCAGGCAACAGGTGCGCCGCTGCACGGTCGGCTCGTCGCCGGGACCGGGCACCAGCTCGACCAGGTCGGCGAGGTCCAGCGCGTCGAGCAGCGTCTCGACCGTGCGCACCGAGGAGCCCGGCAGCACGTCGGCCGCGCGCAGGATGCCGTGCGCGATGCCGGAGGCCACCGAGCCGAGCAGGGTACGGGCGCCGACCCGGACCTCCGCCTGGATCGCGGCGATCATGGGGTTCAGGTGGGCGTCGAGCAGCGAGGCGCGGAGCACCCGGAGCAGTTCCGCCTCGTCCGCGACGACCCGGACCCCCGGCTGGCCGGTGAGCGCCAGCGGGTCACCGGGGAGCACCGCGACCGTGGTCGAGCGGCGCAGACCCATGGTCAGCAGCTGGTGGTGGTCCTCGAAGTGGATCAGGACGTCGGCCGGGTCGAGCAGCGGCACCCGCCGGGCGGAGGCCCAGCCGAGCACCACCGGTAGGGCCGTCCAGTAGCTGTAGGACTTCCAGGCCAGCGCGGCGCAGGCGTGCGGGGTGCCGCCCCAGCGCCGGCCCGCGGCGGTCAGGAACTCGGGGAGCCGGGTGCCGTCGATCAGGGTGGTCGCCGGGCTCCAGCCGGCCTCGTCGGCCACCACCAGTCCGGGCGCGAGGCCGGGCAGCTCGTCGGTGCCGAACATGGCCCGCAGGGTGGCGGTCACCGGGGCGAGCGGGGGGACGACGTCCCGCCTCGGCATCACCGCTGTCACCTGGTCCGTCCCCTTGTCCGAAGTGCGTCCGTATAGCTAAGGCTAGCCTAACCACAGTTGTCGGCCCAGGGGAAGCGTCGCCGGCGGTGGATCGAGAGGCCCGGGTCACTCCGTCGACGTCGTCGGCGACGAACCGGCCCGGGCTCCGCGTACTACCCGGCCACTGAGGCCGGAAACCGCTACCCCCGCTGGCGGCGTTGTCAAGCCAAATGTCGGCAAAGTGCCAGTTCACTGCGACTCGGGGGAAGAACGTGAAGACTTGTCGTACCGGCCGTGAGGAAGCTGATGACGACCTCCCCCCTGGAGCGCGCCGCCGAGTCCTTCGCCGCTGAGCTCGCCCGGCACCGGACGGGGCGGCGACTCTCGAAGAAGCAGCTCGCCACCCTGATGGGCTTCGACCCGTCGTACGTCAGTCACGTCGAGGGGCGCCGGCACCGGCCCACCGAGGACTTCGCCCGCCGCGCCGAGGCCGTCCTCGACGCCGGCGGCGCAATCTGGCAGCGCTTCCGGGAGTACGACCAGCTGCGCCAGGCCCGCGCCAACCCGACCCCCCGCGAACCCGCCGCCCCCGGGCAGTGGCTGCCCCCCGGCACCGGCCTGCTGGTCGAACGCGAGACCGCCACCCTCACCCTCCTCGACGACGCCTACCGGTGCGAGGTGCGCCGCCAGCTCTGGAACGCCGGCACCGAGCCGGTGACCCGCTACCTGGTCCGGGTCGCCGTCGACCGCTGGCCCGACGACCCCGGCCGCTCCAACCGGCACCACCGGGAGCACCCGCTCACCTTCGCCGAGCTCCAGTTCCGGGCGCTGCGCGACGACGGCGGCACCCGGGACGCGATGCACTGGCGGGTCCGGCACGACCGCGACGCGTACAAGGAGATCTGGCTCCTCTTCGAGAACGCCGACGGCCCCTTCCCGCTGCACCCCGGCGAACGGGCCGAGGTCGAGTACGCCTACCGGGTGGGCCGCGAGAAGTGGGGCCCCTGGTTCCAGCGGGCCGTACGCCTGCCCACCCGGCACCTGGCGGTGCGGCTGGACGTCCCGGCGGCGCTCGACCCGCGGGTGTGGGGGGTGGAGACCTCCCTCTCCGCCGACGAGGGCCCGCTACGCACCCCGATCCGCCGGCACGACCGCGGCGACCGCGCCATCTTCGACTGGTCCACCGACGACCCGCCGCTCAACACCCGCTACCGCCTCCAGTGGCGGTTCCGCCGGGAACTTCCCGACGCCACCCGCCCGGCGGTCGGCGGCCGACCCGCCGACCGGAGACGCGACCTCGGCGTGCTGCCCCGCGACGCCGAGGCGCTGCGCCGCCCCGCCCGACCGTTCGACCTGCCCCGGGACGAGCCCGCCGCCCGCGAGGTGGTCGACCGGCTGACCGGCCTGCTCGACCGGGCCGACGAACTGCACCCGTTCCACGCCGGGCTGGGCCTCGCCGCACCACAGCTCGGCATCGACGCCGCCGCGGCCGTGGTCCGCCCTGCCGACCGGGCCGCCCCACCGGTCGTCCTGCTCAACCCCCGGGTGGTCGACACCAGCCCGGACACGGACGAGCAGTACGAGGGCTGCCTCTCCTACGTCGACCACCGGGGGCTGGTGCCCCGGCCGCTGCGGATCGACGTCGAGCACGCCCGCTGGGACGGCAGCCGGGTCATCACCTCGTTCGCGCACGGGATGGCCCGGCTGGTCGCCCACGAGGTCGACCACCTGGAGGGACGACTCTGGACCGACCGGATGACGCCCGGCGTGCCGCTGGTGCCGGTGGAGGAGTACCCCGGCCCCTGAGAGTGCCCAGTGCCAGGGGACCGGGTCGCGTGCCCCACGGGGCAGGGGCACGCGACCCGGTCGGGGGGAGGAGAGCTCTACAGGTTGCCGAAGGTGTCGTAGCGGATGTGCGTCGGCGGGACCTCGTCCTCGGCGAGCGCGCGCAGGGTGGCCCGGACCATCGCCGCCGAACCGGAGACGTAGCAGTCGTGCGTCGTCCACGGGCCGTACCGGGTGACCACCTCGGAGATGTCCCCCTGCTCACCGTCGAAGCCCGGGTCGTCGCTGCACGCCGGGGTCACCGACAGCCAGGGGTGCGCGGCGTGCAGTTCCTCCAGGCCGGCCAGCGCGTACAGGTCGTCGCGGTGCCGCGCGCCGTAGAAGACGTGCACCCAGCGGGTCCGGTTCCAGCCGGTCAACTCCTCCACCAGCGCCTTCACCGGGGCCAGGCCCACCCCGCCGGCCACGCAGAGGATGTCCCGGGTCGACTCCCGGTCCAGCGTCATCGAGCCCATCGGCGCGGCCACCCGCAGCAGGTCGCCCGGCTTGGTCCGGCGGACCAGCGCGCCGGAGACCCAACCCGCCCCCGCCGGCGTACGCACGTGGAACTCCAGCACGTTGTCGTCGTTCGGGGCGTTCGCCACCGAGTACGTCCGCCACACCTTGGGCAGGTGCCGGGGGACCTCGACGCTGACGTACTGGCCGGCCCGCCACGGCAGCGGGTGCTGGAGCGCGCGCACGGTCAGCACAGCGGTGTCCGGGCCGTGCCGCTCGTGGGTCAGCACCTCGGCGTGCCAGTACGGCGGGTTGTCGTCCTCCGCCGCCCCGGCCACCATCGTCTTCGTGATCGACGCGTACGCGTCCCGCCAGGCCTGGTCGTACTCCAGGTTCCAGCCGTCGCCGGCGGTGCTGCGCAGCGCGTCCAGCAGCGCGACCCCCATCGTCGCGTAGTGCGCGGCTTCCACGTGGTACTTGCGGTGGTCGCGGCCGAGCGAGCGCAGGTACTCGTCGAAGCTCTCCGGGTCGTCGACGACCTGCGTGGCGGCGACGATCGCGTCCAGGATCCGGTCGCCCTGACCGGTCATCTGGGCCGGGAAGTGCTGGCGCAGCGCCGGGTCGAGGAGGAACAGCCGGGCGTAGAAGTGAGCGCTGAGCCGGTCCCGATTCTCCTCGACCAGGGTCCAGCTCTCCTTCAGCAGCTTCGCGACGTTGTCCACGGGGTGCTCCTCCTCCTGACGCGGATCGGGCCCACATAGAATGTCCACGGAGCGTGCGCGCCGGTCGCACAGACTGTGCGACCGTTCCCGTCGTTCCCACCGGTGCGGCACAGTGGTGCGGTGACCGTCGACGAGCTGACCCGCCCGACCACCCGCCGGGTGCTGGGCACCGAGACGCTGCTGGTGCTCGGCCTGTCGCTCGGGCAGTCGGCCGTCTACGCGCTGGTGTCGCTGATCGCGAAGCTGACCGCCGCGGGGCCGCTGTCGAAGCAGACCGCCTCGCTCAACACCTCGCAGTCCGCCCGGCCGTACCTGGACCTGACGTACCAGCTGCTCGGCATCGCCTTCGCGCTGCTGCCGGTGCTGCTCGCCGTACACCTGCTGGCGCGGGACCCGGGCGACCCGGCCCGGACCCTCGGCGTCGACCTGCGCCGCCCCGGCACCGACCTGGCCCGCGGCGCCGGCCTCGCGGCGCTGATCGGGCTGCCCGGCCTGGCGTTGTTCTGGGCCGCCGCACAGCTCGGCGTGAACGCCACGCTGGTCCCCGCCGGCCTGCCGCACCTGTGGTGGGCGGTGCCGGTGCTGATCCTCGCCGCCGTGCAGAACGCCGTGCTGGAGGAGGTGATCGTGGTCGGCTACCTGGTCACCCGGCTGCGCCAGTTCCAGTGGCGGCTCGGCGCGGTGATCGCCGCGAGCGCGCTGCTGCGCGGCTCGTACCACCTCTACCAGGGCTTCGGCGCGTTCCTCGGCAACGCCGTGATGGGCGTCGTGTTCAGCCTCTTCTACCTGCGCACGAAGCGGGTGATGCCGCTGATCGTGGCGCACACCCTGCTCGACGTGGTCGCCTTCGTCGGCTACTCGCTGCTGCCGAAGGCGTGGTTCAGCTGGCTCTGACCGGCCGGTAGACGGCCACCGCCCGGGCCGCCAGCCGTTCGGCCGCGGCGGCATCCCCGGCCGCCGTGGCGAGCACCGCCGCCCCGGGCAGCAGCCGGGACGCCAGCCGCAGCGCCGCCCAACCGCCGGCCTGCACGGCCAGCGGCGCGGCGAGCCGCCAGGCCGCCTCCACCGCCCGCGGCCACGGCCGGTCCCCCGGGCCGTCCGCCGCCCGGGCCGCGTCCAGGGCGGTGCGCGCGCTCTCCCCGTCCGGGTGCACCTGGGTCAGCACCAGCAGCTCCACCGCCCGGTCCGGGTGCAGCGGATCCCGGCCGTACGCCGCCGCCAGGTGCAGCACCAGGCCCGCCTGGGTCCAGAGCACCGCCACCAGCTCCGCCGCCGGCGCGAAGAGCCCGGCCACCGCCGCGGCCGCGCCACCCGCCCCGGCCGCCCGCACGTACCGCCGGGTGGCGAGCCGGGCCAGGCCGTCCGGACCCGCATCGGGGTACGCCTCGCGGAGACCGTGCGCCCAGTCCCGGGCGCGCGGCCCGACCGCCTCGACGGCGGCCAGGGCGAGCAGCTCCGGCGCGAAACCCGGGTGGTCCAGCAGCCGGGTCCGCAGCTCCGCCAACCCCAGTTCCCGGGTACGCCCCGACGGGCTGGCCTCGGCCGTCGCCCGCGTGCCGGCAGCCGGCGTCACCACTGCGGCGTCCTTCGTCCTCGTGGCGGCGGTCGGCTCGACCGTCGGGGGCTTGGCGGCGTCCGACATCGTGGTATCGGTCCTGGCGGTGGCCGTTTCGGCGTTCGTCTGCGCCGGGTCGCCTGGCAGGCCGGCCGGTGGTGCGACGTCCGGCTCGGTCACCGGCGGCGCGGGTGGTGGGCCGGCGGTCTTCCTGGCCGTGGCCTTCTTCGGGGGAGTCGCCTTCTTCGCGGCCGGGGCCTTCACCAGGGAGGCATCCGCCCCGGCCACCGGGGTCGCCTTCTTCGTGGCGCGCCGGCGGCGCGGCGCCGATTCGCCCGGTTCCTCGCCGCCGGCGGCCCCGAGCCGGGGCGCCGCCGCCTCCGCGACCACCTCGCCGGAGCTCACCGGACCGGTCGGTTCCGCCGCGCCGGTCGGGACCGTCGCTGCGGCCTCCGGCCTCGGGGCGTCGGTGGCATCGGACACCGCAGCGGCTCCCGCTTGGCGCGCGGCGCCTTCGGAGGCCGGAGCCTGGGACGAGTCATCAAGGGCGTTCGCCGTGCCCTGCCCGGGAGTCACGGCGCCGCGTCGGGTGGCCGAGGTCGCCTTCCGGGGCCGGGCCGAGGGCCCATCCTCCGCCCCGGCGGCCCGCCGGGCTCGCGCCGTACCGGACCTGCTCCTCGCCCCGGTGGGCGGTGCCGCCGTGACGCTGCTCTCCTCGGCGGCGGCCTCGACACCTGCCGGGGCCGGAGGCGCCGCCTCGGGCTCCGGCTTCGTCGGACGGGACTCCGCCGGGCCCGAGGCGGCCGTACGCGGGAACCGCTCGGCCCCGCCCTGCCGGGGCAACGCCTCGTCCGGGACGGGGGGCTGGAACAGCACCGTCGGCGCGGGCCTCGGGCGTGGCTTCCGGGGCGGTGCCGACATGGGCTCCTCGGCCGGCGGGAACGCCTTCGCCGGAGTCGGCGGCGGGGTGAAGGTGGCCTTCGGGGAGCGGCTCCGCGCCTGCTCGCGGGGCGGGTCGCTCGGCGGCTGCTCCTGCATGTCGATGGAGCGTAGTCTCGAATGTGACCCCGCACACGATGGAAACGCCTGAGCCGGAGACCCGCCTCGCCCGCGCCGCGGTAGTCGCTTTGCTCCCGGTGGGGGCGGACCTGTATCCTCGTCCGCGGTGGTCCGCAGGGTCACCAGGGAGACTTCGCCTAGTCTGGTCTATGGCGCCGCACTGCTAATGCGGTTGGGGTCTTAAAGCCCCTCCCGGGTTCGAATCCCGGAGTCTCCGCGCGAAAGTCGGTCGTGTAGGCTGGCTGAGCAACCGGGCGCCCGTAGCTCAACGGATAGAGCATCTGACTACGGATCAGAAGGTTAGGGGTTCGAGTCCCTTCGGGCGCACAGCAGGTCAAGGGCCAGTTTCCCAGCACGGGAGACCGGCCCTTGATCTTTCTGACCCCCACGGCTGACCCCTACGCCTACGCGTCGAAGAGGAAGCCGAGCCGGTCGACGAAGTCCTGCTGCACCCGGCGTGTCGCCTCCACGTAGATCGACTTGGTGACCTTAGGGGAGCTGTGCCCGAGCACGTCTTGAATCCGTTCGAGCGGCACGCCCTGGTCGTAAAGCAGCGTCGCGCACGAATGACGCAGGTCATGCACCCGAATGCGCCGGACTCCCGCCCGCTCGCTCAACTGGTCGAAGTGCCGATTGATGTTGCGGGGCTCGATCGGAGTGCCGATCTTCGTGGTGAACAGCAATCCATGCTCTTGCCAGCGGTCCCCGGCCGCCTCCCGCTCCGTCCGTTGCGGCGCCCGATGACCGCGCAGCACGTCGACCAGACTGAGCGGCAGAGCCACGGCCCGCTCTGAGCCGTCCGTCTTCACCGGCCCGAACCGGAGCTCCCCGCCGGTGCGTTGCAGCGACTGCCGAACGCGGAGCACGTTGTCGACCAGGTCCACGTCGACCCATCGCGGCCGGCATCGCGCTGGTCCTTGCCGGGATCACCCTCACCCGGAAGCGGTCGGCCGAGAAGCGGTAGGAGCTGTGATCCGACAGCTGATGTGCGTGTCTAGTCCCACCACCTGCTTGACGAATCCGTCCCAGCACATGCACGACAGTCGGCCTTGGTTCCTCGGTCGTCCTGGTTACAGCCGGTGACATCTGAGTGCCTGCGGGCGCACTCAAACTCAGGCAGAGAACGAACCATTGCCGCCAAGACGCCATGCACGAGGGGAAGGCCGCCCAGCTCGCTGATCCCGACCCATGCGATGTCGTCATGCTCGTCAGGTGCACGGTTGGTCGGAGAGCCAACCCAGTCTCCAATTTGCCAGACGCCCACGTGAACGGCGTCCTCACCACTGCCGGCATGCAGGACGCCCAACCGTGAAGCGGACTCCGCCACAATGTGAACACCGAGCTCCTCGTGCATCTCACGCGCGAGGGCTTGTAGTTCCGACTCACCCGCTTCGACCTGCCCCCCGGGCAGATCCCAGACATCTGGGTATGCCCGTTTGGTCGGCCTGCGGTGTACTAGCAGGACCGCGCCGTCTTCAACGAGTGCGCCTGTGACGACGACATGCATGACGGGATTGGAGCACAGGGATAGGACAAGCTCGCTCCAGCCAAAGGGGACGCCCAGACGTCCGGATCTGCCGCGATCCGATCGCTACGGGGCGTGGCAGCCCATCGCCGGCGGTTCGGCCGTGCCGCGATGCGCGCCCGTATCGCGGACCGTGAAGGCTTCCGCGGCGCCCTTTGAGGATCATGTCGGGCATCAGGTGGGACGTGAGCGTCAAGCATGTCCCGTGACGGGACACACGCCTGACCCGCCTGGGGTCCGACAGCTGATGTGCGACAGATCTCCGCCGGTTGAAGTGCGACATGTGCCAGGAAACTAAGCAGCAGGCCGTGGGTGCCTGAACGCGCGGATCTGCCGAGGTGCGGACGCGTGGACTGCGCACGAGGGCGTCATGGCGTGTTCGACTCCGGAGCACTGCGAGCGAATGTCGCGGGGTTGAGGGGAGGTTTCGCTGCGGCCCGTTACAGCTGTCCGTCACGGCGAAGCGATCACGAGTGGGCCCCGACGTCCCAGCGCCCACACGGTAAGCGCGAAGCAGCAGAGTGCCGTTCCCGTGATCGTGACCGCTGTCCAGCCGCCCGCGGACCAGAGCGTGGTCGCGGCAGCGGAGCCGATAGCAGCGCCGATGAAGTTGCCGGTGGCTAGCGCCGTGTTGAGCCGGCTGCGGGCCTCGTGGGAGAGGGCGAACAGCCGCCCCCGGTTGAGGAGGGCCTGCGTCTGGAGGGCAACATCGATCATGATGATCGCGATGATGATAAGTACGACGGACCGGCCGGCGAACGCCGCGACGACGAAGGCGCCGAGGGCCAGTACCCAGGCCGCGCCGGTGGCCGGAATCGACCAACCGCGGTCGTGCAAACGACCGCCGTGCAGGCCGGAAAGGACACCAGCGAGGCCAGCCAACCCGAACAACCCAATCACCGCTACCGGGTACCGGAACGGTGGGCCGCTGAGCAGGAACGTCAGCGCCGTCCAGAACAGCGAGAACGCGGCGAACCCTGTGGCGGCGAGGACCAGCGTCCATCGGGCCGCCCGTTCGCGCATGACCACCGCGCCGACCGAGGCGATGAGCTGCGGGTATGGCATGCGCGTCCGCGGTGCCAGCGGTGGGATCGCGCGGTAGAGCAGGACCGCGAGCAGGACGGCGACGACCGCGGCGAGGCCGAAGATCCTACGCCACCCGGCGGTGCCGGCGACGAACCCGCTGATCGTGCGGGAGGCCAGGATACCGGTGAGGGTCCCGGACCCGACGGCGCCGACGATCCGACCGCGGTGGGCGTCACCGGCCAGGTCCCCGGCGAGCGGTGTGAGGACCTGCCCGGAAATCGTCGTCACGCCGAGCACGCCCAGCGCGAGGAGGAGTACGCCGATCGACGGCGCCAGCGCGCACAGCAGCAGTGCGGCGGCCGAGGTCAGCAGCATCACCGGGACGAACCGGCGGCGGTCCAGGACGTCACCGAGCGGCACGAGCAGCAGCACGCCGACGGCGTACCCGACCTGCGTCGCGGTGACGAGCCAGCCGGCCGTCGCGGTCGCGGCGCGTAGATCGCCTGCAATGAAGCTGAGCAGCGGCTGCGCCCAGTACAGGTTGCCGATGGCCACTCCCGCCGCCAACGCGAACAGGAACGTCAGCCGACGGGTCATCTCCGACGTCGGTGCCATCCGGGGTGCTGCCACCCTGCCACGCTAAGGCGCGGGATCAAGGCGCGGGGCCCAGCGAGGGCCTGAGCGTGGCAGGGCCGCACCCGTCGGGATGTCCACATCTCTCCCGGCACCCTTCAGCGTGCCCGGGCAGGTCGACACGGCGAGCAACGACAGTCCCCACCGGTGGGGCCGCAGTAGGGCACAAGACGGTGTCATGGCGATCGCGTGGGTACGGCTCGTCGCGTTCGCGGCCGGCGGGCGACGCCGCTGCCTTGGCATGATCGGGTGCGCACATCTGCCGCGATCCGCGCTCGGATGTCGCAGATCAGTTGGCGGACGACTGTCGCGCATCAGTCGACGGAGGACATGACGCAAGCCCGAGCACTGCCGAATTCCGCTCTATCAGATCAAGGCGGCCCGCCACGGACGCGTGACCGGGCCGTTGTGCCACGCAATACCTAGCAGTACTATGCACAATACTTCTAGGTATGGAACGGGGTGAGTTCTCGTGAAGGTCGCCAAGGATCTGGTGGCCGCCTCGGCGACACCGATGGTGCTCGGCATCCTGGCCGAGGGGGAGAGCTACGGCTACGCCATCCTCAGGCGGATCAACGAGCTGTCCAGTGGCGAGCTGGACTGGACCGAGGGGCTGCTCTACCCGTTGCTGCACCGGCTTGAGCGCCTCGGTTATTCGGAGTCGAGCTGGCAGTCGGTAGCCGGCGAGCGGCGGCGCAAGTACTACCGCATCACTGACAAGGGCCTGGCTGAGTTGGCCGAGCAACGCCGCCAGTGGGACACGGTCACCGACGCGCTCAAGGAGATCTGGCTCGACCTCGGCGACCGCGGGCCGCTGACGGCGATCCCGCTGGGGTGCCGGGCATGACGGCGCGGGAGGGTCAGGAGGAGTTGGAGGCGCAGTTCGAGCAGTGGCGTCGCTACGTACTCCGCCGCGGGGAACTGCAGCCGTCCGACGTCGACGAACTCGAAGACCATCTCCGCGGATCCGTCGACGAGCTCATCGCGGTCGGCCTGAGCCTGGATGAAGCGTTCCTGGTCGCGGTCAAGCGGATGGGTAGCCTCGACGAACTGTCCCGCGAGTTCGCCCGGGAGCATTCGGAACGGCTGTGGAAGCAGTTGGTGCTGACCGGCGGCCCTGACAGCCCGGCGGCGGACACGCACTCACGGCGGGACATGTGGGCGATGGTCATCTGCGCGGCGGGCGCGGCGGTGTCCATCAAGGTGCCCGAGCTGTTCGGGTTGAGGTTGGCGGACGACGGCGCGTTCTACGCGCGGAACTTCACCCTGTTCGCCCTGCCCTGGCTGGCGGTCTTCCTGGCCTGGCGCCGACAGGCCCGACGCCCGCTGATCGGGACACTGGTGGCGCTGTTCGGGCTCGGTGCGGTGGCGGCCAACGCCTACCCCCTGGCCGAGGAGTCAAAGTCGCTGGTCCTCACCAGCATCCACCTCCCCATCGCCCTGTGGCTTGTGGTGGGTCTGGCCTACGTTGCCGACGACTGGCGCTCCTCGCGCCGACGCATGGACTTCATCCGATTTACCGGCGAGTGGTTCATCTACTTCGTCCTCATCGCCCTCGGCGGCGGTGTGCTCAGCGTGTTCCTGTTCCACACCTTCAATGCGATCGGGATCATCCCGCAGGAGTTCATCTCGCAGTGGCTCCTTCCCTGCGGCGCCGTGGCCGGGGCTGTCGTGGCCGGGTGGCTGGTCGAGGCCAAGCAGAGCGTGGTCGAAAATATCGCCCCGGTGCTCACGCGGCTATTCACTCCGCTGTTCACGGCAGCACTGCTGGCCTTCCTTGTCGCCGTCGTCTGGACCAGCCATGGCATCAACGTGGAGCGCGAAGCGCTCATCCTGTTCGACCTCCTGCTGGTCGTGGTGCTGGGGCTACTGCTCTACTCGATCTCAGCCCGCGATCCGCTGGCCCCGACCGGCCCGTTCGACAAACTTCAGCTCGCTCTCGTGGTCAGCGCGTTGGCCATCGACGTACTGGTACTGCTCGCGATCACCGGACGCATCACCGACGAGTACGGCACCACACCCAACAGGGCTGCCGCGCTCGGCGAGAACGTCATCCTGCTGGCCAACCTCGCCTACTCGGCGTGGCTGTTGCTGAGGTTCATTCGGCGGCGCACACCGTTCGCGGCGCTCGAGCGCTGGCAGACCGACTACCTACCCGTGTACGCCGTGTGGGCCTGGATCGTGGTCCTCCTCTTCCCTCCGTTGTTCAACTATGTCTGACCGAGAAGGTCCACCCCATGACGGCGACGTCGACGACCCGCCCATCGGTGTGACGGGCCCGCCGCATCGCTTGCGTGCCAAACACGCGCGTCCGGCCCAATCGTGCGCAGGAAACAAGGAGGGTCCTCCGCAGGTGCCCTGATGGGCAAAAGCGAGGTCCTGCCCGTCTGTCAGCGCTACGGCATGGGTGTCATCCCGTACAGCCCGCTCGCCTGCGGCTGGCTCTCCGGCCGATACCGCAACAGCGACCAGGCTGGACCGATGTCGGTCGCCGGCAGCGGCTGGCCAACCGGTTCGACATGTCCCTGCCGGAGAACAAGCGCAAGTTCGACGCCGCTGACCAGTTGGCCGAACTGGCCGACGAGGCCGGCATGACGCTGATCGAGATGGCGATCGCCTTCGTGCTGCGGCATCCAGGGGTGACCGCGCCGATCATCGGCCCCCGGACCATGGAGCACCTCGAGTCCCAGCTCGCCGCTGCCGATGTCGTCCTTCCCAACGACGTGCTCCGGGCGGGCGCCTTCTCGCACGTCCCGTATCCGCTGCTGTACATGGCGCCGACCATCGCCACACTTGCGCTGGGGCTCGCCGCCTGAACACGCCACCGCCCGCCGCCCGCGTTCCGTCGTTGCCGTGAGGTGCCCGTCGCCGGGGGATTCAGCGCCTGGTCGGCCCGGTCACCGGGTCAGCAGGGCACGCAGCGCCTTCACCACCTCCGCCGGCGCCTCCTCGGCCATGAAGTGACCGCAGGTGACGGTCTGGTGTGCCAGGTCCGGGGCCCACGACCGCCACACCGCGGCCGCGTCGTAGCCGAGGGCCGCGCCCCAGTCCTGCTGCATCACGGTCACCGGCATCCGAAGCTGGTTCCCGGCCGCCCGGTCGACCTCGTCGTGGGCGACGTCGATACCGGCGGAGGCCCGGTAGTCGGCGACGATCGAGGGGACGGCCTCCCGGGACGCCCGCAGGTACGCCGCCCGCACGTCGGCGGGGATGGCGTCCGGGTCGCGGGTCCAGACGTCGAGGAAGTGGCCGAAGAAGGCGTCGGCGCTGGCGCTGATCAGCTGCTCGGGCAGGCCGGGCGGCTGGGCCATCAGGTAGAGGTGGAAGCCGACCGCCGCGCTGGTGCCGCGGAGCACGTCCCACATGTCGAGGGTGGGCAGCACGTCGAGGGCGGCGAGGTGAGTGACCGCCTCCGGGTGGTCGAGGCCGGCCCGGACGGCGACCAGGGCACCCCGGTCGTGCCCGGCGAGGGCGAACCGCTCGTGCCTGAGGGCGCGGGCGAGCGCGACGATGTCGGCCGCCATGGTGCGCTTGGCGTACCGGGTGCCGTCCGGGTCGGCGGGTTTGTCGCTGTCGCCGTAGCCGCGCAGGTCGGGGAGGATGACGGTGTGGTCGGCGGCGAGGTCGGCGGCGACGTGCCGCCACATCAGGTGGGTCTGCGGGAAGCCGTGCAGCAGCACGATCGGGCTGCCGGAGCCGCCAACGGCGGCGTTCAGCGCCACGCCGTCGGCCACGGTGACGCGCTGGTACTCGAATCCACTGATCGTCGGGCTCACAGGAGGTGCCTCTCTTCGGGGCCGGTCGTCCGCCGGCCGGGTTCGTCGTCCGGCACCGAGGTTGCCCGGGGGCGATGAGCAGCGGATCAGCAACGGATCAGTGTCCGTCGGGCGGAACCTGGCGGCGGCCTAGATTGGGGCCATGACCAGGCAGGCGGAGGCCCCGGCGGTGGCCTTCGGCGTGCTGGGCCCGGTGGAGGCGGTGCGCGACGGCGACGCGGTGGCCCTGAAGGGCCCACGACAGCGAGCGGTGCTGGCCCGCCTGCTGATCGCGCGGGGCCGGGTCGTACCGGTCGATCGGCTGGTGGACGACCTCTGGGAGACACCGCCGGACGGGGCGATCGGGGCGATCCGTACCTTCGTCTCCGACCTGCGACGGGCGCTGGAACCGGACCGTCCGCCCCGGCAGCCGGCGACGTTGCTGGTGACCGCGCCGCCCGGCTACGCGTTGCACGCCGCCCCGGACGCCGTGGACGCCTGGCGGTTCGAGGCGGCCGTCGGCGCGTCCGGCGAGCTGTTGGCCGCGGGTCGGGCCGCCGAGGCCCTGGACTGCCTGGACGGCGCGCTGGCCCAGTGGCGCGGGCCGGCGTACGCGGAGTACGCCGGGGAGTTCTGGGCGCGGGCCGAGATCGACCGGCTCGACGAGTTGCGGATGCTCGCCGTGGAGCGGCGGGCCGAGGCGCTGCTGGCCCAGGGACGCGCCGCCGAGGCCGCCTCCGACCTGCGCGGCCACGTCGCCGGGCATCCGCTGCGGGAGGACGCCTGGCACCTGCTGGCGCTGGCCCGCTACCGGGCGGGCCGGCAGGGCGACGCGCTCGCCGCGCTGCGTAGCGCCCGGGAGACCCTGGTGGCGGAGCTGGGCGTGGACCCCGGCCCGCGACTGCGGCAGCTGGAAAGCGACATCCTGGCCCAGGCCCCACAGCTCGGTCCGGCCGAGCAGCCGCCCGGGCAGCACCGGCCACCCCTCGTCGGCCGCCACGCCGGGGAGGACCGGCGACCGTTCGTCGGCCGGGATGACGAGGAGGATCGACTGGCGCGGGCGGCCGAGGCAGTCGTCCACGACGAGCGGCCCGCACTCGCGCTGATCTCCGGGGACCCGGGCGCGGGGAAGACGGCACTGGCCGAGGCGCTCATCCGCCGCCTGGCCGCCGCCGGCTGGACCACCGCCTGGGGACGCAGCCCCGAGTACGACGACGCGCCGGTCGCCTGGCCGTGGGCGCAGATCACCGACGCGCTGACGGCCGGCGCGGACCGGCCGGACGCCCGGCTGACCGGTGCGCCACCCGACCGGCACACCGTCGAGGACCCGGCGGTGACCCGGTTCCGGCTGCGCCGCGCCGCCGTCTCGCTGGTCACCCAGGTGGCGGCGCGCGGGCCGCTGCTGCTGGTCGTGGACGACCTGCACCGCGCCGACGAGGGCACCCTGGACCTGCTGACCGCGCTGGTCGGCGAGGCGGAGCCGGTCGCCGGCCCGGTGCTGATCGTCGGCACCTACCGGGCCACCGCGATCACCCCGGAGCTGACCGCGGCGCTGGCCCGGATCGCCCCGACCGAACCGGTCCGGGTCTACCTGGGCGGGCTGTCCGAGCCGGCGACCGGCGAGCTTGCCGGAGCCGTCGCCGGCCAGGAGCCGGACGCCCACACGGTCCGGCTGATCCACCGGCGCAGCGGCGGCAACCCGTTCTTCGTCCGGGAGCTGGCCCGGCTGCTCGCCACGGAGGGCGTCGCGGCCCTGGAGTCCGTCCCGGCGGGGGTGCGCGACGTCATCCGGCACCGCCTGGCGCAGCTGCCCGAGCCGGTGCGGACCCTGCTGCGGCAGTCCGCCGTGCTCGGTCGGGACGTCGACCCGGAGGTGCTGGCCGCGCTGGCCGGCGACGACGAGCAGCTGCTCGACGCGGTGGATCACGCGGTGCGGGCGGGTTTCCTCACCGAGCGCGGCACGGACGGCCAGCTGCGCTTCGCGCACATCCTGGTCCGGGACACGCTCTACGCCGACCTGTCCGCGCCGCGCCGGGCGCGCTGGCACGCCGTTGCCGGCGCGGCGATCGAACGGCTCCGCCCGGACGACGTGACCGCCCTCGCGTACCACTTCGGCCGCGCCGCGGGCCGGGCCACCGCGTCCCGTGCCGCCCGTTACGCGCGGGCGGCCGCCGAGCAGGCGGAACGCCGCGCCGACCCGCACGCCGCAGCGCGGCTGTGGGAGCAGGCCGTCGCCGCCCACGACCGGGCCGGCGGCGAGGACGTCCGGGGCCGGCTGACCGCGGTGATGGGGCTGGGCCGGGCGCTCGCCGTGACCGGCCACCTGGACGAGGCACGCCGTCGTCGGGCCGAGGCGATCGGTACGGTCCGAGACCTGGCCGACCCCGGGCTGACCGCGCTCGTGCTCACCGCCTTCGACGTGCCCGGGGTGTGGACCCGCAACGACGACGAGGCGCTCTCCGGTCAGGTCGTCCGGACGGCCGAGGCCGCGTTGGCGGCCCTTCCCGGTGGTGAGGTGGAACAGCGCAGCCGCCTGCTGAGCACGCTGGCGATGGAACTGCGCGGCACGACCGGCGAGCGGGGACTACGGGCGGCGGAGGAGGCGGAGGCGCTGGCCCGGCAGGCGGAGCAGCCGGCGCTGCTGGCGTTCGCGCTCAACGCCCGCTTCATGCACACGTTCCAGCGCCCCGGGCAGGCTGCCGACCGGGTCCGCATCGGCGTGGAGCTCATCGCGCTGGCCGCCCGGCACCGGCTGGTGACCTTCGAGGTCCTCGGTCACCTGATCGCCCTCCAGGCGCACTGCGCGCTGGCGGACTTCACCGCCGCCGACGCCGACGCGCAGGCCGCCGACCGCCTCGCCGACCGGTACGACCTGCCGCTGGTCGGCGTCTTCACCCAGTGGTACGGCGCCCTGCGCCTGGCCGCGTACGGGCACCCGGCCGAGGCGGCGGTCGCGTACCGGGCCGCGCAGGTCCGCCTTTCCGGTGCCGGCATGCCCGGGATGGCGGAGGGGCTGCTGCCGCTCGCCCTGTTCTCCCTGCGCCCGTCCGGCCAGGTGGGCGGTCCGGCCGAGCGGGAGTGGGGCCCGTACGAGCCGTGGGTCCGACCGTCGACGCTGCTGGCCGAGGGGCGTCGTGACGAGGCCGGCGTCGCGCTGCGCGCCCTCCCCGACTCCCCGCACGACCTGATGTGGGAAGTCCGGCTCTGCCTCGCCACCCGCGCGGCGCTGGCCCTCGACGACCGTCGCACGATGCGACGGCTGTACGCCGAACTGCTGCCCGCCGCCGACGAACTGGCGGGCGCGGGGAGCGGGGTGCTGACGTTCGGGCCGGTGGCCGGGTACCTCGCCGACCTCGCCGACGCGCTGGGTCGCGACGACGAGGCGGTCGCCCACCGCCGGCGGGCGCGGGAGCTGCTGGCGTACCGGGACGAGCGCTGACCTTCTTCAGGACCGGGGACGGCCGGCCCGCACCGCGCGGGCCGGCCGTCGTCACCGGCCGGCTCAGCCGGCCGTGGTGGCCGCCAGGTCGCGGGTGATCTGCAAGGTGGTGCCGATGACCCGCCAGAGCAGCTCGGGGGCGTCGGCGCCGTCCTCGGTGACGATCGTCTTCGTGACTCCGTTGCGGTAGGTCACGGAAACGGTGTAGACGAACCGGTCGGCGCCGTTTCCGGCGGGCGGGTACGACGCGCAGAGGTGACGGAATTCGCGGCCCTCGACGGCGGTCATCAGCGCCGGGGTGGAAACGTGCGCGGTGTCGTGGAAAACCGTGTACGTCTCGTTCACGCCGATGAATCCGCCGGTACGGGTGACGGTCACCTGGTAGGCACCCGCCCGGGCCGCCTGGGCCGGCCCGGCGATCGCGACGGTGCCGGCGCTGACGCCGATGAGCAGCGCAAACGCCGTCATGAGCCGACCGATGGTACGCAGCATGGCAGACATGACTGGTCCCCTTTCCTCGTGGGAATGGTGGAACGCGCGGCGTATCCTGTCGGCGGTCACCGACTCCGGAAACCCGCCCCCCGACTGTCTCGTGGAGCGTGCCGCCCGTTCCTTTGTCGCCTCTTTTCTATCATCGGCGGGAACGGGTCACCTATGGGCTGTTGGTCCCATGAGGACGGTGCGTACGGTGCAATTTGTTTCGATTGTTTCCGCGCTTGGAACAATTGTTTTTTCGCTGTGTTCCGGCTCACCGGAACCGCGGCTTCCCGGCGCACGGTGGGCCCACCGGCGGGGGACCTCGCTGGCGGGCGGATCCGGTTAGGGTCGGCGGCATGGCGATGCATGCCCGCGTCGTGGCCGACGACTTCCCGGCCACCGTGCGCTTCTACACCGACCTGCTCGGCGCCGAACCGGAGCGACTGGTCCCGGAGTTCGAGTACGCCAGCTTCGACCAGGCCGGCGAAACCGTGCTCGCGATTCTGGGCCGGCGGGCCGCCGAGGCGGCGGTGCCGGTGGGGTCCGGAGACGGCGGGGTGCTGCTGGTGCTCCCGGTGTCCGACGTGGACGACGTGGTCGCCGGCCAGCCGGCGGGCGCGGTGGTGTCCGCGCCCGCCGACCGTCCCGGCTGGGGCATCCGCTCGGCCTACCTGCGGGACCCTGAGGGCAACCTGGTCGAGGTGCAGACCTGGCAGGCCCGGAGCTGACCGCTCAGCCCCGCCGACCCGCCGGACGACCGGTCACATCCGCTCCACGGTCCGGATGCCGAGCAGGTGCAGTCCCTGCCGCAGCGTCCGGGCGGTCAGGTCGGCCAGCAGCAGCCGGCTCTCGCGCAGCTCGCCGGTAGCCCGCAGCACTGGGCAGCGCTCGTAGAACGCGCTGAAGGTGACGGCCAGTCGGTGCAGGTAGCCGGCGAGGTGGTGGAACGCCAGGGTCCGTTCCGTCTCGGCGACCACCGCGGCGAAGCCGAGCAGCTCGACCGCCAGCGCTCGTTCCGCGGGCTCGGCGAGCACGATCTGTACGTCCGGCCGCGGGTCGGTCCCGGCCCGTCGGAACACCGACCGGATCCGGGCGTACGCGTACTGGAGGTAGGGCGCCGTGTTCCCGTCGAGGGAGAGCATCCGTTCCCAGTCCAGGACGTGGTCCCGGGTGCGTTCGGTGGCGAGGTCGGCGTACTTCAGCGCGCCGATGCCGACGGCCCGGCCGATCTCGGCGGCGGCCTCGGCGTCCAGCCCGGGGTTCTTGGCGCGGGCCAGTTCGGTGGCCCGGGCGACCGCCTCCTCCAGCAGCGTGACCAGCTTCACCGAGTCGCCGGCCCGGCTGCGCAGCATCCGCCCGTCGGCGCCGAGGATCGATCCGAAGCCCAGGTGCTCGGCCCGGGCCGGCGGGCGCAGCCAGCCGGCCTGCTCGGCGACCGCGAAGACCATCGCGAAGTGCTGTCGCTGGGGCAGGCCGACGACGTAGAGCAGCCGGGTCGCGCCCAGCTCGTCGGTCCGGTGCCGCAGCGCCGCCAGGTCGGTGGCCGGGTAGCCGTAGCCGCCGTCGGCCTTGCGCGCGATCAGCGGCAACGCCGCACCGTCCCGGCCGGTGAAGCCCGGCGGGAAGGCGCACTCCGCCCCGTCGCTGGAGGTCAGCAGGCCCATCCGGTCCAGGTCGGCGACGACCCCGGCGAGCCGGTCGTTGTACGCGCTCTCACCCCGGAAGTCGACCCCGGTCAGGGTGACGTCGAGGAGCGCGTAGACGGCCAGGAAGTACCGCTCGGACTGCTCCACCAACAGCCGCCACAGCTCCCGGGTGCGCGGGTCGCCCCCCTGCAACGCGACGACCCGCCGCCGGGAGCGCTGGCGGAACACCTCGTCGGTGTCGAACTTCCACCGGGCCGTCCTGTAGAACCTGTCCAGGTCCCCCATGGACAGTGCCCGCCCCGCCTCGGCCTCGCCGAGATCGACCAGGTGCTCGATGAGCATCCCGAACGGGGTTCCCCAGTCGCCCAGGTGGTTGACCCGGACCACCCGGTGCCCGAGCCAGTCCAGCAGCCGGACCGCCGCGTCGCCGATCACGGTGGAGCGCAGGTGCCCGACGTGCATCTCCTTGGCCACGTTCGGCGCCGAATAGTCCACCACCACCCGCTCGGGGGCGGCGGACACCGGCACCCCGAGCCGCTCGTCGCCGGCCAGCCCGCCGACCAGGGCGGCGAGTGCCCCGTCAGCGACGGTCAGGTTGAGAAAACCCGGCCCGGAGACCTCCGCCGCCGCGCAGAGGTCGCCCAGCTCGGCGCGCTCCAGCACCGCCGCGGCGATCTCCCGCGGTGGGCGCCCGAGCCGCCGGGCCAGCGCGAGCGCCGCGTCGGACTGGAAGTCCGCGCGCGGGGAACGCCGCACCACGGGGTCGACCGGGCCGCCGGCCACGGCCGCGAACGCCGGCACCAGCCGGTCGGTGAGCAGCTTTTCAAGATCCATGGGTACGCCGATCTGGTCGGATCCGTCAGTCACGCGGATCTCCGGACGGGGAGACTGCGGACGGACCGAGGACGATCGGCGGTGACCGGCGGCTCGATCCGCCGGTCGCAGGGAAGGGTCAGCGCGGGCGGGCGACGGATCGCCGGCGTCGCTCCGCACCGACCTGGACGTCGTACGACGTTCCGGTGGTGAGGGCGGGCGCGCTGGTCATGCCGAGGAGCCTAGCGGCCGGCCGGGGCGGGGGCACCCCGGTTCCCGGCCGGCCCGCTCGTCGTACCCCGGTCAGGCCGGCGTGGCGGCGGCCTTGCGGGCCCGCTCGGCCCGGCGTCGCACCTGCTGGTACGCCGCGGTCAGCCCCATCGCCCGGCGGACCTCGACCACGGTGGCGCGGACCTGTTCCCGGGTCCGCTCGGTGCCTTCGACGATCAACTGGTCGACCAGGCCCGGGGTGCCCTCGATGCGGGCCCGGCGCTCCCGGATCGGGTCGAGGAAGCGGTTGAGCGCGACGGCGAGCGCCTCCTTGACCTCGACGTCGCCGATCCGCCCGGCCCGGTAGCGCTCCTTGAACCCGGCCACCTGGGTCCGGTCCGGGTTGAACACGTCGTGGTACGCGAAGACCGGGTTGCCCTCGACGGTTCCCGGGACGTCGGCGCGGACCCGGTTCGGGTCGGTGTACATGCCCAGCACCGCCCGGCGCACGCTGGCCGGGTCGGCGGAGAGCGCGATGGCGTTGCCCCGGCTCTTGCTCATCTTTCCCTGGCCGTCGGTGCCGACCAGGGTGGGCGTCGCAGAGGCGATCATCTCGGGCACCGGGAAGACCTCGCCGTAGAGGTGGTTGAAGCGGGGGGCGATCTCCCGGGTCACCTCGACGTGCGCCGCGTTGTCCTTGCCGACCGGCACCACCTGCCCCTTCACGCAGAGGATGTCGGCGGCCTGGAGCACGGGATAACCGAGCAGGCCGTAGGGGATCTCCTCCCGGCCGGCGTCGGTCGCCATCTCCTTCACCGACGGCACGCGCTCCAGCCGGGGGACGGTGACCAGGTTCTGGAAGAGGGTGTTCAGCTCGCCCACCTCGGGGATCGCCGACTGGAGGTAGAACGTCGCGCGGGCCGGGTCGACCCCGCAGGCGAGGATGTCGGTGACCATCTCCCGGGCGTTGCCGGCGACCCGGGAGATGTCCTCCCGGCTGTTGCGGGTGGTCAGCATGTGCAGGTCGGCGATGATGAAGTAGCTGTCGTAGCGCTGGTGCAGCGCCACCCGGTTGGCGATGCTGCCGACGTAGTGGCCGAGGTGCAGCCGCCCGGTCGGGCGGTCCCCGGTGAGCATCCGTGAAACGGACATGGTGGTACGCCTTTCGTGCCGATGGAATGCAGGACGCGCACGCGCGCGATCGACCCGGGGCGTGGTCGCCCATCAGGGTCGGTGGGGTCGGCTCGTCAGAGCACGGACCGCCATCGCGCGCCGGCGCGGAACCGCAACCCACCGGCACGGAGGACGTCGAGGATCCGCTCCCGGCCGTCGCCGGGGCTGGTCGGGAAGGACGGCACGAGGTCGCCCGGGAGGCCGTCGAGGGCCTCCGGCGCGAGGATGACCGGCCGGACCATGCCTTCACGGTAGTCGCTCACCGCGTTCGCCGGGGTCCGGCCGGAGCCTCTCAGCCTCGCCGGTAGCTCTCCTCGTAGTAGCTGCCGACCTGCTCCCGGTAGTCGGGCCGGGCGAAGTCGTCCGGGTCGAAGGCCGGCGACTCCTTCACCTGCTCCCGGGTCCGGTCGACGTGCACCGCCCGCTCCAGGTGGTCGACCCGGGCCACCGTGCCCGCCGGTAGCAGCACCTTGCGGCCGAAGATCCACGGCCCGGTGTCCACGACCAGCCACCGGGCGCCGGCGTCGTCGCTGGCCTCGTCGACCGCCCCGATCCGGCCGTCGGTCGCCTCCACCCGGTAGCCCACCAGGTCGATCGGGGTGCCCGGGCCGGGCGCGTCCGGGCCGTCGTGCCCAGGCCGCGTGCGCGGCGCCTCGCCCGGGTCGGTCTGGTCGTATCCACCGGCCAGGGCGGCCGGGTCCCGCCAGGACCACGGATTGAACGGCTGCATCTGCGACACCTCCGGTACGTCGTCCGAGTAGTCCGCCATCAGGTGCCCCACCCGCCGTCTCCGGAAACAGCACGGCAATTCCGGGTTCACAAAAATGTCGCGGTGCGAATTAGCTCATATTCGGGACCGGTCTATCGATTGCCCGCTTCCCGCGCAGCTCGCGACAGGTGCGATCCTCTCGCCACACATTCCGGTGGCCCGCGGAGTATCCCGCCGGCACATTCGTCCGGCCACGGCCGCCGACGATTCTGGTCCCGCATCCGGCAGCACCGAGAAAAGGGGGACGCAGATGTACCGCACCATTCGACGGATCGGGTTCGTGGGGGCGCTCGCCGTGGCGCTGGTCGGCGGGACGGGGGGCGGCCGCGCAGGCGGTGGTCAACCCGTACAGCGCGCAGTCGCTCTGCGGGCTCGGCTACACCACCGTCGACCAGGACCCGATCCACGATGCCTCGACCGGCGCCCTGCTCGGCACCGTGCACCTGCTCTACAACCCGGTCACCGGCTACGGCTGCACGGTCACCCTGAAGTCCGCGTACGTCGGCACGCTCACCCGTACCCAGGTCTACCTCGCCGCGCAGTACCTGCCCACCCAGACCGACGACGGCAACAAGCTGTACGCGGCCGGCCCGACCCGGGCGTACGTCCGCGGTGGCTGCACCATCTGGGGCGGCTTCATGGCCGACCCGAGCGGCACGATCCAGTACCACGACCGGGCGAACCCGGCGATCGGCGGCATCGGCACCTGCTTCTGAGCCGCCCCGCTCCGGGGTCCGCACCGATCGCGAGCCCCGGAGCGTCTCCGTCGCTGGTCGCGGCGGTGATGGCCGGTCCAGGCGCTGGCATACTCGCCAACCATGGTGCTGTCGCGCGGCTGGTCGGTCTTCCTCGTCGGGGTCGGCGTCTGGACCTGGGTGATCTGGCCGAGGTTCGCCCTCGCCATCTGGAACGACCGGCGCGCCTGGGCCGGCGGCGCGGTGGGCGAGGGCGTACCGACCGCCTTCCTCTGGGTGCACGCCCTGCTGATCGCCGCGTCGCTGGTGATCGGCACCACCGTCGGAGTGCTCGGTGTCCGTGGCTGGCGGGCCGCCCGGGAGAGCCGGGGCGGCTCCGGCGCCTGAGCCGCTCCGACCGGCGGGCGGGTCAGCCCGTCCCGGTCCGCTGCGCCGCGGACTGCGGCAACCAGGCGGCGCGCTCGTCGTGGGCGAACTGGAGCAGGATCTGATCCCGGTCCCGGATGTCGGCCGCGTGCGTGGTGGAAAGGTTCTGCATGAAGAAGGCCGCCCGGACGAAGGTCCACTCCAGGCCGGAGGCGCGCAGCCACTTCTCCAGAGCGTGGTGTGGCACCACCGGGTTCTTCTCGGCCCCCTGGAGGGAGAGCAGCACCATCCGGCGTACGCCCAGCTGCCGGGCGCGCTCCAGGGCGGGCAGCATGTCCCGCTTGGCGTTGTCGACCTGCGGGGGACGCATGAGGAACATGCGATCCACCCCGGTGAAGGCCGCATCCCAGGTGCCAGGGTCGGTGAACGAGAAGGCCACCGCCCCGTCCCACGGTGGCGCTCCGATCGGCGACCGCCGCGCGCACCCGGTGGTCGCTGTCGTGCAGGGTCCGGGCGACGTGCCATCCGGCCCGGCCGGTCGCGCCGGTCACCAGAACTGTCACGACCTCATCGTTGCCGCGCGCCGCCGGCTCACCCAGGACGCTGCTTCCCGACCCGGTGGGCCCTTCGGCCCGTGCTCGGCCTGGCCCTGCCGCCCACGAAAACAGGCTGAGCTGGGAAGACAGACGATCGGTGATGATGTGACGCGGGACGCGGCACGCGGATTTGACGATCAAACCCGCAGACGCGTAACTTTCTCTCTGCCAGCGCGGAACGGGGCAA
This sequence comes from Micromonospora lacuserhaii, assembly GCF_036902735.1. Classification (NCBI taxonomy): domain Bacteria; kingdom Bacillati; phylum Actinomycetota; class Actinomycetes; order Micromonosporales; family Micromonosporaceae; genus Micromonospora; species Micromonospora lacuserhaii. Next base: position 444 of record NZ_JBAKHO010000012.1, on the reverse strand, counting down.
ACGGGACGAAGAGCCCAGAGCGCCGAACCAGACTGGCACCGGGTCAGACGAGGATTTGCTCCTCGGAGACGCGGTCCGGACGGGCTCACCGAAAACGCCGCGAGGCGGATTTGGACGAGCGGAACCGACCGGGTAAGGTTGTCGACCGGCAGGGCACCGGGCGAGCATGCGGGAAACCGCAGCGGCCGGTTCTGCCAAATCCGATGATCAAGCGCAGCGGCTCGCTGCTGCGCGGGTTCACCGGCGCTTAACCGTACCAAGCGTGACACACCGGGACACACCGGTTGACACGGAGAAGACGGTGAGGTAACGTAGTAAAAGTGCCCGGCGCGAGAGCGGCGGGCGCGGAACGAACGAAATGCCCCGGACGGGGGTCCTACGGTGTAGGGCTTTCGGATGGTGTGTGGTTGTTCTTTGAGAACTCAACAGGGTGCTTGATAAGCC
>NZ_JBAKHO010000131.1:0-513 GCF_036902735.1 Micromonospora lacuserhaii | reverse complement strand
TCCGCGAGCATCGGCTCCATCAGCGGCGAGTGGAACGCGTGCGACACCCGCAGCCGGGTGGACCGTCGGGTGCCCAGCCCGGCCAGCACGGCGTCGACGGCCGCCTCGTCGCCGGAGACGACCACCGAGTCCGCGCCGTTCACCGCCGCGATGTCCACACCGTCGACCAGCAGCGCACGCACCTCGTCCTCAGCCGCCTGCACGGCGACCATCACCCCGCCGGCCGGCAACGCCTGCATCAGACTGCCCCGGGCGGCGACCAGCCGGCACGCGTCATCGAGGGACAACACCCCCGCCACGTGCGCGGCGGCCAGCTCACCGATCGAATGACCCGCCACCAGGTCCAGCCGCACCCCCCACGACTCGAGCAGCCGGAACAGGGCCACCTCGAACGCGAACAGGGCGGGCTGGGCGCTGCCGGTGGCGTGCAACGCCTCCGCGTCGTCACCCCACAGCACGTCCCGCAGCCCCGGGTCGAAACCCGCCAGCGCCGCGTCGAACGCCGCCGCGAAG
>NZ_JBAKHO010000130.1:0-575 GCF_036902735.1 Micromonospora lacuserhaii | reverse complement strand
TACGGCGACCTGATGGGCGACGGCTACGTCTGGTACCAGCGCCGCAACGAGACAACCGGCCTGGAGAACCAGTGCTGGAAGGACTCCTGGGACTCGATCTGCTTCCGGGATGGGCGGCTGCCCAGCCTGCCCCGCGCCACCTGTGAACTGCAGGGCTACGCCTACGACGCCAAGATTCGCGGCGCCCGGCTGGCCCGCCAGTTCTGGAACGACCCCGCGTACGCCGACCGCCTCGAGCGGGAAGCGGCCGAGCTCAAGCAGCGCTTCAACCGAGACTTCTGGGTCGAGGACGGGGAGTACTACGCCCTCGCCCTCGACGGCGACGGCCGCCAGGTCGACGCGCTCTCCTCCAACATCGGGCACCTGCTGTGGAGCGGGATCGTCGAGGAATCCCGGGCCGCGAAGATCGCCGAACACCTGCTCGGCCCCCGACTCTTCTCCGGCTGGGGCGTGCGCACACTCGCCACCGGTGAGGGGCGGTACAACCCGATCGGATACCACGTCGGCACCGTCTGGCCCTTCGACAACGCGTTCATCGCCTGGGGCCTTCGGCGCTACGGCTTCACCCACGAGGC
>NZ_JBAKHO010000129.1:0-680 GCF_036902735.1 Micromonospora lacuserhaii | reverse complement strand
CCCCCTTGCTTTTGAGCGCCCCTGTTCGTGGTGCTTGCCCCACGCGCTGACCCCCCTTGGCGCGTGTGTGGGCCAATCCCCCGAAGGAGCTTCCCTCATGAAGACGACCATGCTGCGTAAGAGTGTTCTGGGTATCGCTGGTCTGGCGTTCGCCGGTGGCGTGTTCGCCGGCCCGATGACCGAGGCGCACGCCGCCCCGGTCGTGGACGCCACGCCCGTCGCGGTGGCCGTGCAGGCCGACAAGCCGGGCGTCGACAAGGCCAAGCTGATCCCGCACGGCGTGCAGGGCAAGCAGTCGCGCATCGACCTCAACGCGGAGCAGACCGCGAACGTCAAGGCGATCATCGCCGCGACGAAGAAGTCGGGTCTGGACGAGCGGGCCGCGGTCATCTCCATCGCCACCAGCCTGCAGGAGTCGAAGCTGGAGAACCTGGGCCACCTCGGCGACCGCAACGACCACGACTCGCTGGGCCTGTTCCAGCAGCGCCCGTCCAGTGGTTGGGGTAGCCCGGAGCAGATCACCGACCCGATCTACTCCACGATGGCCTTCCAGAAGGGCCTCAAGCAGATCGACGGCTGGCACGACATGCCGCTGACCGAAGCCGCCCAGACCGTGCAGGTCTCCGCGTACCCGGACGCCTACGCCCAGTGGGAGCAGCAGGCCGCCGACCTCGTCGCCA
>NZ_JBAKHO010000128.1:0-973 GCF_036902735.1 Micromonospora lacuserhaii | reverse complement strand
TACCACCGCGGCTCCCTTGCCCGGCAGGTAAGCCCGACAAGCCGAGGCCCGTTGGAATGCGGAGCCGGCCGGGCCGGTTACATCCCCCGCACCACCCGAGCAGGCCGATGGAATGCCCGGCCCGCCACCACGGTTACACCCCCCGGACACCCGAGCAGGCCCCCGAGCCGCCGGCCAGCGCCCCGCGCAGATCCCCCCGATCGCCGGGCCGTCCGATCGACTTTCCCCCTCGCGCGGCACACCGCACCCCCCTGCGATGTGCGCGCACCCCCGAACAGAGGAGCACGCCATTATGCGTACCGATCTGATCCGCAAGACCGCCCTCACCGCCGCCGGGCTCGCCTTCACCGGCGGCGCCATCGCCGGCCCCATGACCGCCGCCCACGCCGCCCCCGCCGAGACCGGCAAGCCCGCCACGTCGACGCTGCAGGGCGACCGCAAGCCCGCCGGCGAGCGCCAGCTCAAGGTCAACTACGAGGCCCAGCCGAACTTCTACTACTGCGGCCCCGCCGCCACCCGCAACGCCCTGTCCGTGCAGGGCAAGAACATCAACGTCGACACCATGGCCAAGGAAATGGGCACCACCGAGGACGGCACCAACAGCATCAACGACATCACCCCCGTCCTCAACAAGGAAACCGGCAGCAAGGACGCCTACCACAGCGTCGAGATCCGCACCCCCAAGGCCGACGACAAGCAGACCGACACCCTGCGCACCGACATCGTCCGCACCATCGACGACGGCCGCGCCGTAGTCGCCAACATCGCCGGCACCACCACCGACACCGACGGCGGCGTGCACTCCTTCGAAGGCGGCCACTACATCAGCGTCACCGGCTACACCAACAACGGCAAGATCGTCACCATCGCCGACTCCGCCAACCCCGACACCGCCAGCTACCAGATCACCGTCGACAACCTCGCCGACTGGATCGCCACCCGCGGCTACACCACCTCCTGACGGGTGCGCACA
>NZ_JBAKHO010000127.1:0-1012 GCF_036902735.1 Micromonospora lacuserhaii | reverse complement strand
GCCACCGGGCCGGCGAGCGCGGCCGGCCCGAGCAGCGCCGCCCAGCCCCGTTCCGCGCGTTCCTCCGTCCCGGGGCGCGGCAGCCGCCGGGCGAGCAGCCACCCGGCCGCCATCCCGGCCAGCACCGGCACCGCGAGCAGCGCCGCGCCGGTCCCGTCGGCCGGGCCGCTGGGCAGGCCGGCGAGCAGGGGTACGGCGGGCAGCGCGCCGACCGACACCTCGCTGGTACGCACCGCCGTGCCGGTGCCGACGGCGAAGCCCGGACCGAGCAGGTAGGCGGTCGACCAGACGGTCGCGTTCGGCGCGTAGGCCAGGCTGACCAGGGTGATGCCGGCCTGCCCGGCCACCCCGGTCCGGTACGCCCCGATCATGTCGGCGGCGTCGCCACCGCCGGTCGCGACGGCCAGCCCGGCCGCGCCGCCCCCGGCGCCGAACAGCAGCAGACCGGCGACCAGGCCGGTCCGGACGCCGTCGCGCAGCACCGCCGGCGCCCGGTCGGCGAGCAGACCGGCGACCCCGGTGGTGCGGACCGCCCCGACCAGCGCGGCGAGCGCACCGAAGAGCGCGAAGGTGATCCCGGCGCGGACCGGGGAGACCCGCACCCCTCCGGTGCCGACCAGCAGCGCGGCCAGGACGCCGAACAGCGCGTACCCGATCCCGACCGCGCCGGCGGCGGTGAGCGCCTGCCGGGGCGAGCGACCGCCGCGGGCACCGATCGCCCGGCTGGTGTGCACCCCGGCGCGGGTGAGCCGCCAGAGCGCGAGGGCGGAGAGGGCCAGCGGGGCGAGGCCGAGCGGGCCGGCGGGGGTCTGCAACGGCACGCCGTGGCCGAGGAGCCAGCCGGCCAGCCCGGCGCGCAGCGCGCCGGTCACCGAGGCGGCGTCCTCGCTGAGCTGGGCGAGCGCCAGCACCAGCGCCACCGGCAGGTACGACGTGAGCGCGGCCCAGCCGGCATGGTGCACCAGCACTTCATGCTGGTGCCCGTCTTCACCGTCGCCGAGAACATCATGCT
>NZ_JBAKHO010000126.1:0-1231 GCF_036902735.1 Micromonospora lacuserhaii | reverse complement strand
ACCGACCCCGGGCGGCGCGGTGGGCCGACCGGCCCGGCCTCGGCCGCGCGCCCGGCCGGTGGCGTGCCAGCACAGGGCGGCTTCCCGCCGGGCCCGCGCCCGTCCGCCGGTGCCGGCGCGGCCGGCTTCCCGGATCACGGACGACGTGGTCCTTCTCAGGATCGGGCCGCGCAGGACGGGTTCCCCTCCGACGCCGGGCGGCGTCCACCCGCCCAGGCTGACGTCCCGCCGGGGCAGCGTCCGCCGGCCCGGGGCGCCGCCGTCCGCCGGGGCGCCTTCCCGCCGGATCCCGGCCAGCCCACACCGGTCAGCGGCGCGCCGCTGCCGGGCCCGTCGACGCCGGTGAGCGGCGTCCCCCGCTCCGAGCCCGGGGCCGCCGACCCACGGACCGCTCGCGGGCGGCGCCCTGCCGCCGCTCCGGACACCGGGGAGGTGCCGGGCGACCGACGTCCGGGCGGTCCCGCCGCACCGGAACGCCGCACCGGCCGCCGCCGCGCGGCCGAGCCGGACGAGGCCGCGGTGCCGCTGACGGGCAACGCCCCGCCCGTGCCGGGCCCCGGCCCGGCGTCGAACACTCCCGCCGCGGGGACCGGAGCGGTCCCGGCGATCGGGCCGACCGGCACCGGCCGGCGTCGACCGCAGCCCGGCCCGGACGCCGAGGAACCGACCGGTCGTCGGGCTGCCCGGCCCGGCCCGGACGCCGACGAGCCGACTGGTCGTCGGGCCGTCCGGCCCGGCCCGGACGCCGACGAGCCGACTGGTCGTCGGGCTGCCCGGCCCGGCTCGGACGCCGACGAGCCGACTGGTCGTCGGGCTGTCCGGCCCGGCCCCGACGCCGAGGAGTCGACCGGTCGTCGGGCCGCCCGGCCCGGACCGGGTGGTGCGCCCCGTGGTGACCGGCCGGAACGACCGGCGGACTGGCTGCGGCAGGCCGGGCGTACCTCGCACACCGACCCCGGCCTGCCGGTGGTCGAGCGCGCGTCCGGCTCCGCCGCGCCTTCCGCCCCGGAGGGGGTGGGCCGCCGTACCGCCTCCACCGCGGGTGCCGCCGCTCCCGCCGGACGCGCCCGCCCCGGTGGGGAGGCGCCCCGTCCGGGCGCGGAAGCGGCCCCGCCCCGCCCCGGCCAGTCCGGTCCCGCGCGGGGCGCCGCCCGACCCGGCCAGCCCGCCACGTCCGGACCGTCCGGTCCGGCCGTGGGAGCGGCCGGCGACGGCCCCCAGCCCGTCCGTG
>NZ_JBAKHO010000125.1:0-1303 GCF_036902735.1 Micromonospora lacuserhaii | reverse complement strand
GCCACCGGCGAGCGCCAGCGTGCACTCGCCGGAGCGCAGCGCCTGCGCGGCCAGGTGCATGGCGACCAGCGACGAGGAGCAGGCCGTGTCGACGGTGACCGACGGGCCGTGGAGGCCGAAGGCGTACGAGATCCGGCCGGAGGCGATCGATCCGGCGCTGTTGTTGGCCGCGTAGTCGTGGTACATCATCCCGGCGAAGACGCCGGTGGGCGTGCCCTTGAGCGTGGCGGGCTCGATGCCGGCCCGCTCCAGGGCCTCCCAGGAGGCCTCCAGCAGCAGCCGCTGCTGCGGGTCCATCCAGAGCGCCTCGTTGGGGCTGATGTTGAAGAAGCCGGCGTCGAACTCGGCGGCGTCGTGCAGGAAGCCGCCCTCCCGGGTGTACGTCTTTCCGGGGCGGCCGGGCTCGGGGTCGTAGAGCGCGGCGGTGTCCCAGCCCCGGTCGGTGGGGAAGCCGCTGACGGCGTCGACGCCGTCGGCGACGAGGCGCCACAGCTCCTCGGGTGAGGTGACGCCGCCCGGGTAGCGGCAGGCCATCCCGACGATGACGACGGGTTCGTCCGTGCCGTTGGTCGCCACGGCCGCCACCGCCCGGGAGACCAGGCCGGAGACCTCGTCGACGAGGTGTTCGGCGAGCACCACCGGGTTGGGGTAGTCGAAGACCAGGGTGGCGGGCAGCCGCAGCCCGATGGCCTCGCCGATCCGGTTGCGGAACTCGACGGAGGAGAGCGAGTCGAAGCCCAGCTCGTCGAAGGCCCGGTCGGGCTCGATCGCCTCCGGGCCGGCGTGGCCCAGCGTGACGGCGGCCTGGGCGCGGACCAGCTCGAGCAGCAGGGCCACCCGCTCCTCGCGGGAGAGGCCGACGAGCCGCCGTTCGAGGCCGGTCGCGGTGCCGGAGCGGCCGGCGGTGCCGCGTCGCGCCGTCCGGCGGACCAGGCCGCGCAGCAGGGGCGGCCCGTCGTCACCGGCGGCCGCGACGGCGGCGAGGTCCAGCTTGACGGGTACGACGACGGCCTCGTCGACGGTCAGCGCCCGGTCGAAGAGGTCGAGGCCCTCCGCCGAGTGGATCGGCTGGATGCCGCCGCGGGCGAGGCGGCGGACGTCGGCGTCGGTGAGGTCGGCGGCCATCCCCGACTCGTCACCCCACAACCCCCACGCCAACGACAACCCCGGCAACCCCGCCGCCCGGCGACGTACCGCCACGGCATCCAACGCCGCGTTCGCCGCCGCGTAGGCGCCCTGGCCCGCGTTGCCGAACGCCCCCGCGATCGACGAGAACAACACGAACGCCGTCAACGGCAACCCA
>NZ_JBAKHO010000124.1:0-1397 GCF_036902735.1 Micromonospora lacuserhaii | reverse complement strand
TATGGGTCTTGTGACGGGTTAGTGGGTTGTGGTGGGGGCCGGTGACGGCGCATGCCGTTGTTCCGTTGGGTTTTCGACCTGCGAAAGTACGAAAACTCGGTGACGGAGCAACGGCATGCGTTCTGCCAGGGTATGGGCTGGGCTGCTCGGGGTCGAGCAGGCGGTCGTGGAGGGTGTCGAGTTCGATCCGGACGAGTCGTTGCTGGTGGCTCGGGTGCGGGTGCGTAAGGGCGCCCGGCGGCGGTGTCCGCATTGCGGGCGGCGGTGTGCCCGCTATGACGCTGGTGTTCGTCGTCGGTGGCGGGCGTTGGATCTGGGCGTGGTGCGGGCGGTGATCGAGGCGGACGCGCCTCGGGTGTCGTGTCCGGTGCACGGGGTGGTGGTCGCGGCGGTGCCGTGGGCGCGGCACGGGGCAGGGCATACGCGGGCGTTCGACGCGACGGTGGCGTGGCTGGCGGTGCACGCGGCGAAGTCGGCGGTGTCGCAATTGATGCGGATCAGTTGGCGCACCGTGGGGTCGATCGTGGCGCGGGTGTGGGCCGATACCGGTGGTCTCCAGGACCGGTATGACGGGTTGCGTCGTATCGGTATCGACGAGGTCAGCTACAAGAAGGGCCACCGCTATCTGACTGTGGTGGTCGATCACGACACCGGCCGGTTGGTCTGGGCCGCGCCGGGCAAGAGCGCGGCGACACTGGAGGCGTTCTTCGACCTGCTCGGTCCGCAGCGGGCCGCGGCCATCACCCACGTGTCCGCCGACGGCGCCGATTGGATCACCACGGTCATCCGCCGTCGGTGCCCGAATGCGATCCGCTGCGCCGACCCGTTCCACGTCGTCGCCTGGGCCACCGACGCCGTCGATCGGGTTCGCCGGCAGGTGTGGAACGAGGCCACCGGTCGACGGGCCGGCCGTCGAGGCGTCGCCATCGGTGAGGCCCGGATGTTGAAGAACACCCGCTGGGCGTTGTGGAAGAACCCGGAAAACCTGACCAAGGGTCAACAGGCCAAGCTCGACTGGATCGCTAAGACCCACCCCCGCCTGTATCGAGCATGGGCATTGAAAGAGGGCCTGCGCTGTGTGTTCACGATCGCCAAAACCAGCCCCATCGCCGCCGTCGAAGCACTCGACCGGTGGATCGGCTGGGCCCGCCGCAGCCGCATCGACATCTTCATCGACCTGCAACGACGCGTCATGCGCCACCGCCACGCCATCCTCGCGTCCATCGAACACGGCATGTCCAACGGCCGGATCGAGTCCGTCAACGCCAAGATCAGACTGATCACCCGGATGGCCTTCGGGTTCCACTCACCCGACGCCCTCATCGCCCTGGCCATGCTCAGCCTCGGCGGCCACCGACCCGAACTACCCCGCCGATGACCACCCGACCCACACATCC
>NZ_JBAKHO010000123.1:0-1413 GCF_036902735.1 Micromonospora lacuserhaii | reverse complement strand
TCGCGGCTACTTAGAGACTTTCCGCAGGATCGATGTCCGGCCAGACTCGGTCCAGGTGCTCGGCGAGACGCTCCCACATTGCGGCTGCCCACCGGTGTCATTGGTGTGGCTCTCTCATGGCCTGCGGTCTCGCCGGGCACCGCGCGAGGAGAGGCTGGAAAGGGGTTTGTTCTGCTCGAAGTAGCGGTGCCCTCCTTGCTGACAACTCATCGAGTTCAGTCGAGGGAGGCGTCGATGTCGGTGATCATCGGGATGGACCCGCACAAGCGCTCGGCAACCATCGAGGTCGTCGACGAACGCGCCCGGGTGCTCGCAGTGGGCAGGTACGGCACGGACAAGACCGGCTACGCGCAGATGCTCGCCGCTGGCCGTAAGTACGCCGATCGGGTGTGGGCGGTCGAGGGGTGCAACGGCATCGGCAAGCACATCGTCCACCGCCTGCTGCATGACGGTGAGACGGTGCTCGACGTGCCCGCGAAGCTGTCTGCGCAGGTGCGGGTGTTCGCCACCGGCAACGGCCGAAAGACCGACCCGGTGGATGCGCACTCGGTCGCGATGGTGGCACTGCGCACCCCGAACCTCGTGCAGGTCCAGCTCGACCCGGACCTGCAGGTGATGGGAATGCTGGTCGACCGTCGCGACGAGCTGGGCCGCGCGAGGACGCAGACCATCAACCGGCTGCACCGGCTGCTGCTGGAACTTTTCCCAGGCGGGGCAAAGCAATTCCTGTCCGCACGGCAGGCACGCGCGCTGATCGCGACCATCAAACCCCGCGACATCGTGGGCAAGACCCGGCGCCGCCTCGCCGTCGAACTCATCGGTGAACTCGAGGGCATCGACAAGAAGATCAAGACCGCGGAAAAGGACCTCAAGGAGCTGGTGCTCGCCCGCAGGTCCACCCTGATGGACCTGCACGGCATCGGCCCCTCAGGTGCTGCCCGGCTACTGGCAGACGGCGGCGACATCCGCCGCTTCGCCGACCGCGACCGGTTCGCGTCCTGGAACGGCACCGCACCCCTGGACGCCTCCTCCGGCGACCAGAAGCGGCACCGGCTCTCCCGCGCCGGCAACCGGCGGATCAACCGGACCCTGCACATCATGGCCGTGGTCCAGCTGCGCAACCGCACCGAAGGCCGCGCCTACTTCGACGCCAAGAAGACCGCCGGGAAGACCTCCATGGAAGCCATGCGCGCCCTCAAACGCCGACTGTCCAACGTCGTCTACGCCCGCATGGTCGCCGACCAGAAACGCAGGCAGGCGGCGGATCCGGGAGGGCACTCGGGGACGACTCTGCAATCCAGCGTGACCGACCTGACCCCGGACATCGGCCCTTCGGACAAGCCACTTCCCGGACCCGCCACCAACCAGCCTAAACCCGCACTCCGAGCAGTGTCTTGACATAAAGGGGTGCCA
>NZ_JBAKHO010000122.1:0-1510 GCF_036902735.1 Micromonospora lacuserhaii | reverse complement strand
ATCTGGCTCCCCTCTGTGTCATCCATGAAGGAGCGGGGCCGGTCAAGGCTGGGGGTTTGACCTGCTGACGTTGTTTTGCCCGTCTTCCGGCATGAGTTTCGGGCGGGCGTGTGCGCGGCGTCGGGGTCAAGGTTGGGCCGTAGGCCCGCCCGGTAGGGCTTGGCCTTGACGCCGGTGCCGTGTGCGCCATCGTGGTGATGCCGGAAGGCGTTGTGGGTGGTCGCGTCACCAGTTCCGACCGATGTCGGAGAGGCAGGCCGGGGTTCGGCTGCCGGTCATCCATTCGCCCTGCGGGTTCGGGGCATGGTGATGTGCGACCGTGACCGGACGGGGTCAATCAAGCGGGCGGCCTCGCCGTCAGCCGACGGGGGTCAGACACAGAACGAGCTCGCGTCCGGTCACGTCCGAACCTGCTCACGCCGCCGCCCTGGCCGGTGCGAGGGCGCGGATGTGCCCGTCGCGCAGGCCGTAGTAGACGAGGGTGAGCAGCTTGCGGGCCACCGCGACGGTGGCGATGTTGCGTCCGCGTCGCTCAGCGATGCGGGCGCGGGTGGAGGTCAGCCAGGCGGCGGTGTGCGGGACGCCGTGGGCGGCCTCGACCGCGGCCCACCGCACCAGGGTCGAACCCTGCTTCGTGATCCGTCCCCGGTGCACGACAAGGTCGGACTCGCGGTGCCGCGGGGTCAGCCCGGCCCACGAGGTCAGCTCCGCCGGGCCGGGGAACCGGTCGACCTCGCCGATCTCGGCGACGAACACCGCCCCCAGGACCGGACCGACACCAGGGATGGCCTGGACCGCGGTGTAACCACGGTGCCCGGCGAGTCTGGCCCGGATCGGCCCGGCGACCGCGTCGATCTCGAAATCGACTGCGTCGATCAGCCGGCACAGCGAGGACACCCGCCCTCGATAAGCCCCGTCCAACGGTGCGCGAGACAGCAGTTCCCGCCCACCAACGCCGAACAGATCCGAGACAGGGATGTGCACGCCCTGTTTGGCCAACACCGCGTGCACCGACGCCTTCAGCCCGCTGCGCCAGGCGACCAGCTTGGCCCGATACCGCACCAGCTCCCGCAACTCGCGCACCGCCGGCGGGGCCACATACGCCTCCGGCAGCCTGCCCATGCGCAGCAGATCCGCCAGATCGGCGGCGTCACGGGCGTCGTTCTTCACCCGCCGGTAGGCGAACCCCTTCACCCCCAACGGATGCGCCAAATGCACCCGGGCGCCCGCCGCGGCCAGCACATCCACCGCCCAGTACCAGCCATAGGTGGCCTCCAGGACCACTTCGGGATCCGGGCCGGCCTTGGCGATCTCCAACCCCAGCGCCACCGGGTCGTTGTCGATCCGCACCGTGTCGAGCTTCTCGCCCGCCTCGGTCATCCGCACGATCACCGACCGGCGCCGGTGCAGATCGATACCCACGATCTGCCGGCCGTCGTACTCTGCCTGCATGAGGGGCCTCCTTCGTCGTGAGACGTGAGCACCCCGAGCATCCCGCCCGGGACCCACG
>NZ_JBAKHO010000011.1:0-155883 GCF_036902735.1 Micromonospora lacuserhaii | reverse complement strand
CACCGCGCCGACGCCCGCCGCGGCGGCTGCCGCGCCGCCCTCGGGCGCCTCGGCGTCCGGGTCGACCATGGCCGGCGTGGCGCCGCCGTAGCCGGCCGCGCCGGCCGAGGGCGCGTCGTCGTGGCGCGACGCGGTCTCCGGACCGTCGCCGTCGGCCGTCCAGCGGTCCCGGTCGTGGATCCGGTCGGCGGCGGTCGGGTCGGCCCGCTCGTCGTCGAACGGCTCGGTCCGCCCCGGCGCGCCGTCGCCCGGCTGGGCGGTGTCCTCGCCCCGGGCGTCCCGTTCGTCCTCCGGCCGGCCGCCAGCCAGCGCCGAGGCGGCCACCGCGTCGCCCACCGAGGTCGCCCCGAAGGTGGTCGGCAGCGGGGCGGGCTCGTGGAACTCCGGTCGGCCGTCGCCGTCGGGGTCGGCCGCGTCGTCCCGGTCGTCGTCCGCGTCACGGTCGGCGTCCCGCACGGCGTACGGGCGGGTGTCGTCGAGGTCGTCGCCGCGCCGGTCGGTCACCGACGGGTCGTCGAAGGTGCCGCGGTCGTCGAGCGCGTCCTCGGGCACGTCGGCACGCCCGTCCGGGTCGTGCCGGGTGTCGGCGGCGTCCACCGCGCCGGGCGGCGGTACCGCCACCGGCGTGGAGCGGACGGCCTCCGGGTGGTCGTTGTTCAGCTGCTGCTCTTCCTGGCGCATGGTGGCGGTCTCCTCAGCGGCTGGTGACGTCGTGGGGGCTGTCGGGGTGGTGCTGCTCCGGCGTGACCCCCCGGACCGGGTCCGCGCCGAGCAGGTCGGCGAAGAGGGCGCGGTAGTGGACGACGGCCTGGCGGAGCTCCTCGGTGCTGGCCTCGCCCCGCTCGTTGCGCAGCCGGATCTCGTGCGCGTCGCGGTAGTGGGTCAGCGTGCGGGCGTGCTCGACGGAGAGATGGGCGATCTGGTCGGAGAAGTCCCCGGTGGGGTAGCCGCGCTCGGTGATCAGCCGGCCGACCAGTTCGTCGGCGTCGCCCACGGTCTCGGCCGGTGAGTCGACGAAGCGGACCTGGAGATCCTCCCAGGCCGCGGCGTAGCGGGCCCGCGCCTCCGGGGCCAGCGGGGTGAGTTCGAGCTCGGCGTGCCGGCGTTCCCGGTCCCGCAGCTCCCGCTCGGCGGCGGAGCGGTTGTCCTGCTCGGCGACGACCCGGTCGTACTCCGGGCCGAAGCGCCGCCGCAGCGACCGGCGACGGCCGGCCACCACCGCCGCGGCGACCACCGCGGCCAGCACCAGTACGACGAGAACCAGAATGACTACCTGCGTGGGCGACATGGCTCCTCCTTCGCCACCGGTATTCCCGCTGCCCACTGATCGCCAATCCCGATCCCGGCGACTTTCCTGACCGATTCCGTGCGGTAGCGCTTACCCGGAACGCCGGTCGGCATGTCGGGAACCACAGCAGGGATCGTCACCAGAACTTGACTGGTCCCAGAAAGCGAGCGGGCCCGGCTCAGCCGGGGCCGCCTGGGGCGGGTCTCCGGCCAGGCGGTCTACGCCGTCCTGCACGCCCTCACCGCAGGCCTCGGCACCGGCGTGCCGGTCGACGGCATCGACTTCTCCGACGACAAGATGCTGGTCGTTCTCCTACCCGGACCCCCAGCGTCGTACGGAGTGGACGACCGGAGCGGCGACCTCCTCCGTGGCCGGTCTCCCGGGAGGCCGACGACTCCTGCCGAAGTACCGTCCGTTCGCCGACGGGCCCGGCCCAAGATCAGTCCACAGTAGTGACCAGCGCGACGGACGGTAGTGCTGAGGCCAAGGATTACGTATCCTGCCCAAGGCGCCCGTGCCGGTGCCCGGTCATCGGCCGGGAAGCTGCCCGGCCGGTGCCGGCGCCCCCGCTGACACCCCTTCCGGGCGAGGACTCATGAACACCCGCGACTGGCCGATCCGCGCCAAGCTGACCGCCCTGGTCGTCACCCCGGTGGCCGCCCTGCTGGCGCTCTGGATCTTCGCCACCACGCTCACCTTCGGTCCCGCGATCGACCTGCTCTCCGCGCGCACCCTCCTCTACGACCTGGGCCGGCCCGGGGAGCGGGTGGTCGCCGAACTCCAGCGCGAGCGCCGGGCCTCGGTGGTGCAGCTCTCCACCCCGGGCGCGCTGCCGACGCTGGCCGACCAGCGCCGCCGGACCGACGGGGCGGTCGCCGAGCTGCGCCGGCGGATGGACGGCCAGCGGCTGCGCGACGCCGCCGACGACCGGCTGGACGCCCGGCTCGACGCGCTCGGCTCGGCCCTCGACGCGCTGCCCGCCGGTCGCGGTTTCATCGACCGACGCCAGGTCGACCGGGCCGGGGCGATCGGGCTCTACACCGGCATGATCTCCTCCGCCTTCCAGACCTTCGCCGCGATGGCGATGCTGCCGGACGCGGATCTGAACCGGGAGGCCCTCGCGCTCACCGCGCTCGGCCGCTCCCGCGAGCTGCTCGGCCAGACCGACGCGCTGCTGACCGGCGCGTTGACCACCGGGCGGTTCGCCGAGGGCGAGCACCTGCGGCTGGTGCAGACCATCGGCAACGAGCGGTTCCTGGCCGACTCCGCCGTGGCCGACCTCCCCGCCACCGACCGCAGCGCCTACCAGCGGCTGATCGAGCGGGACGACTTCGTCCGGCTGCGCAGCATGCAGGAGGCGCTGCTGCGGGGGAGCCCGTCGGGCCGCCCGCCGGTGGACGCCCGGGCCTGGCAGACCAGCCACGACGCCGTCCAGCAGGGCCTGCGGGACTTCGAGCTGAGCGAGGCCGACGGGCTGGCCGACCGGTCCGTGCCGGTCGCCGTGGGGATCCTCGTCCGGCTCGGCGTCGCCGGGGTGCTCGGGCTCGCCGCGATCGCGGTGTCGGTCCTGGTCGCCGTTCGGGTCGGGCGGACGCTGGCCCGCCGGCTGACCGGCGTGCGCAGCGCGGCGCTGGAGATGGCCGAGCACCGGCTGCCCGACGTGGTCGCCCGACTGCGCCGGGGCGAGCAGGTCGACGTCGCCCGGGAGGCGCCGCCACTGGAGTACGGCGGCGACGAGATCGGCGAGGTCGGGCGGGCCTTCAACGAGGTCCGCCGGACGGCGGTGCGGGCCGCGGTCGACGAGGTCACCCTCCGCCGGGGGCTCAACGAGGTGTTCCTCAACATCGCCCGGCGTACCCAGGGCCTGGTGCACCGGCAGCTCGCGCTGCTGGACGGGATGGAACGCCGGGTCGAGGACCCGGACGAGCTGGCCGAGCTGTTCCGGGTCGACCACCTGGCCACCCGGCTCCGCCGGCACGCCGAGGACCTGGTCATCCTCGCCGGAGCGGCGCCCGGCCGCGGCTGGCGCCAGCCGGTCGCCGTGCTCGACGTGATCCGCGGCGCGGTCTCCGAGGTCGAGGCGTACGACCGGGTGGACATCGGGACGGTGCAGCCGGCCGGCGTCCTCGGCCGGGCCGTCGCCGACGTCATCCACCTGCTCGCCGAGCTGGTCGAGAACGCCACCGTCTTCTCCCCGCCGGAGAGCCGGGTCGAGATCAACGGCCAGCGGGTGCCCCGGGGGTACGTCGTCGAGGTCACCGACCACGGGCTGGGCATGTCCGCGCCGGCGGTCGAGGACGCCAACCGGCGGCTGGCCCGCGCCCCCGAGTTCGACCCGGCCGACAGCGCGCGGCTCGGCCTCTTCGTGGTGGCCCGACTGGCCGACCGGCACGGGGTCCGGGTCACCCTGCGTTCCGAGCAACCTGGTGGGGTGACCGCCGTGGTGCTCGTACCGGCGGACCTGGTCACCGACGAGCCGACCGCCCCGCCGGCCGCGTCCCGCCCCGACGCCCCGGTCGCCCGGCTGGCCACGCTGCCCCGGCCGCCGCGAGCCGCCCGGACCCGGGAACGGCCCGACCAGACCGTGCTGCCGTTCGCGCCGGCTCGCGCCTCCACGGTCGAGGCGGCCCCGGACGGCGACGGCCTGCCCCGTCGGGTCCGTCGGCGCGGCACGCCCGTCCGCCCCCGCCCGCCGGTGACCGCCGAGCCGGCGCCCCGCTCGCCGGAGGAGATGCGCCGGCAGATGTCCGCCCTCCAGGCGGGCACGGCGCGCGGGCGCCGCGAGGGCGGGGCGGTCCGGCCCGTGCCGGCGGAGGGCCCCGACGTTCAGGCCGGCGCCCGCACCGACGAGTCGACCGGCCCTCCCGACCGGCCCGCGCCGGCCCCCGAATCCCCGACCGCGATTGAGAGGGACGCCTAGTGGTGCACACGACGAGGCAGAGCGCCGATCTCGGCTGGTTGCTCGACGAGCTGGTGGGACGCGTGCCTGAGGCCCGGGAGGCGGTGGTGCTCTCCGCCGACGGCCTGCTGCTCGGCGCCTCCGCCGAGCTGGACCGCGCCGACGCCGAGCACCTCTGTGCCCTGGCCTCCGGCTTCTCCAGCCTGGCCAAGGGCGCCAGCCGGCACCTGGCGGCCGGCGGGGTGCGGCAGACGGTGGTGGAGATGGCGTCGGCGTACCTGTTCGTGACGGCCGCCGGCCAGGGCGCGTGCCTGGCCGTGGTCGCCGCGGCGGACGCGGACATCGGTCTGGTGGCGTACGAGATGGCCATGCTGGTCGTCCGGGTGGGGGAGAACCTCACCGCGCCGGCCCGGGCGACGGTGGAAGCCGCCGATGCGGGCTGAGCCGCCGGGCCCCCAGCACGAGTGGATGGACGCCGCCGCCGGGCCGGTCGTCCGCCCGTACACGCTCACCGGCGGTCGGGTCCGGCCCAGCGTCGAGGGCTTCGACCTGGTCGCCTTCGTGCGGGCGACCGCCGACGTCGACCCGTCCGCCCTGCCGGGCCTGCAACCGGAGCACCGTCGGCTGGTCGAGCTGGCCCGGCGGCCGGTCGCGGTGGCGGACCTCGCCGCGGACCTGGACCTCGCGGTGGGCGTGGTCCGGGTCCTCCTCGGCGACCTGCTCGCCCGGGGCCTGGTCTCGGTGCAGCAGCCGCCGGCCGCCGCCGGACTTCCCGACAACGACATCCTCAAGGCGGTGGTCAGTGGACTACGTGCGCTCTGATCGGGGGGCGATCGCCACGCGGGCCCCGCTGGCCCTCAAGATCCTCATCGCGGGCGGCTTCGGCGCCGGCAAGACGACCCTGGTGAGCGCGCTCAGCGAGGTCCGCCCACTACAGACCGAGGAGGTGCTGACCGGGGCCGGCGTCGGCACCGACGACCTCTCCGGGGTGGAGGAGAAGTCCACCACCACGGTCGCGATGGACTTCGGCCGGATCACGATCAACGAGGACCTCCAGGTCTATCTCTTCGGTACCCCGGGGCAGGACCGGTTCTGGTTCCTCTGGGACGAGCTGGCGTTCGGCGCGCTCGGTGCGGTGGTGCTGGCCGACACCCGACGGTTGGCCGACTGCTTCCCCTCGATCGACTACTTCGAGCAGCGCGGGGTGCCGTTCGTGGTCGGGGTGAACTGCTTCGACGACGCCCGCCGGTTCGGCACGGAGGCCGTCCGGCAGGCCCTGGACCTCGACCCGGACGTCCCGGTGGTGCTCTGCGACGCGCGCGAGCGGCAGTCCGGCAAGCTGGTGTTGATCTCCCTGGTCGAGCACGTCGCCCGGCAGCGCGGCGAGCCGGTCCCGGTCGCCTGACCCCCGGCGCGGGCCGGCGTCGCCGCCCGCGCGCCGCCGCGGCCGGGTCGACCGGCCGGGGAATTCCGGGAAAAGAGGCCTAACCGTCCGGTCGACCGGGAAGCCTCTGGTGTGATCGGGACAGGATTCGGCAGAGGGGTGGCGCGGGTGACCGGCACGATCGTCCACATCGGCGGCTACACGGCGGAGGGCGGCGGACGGGGCGACGGCATCGTCGCCGCCCGCCGGGATCCCGACTCGGGAGAGCTCACCCCGCTCGGCACGGTCGCGGTCACCGCGAACCCGTCCTTCCTCGTCCGGCATCCCACCCTGCCGGTGCTGTACGCGGTCAACGAGCTGCCGGAGGGGGAGGTCAGCGCCTTCGCCGTCGGCGAGCGGGGCGAGCTGAGCCCGCTGGCCGTCCGGGCGACCGGGGGCGCCGAGCCGGCCCACCTGGCGGTCGCCCCGGACGGCCGGCACCTCTTCGTCGCCAACTACGGCGGCGGCAGCGTGGCGGTTCTCCCGCTGGACGAGCGGGGCGTGCCGGGGGAGCGCAGCGACCTGGTCGTGCACGAGGGGCACGGCCCGGACCCGGAGCGCCAGGAGAAGGCGCACGCCCACATGGTCTCGCCCGACCCGGGGCGGGGCCCGCTGCTCGCGGTCGACCTCGGCACCGACTCGGTCTACCGGTACGACCTCGACGCCGCCTCGGGCCGGCTGGTGCCCCGGGCGCCCCGGGTCCGTACCGGGTCGGGGACCGGGCCGCGGCACCTGGCCCGGCACCCGGACGGGCGGCGCTGCTGGCTCGCCGGCGAGCTGGACGCGACGGTCACCGCGTACGACCTCACCCCGGAGGGGGCGTTGCACCAGCGGGGCCGGGTGGACGCCAGCGAGCGGGCCGGGCACGTCCAGCCCTCGGAGATCACCGTGGGGCCGGACGGCCGGTTCCTCTACGTCGGCAACCGGGGGGTGGGGACGGTCTCCGTCTTCGCGCTCGACGGGGAGCTGCCCCGGCTGGTCGCCGAGGTGGAGACCGGCGGGGAGTGGCCCCGGCACTTCGTGCTGACCGGGCCGCACCTCTACGTCGCCGACGAGCGGGCCGACATGGTCCGGGTGTTCCGGGTCGACCCGTCGTCGGGCGTGCCGGTGCCGGTCGGTGAGCCGGTGCCGGTATTCAGCCCAACCTGCGTCCTGCCCTGACCCGTGCTGTCCGAAGTGGACAGCAGCGACGGCGCGACACTGACTGACTACTCACAGTGCGAAAAGTGAGATCATCTGTTTCTCCTGCGTAACTTTCGTCCGAACGGTTGTGGCACGAACCGGACCGGATACGCAAGATGGTCAGCGTGTCTGGCCGCCATCGCATGCGTTCAAGTATCCGTGGAGCAGGAGCCGCCGCAGCGGCGACTGCTCTCGCCGTCGTGGTCGCCGGTTCCTGGTTCGGCTACCAGCAGCTGGCGGGGCCGTCCTGCACGGGCCAGGTCCAGCTCTCGGTAGCGGCGGCCCCGGAGATCGCCCCGGCCGTGCAGGCCGCCGCGGCGCAGTGGGTCGAGGGCGGCGCGGCGGTCGGTGGCACCTGCATCGGGGTGAACGTGGCGGCCTCCGAGCCGGTGGACGTGGCCGCCGCAGTGGCCAGCAAGCACGGCGCCAGCCTCGCCGGCGTCGGTCAGGCCAGCGGCACGGCGGTGACCCCGGACATCTGGATCCCGGACTCCTCCACCTGGCTGCTGCGGCTGAAGAACGGCGCCGCCGCGTTCGCGCCGGCCAACGGCGCCTCGATCGCCCGCAGCCCGGTGGTGGTGGCGATGCCGGAGCCGGTCGCCTCCCGGCTGGGCTGGCCGGACAAGAAGCTGGCCTGGACCGACATGCTGCGCGCGGTGAGCAGCGACAAGCCGCTGCGGGCCGGGATCGTCGAGCCGACCCAGGACGCGGCCGGCCTCTCCGGGCTGCTCTCGCTGACCGCGGCGGCGAGCGGGTCCGGCGTCGACGCGCAGAAGGCGACCACCGGCGCGCTGCGGGCCCTGGCCACCGGCCGGTCCGCGCTGCGGCAGGACCTGCTCGCCCGCTTCCCGCGGTCCAACGACCCGACGGCGATCGCCGCCGGGCTGGGTGCCGCCGCGCTCTCCGAGGAAGACGTGATCGCGTACAACGCGACCAAGCCGCCGATCAAGCTGGCCGCGCTCTACCTCGAACCGTCGCCGATGCCGTTGGACTACCCGTACGCGGTGCTGCCCGGCGTCGAGCCGGCCAAGGCGTCCGCCGCCAAGGTCCTCTTCGAGCTGCTCACCAGACAGGACTTCCGCAACCGGCTGGCCGCCCAGTCGCTGCGCGCCCCGGACGGCAACTGGGCCGAGGGCTTCAAGGCCCCGCAGGGCGCGCCGAGCCCGGCCGGGGGCGGCGCGACGGTGCCGCCGGGGGGCGGGACCGCTGCGGGTGGCCTGGACCCCGTCGTCATAGAGCGTGCGGTCTCCGGCTGGTCGATCGCCACCCAGTCCGGTCGGATGCTCTGCGTCATCGACGTCTCCGGCTCGATGAAGACGGTGGTCCCCACGGCCGGTGGCCTCAGCCGCGAGCAGGTCACCGTGGAGGCGGCCACCCGAGGGCTGGGACTCTTCGACGACTCCTGGTCGATCGGCCTCTGGACCTTCTCCACCGAGCTGCGCGGTGCGCAGGACTGGGTGCAGGTGGTGCCGATCAAGCCGCTCTCGACGAACCGCAGCCTGCTGGAGCAGGGGCTGGCCAGCATCCGGCCGTCCAAGGGCAACACCGGCCTGTACGACACCATGCTGGAGGCGTACAAGCGGGTGCAGCAGGACTGGGAGCCCGGCAAGGTCAACTCGGTGGTGCTCTTCACCGACGGCAAGAACGACGACAAGAACGGCATCACCCAGGCCCAGCTGGTCAGCCAGTTGAAGAAGCTCAACGACCCGGAGCGTCCGGTGCAGGTGGTCATCATCGGTATCGGTAACGAGGTCTCCAGGGCCGAGCTCCAGTCGATCACCGACGTCACCGGTGGGGCGCCCTTCGTCACCGCGGATCCGACCAAGATCGGCGACATCTTCCTGCGGGCGATCGCCCTGCGACCGAACGCACCGCGCTGAGTCGCGGCACAGTGCGAAAATACCGCCGCATCGGTAGAACCGGTGCGGCGGTTCGCATTCCGGCCCCGAGCGGGATAGGAAACTGACGGTAATACGTCCGAAGCAATCGGTGAGCATCATTTCAAGACAGGATGTCGGGAGTGCTCCGGCGCCGGCGCCCGACCGGGTGGCGGGAGCCCGGAGCGGCCCGTATCGAAGTAGGGAGGTTCGGTGACCTCGGCGACGCTGTCCACGCCCGCCCGCATCGCACCGGCGTCGGGTGGTGCGCGCCCGCCGAGCAGCTTCTCCCGCACCGAGCAGCGGGCCTACGTCCGCACCCTGGTGGTGCTGGACACCACCGTTCTCTCCCTGGCGGTCCTCGTCGGCTACGCCGCCCGTTTCGGCGAGGGGGTGGCGGTCGGCTCCAAGATCCCGTACGTCCTGGTGGCCCCCGGTCTGGTGCTCGTCTGGCTGGTCTCGCTCAAGGCGCTGCGCTGCTACGACGACCGGGTGCTCGGCTACGGCGCCGACGAGTACCGCCGGGTCAGCTCCGCCAGCCTCCGGCTGGCCGGTGCGATCGCCATCGTCGGCTACATCGCCGACGTCGGGGTCTCCCGTGGCTTCCTGGGCATCTCCTTCGCGGTCGGCACGGTGGCCCTGGTGGTGACCCGGTTCGCCGCCCGCAAGCGCCTGCACCTGGCCCGCTGCAAGGGCGCGGGCTGGTCCCGCCGGGTGCTCGTGGTCGGCGACACCGCACACGTGCTGGAACTCGTACACACCCTGCGCCGCGAGCCGTACGCCGGCTACCACGTCGTCGGCGCCTGCATCCCGGACGCGCTGCTCGCGCCGGTGCCGCAGCGGCTCAGCGACGTGCCCGTGGTGGGCTCGCTGCGAGGCATACCGGAGGCGGCCGTCGCGATCGGCGCGGACACCGTCGCGGTCACCGCCTCCGGCGAGCTGACCGCGGCCCGGTTGCGCCGGCTCGGCTGGCAGTTGGAGGGCACCGGCGTCGACCTGGTCGTCGCCCCCGCGCTCACCGACGTGGCGGGGCCGCGCATCCACACCCGCCCGGTGGCCGGCCTCCCGCTGATCCACGTCGAGGCGCCCGAGTTCCGGGGCGCCCGCAAACTGGTCAAGGAGTTCGTCGACCGCACCGCCGCCGCGCTGGCGCTGCTGGTGCTGCTGCCCGTGCTGGGGATGGTCGCGCTGGCGATCCGGCTGGACAGCCGGGGCCCGGTGCTGTTCCGCCAGGTCCGGGTCGGGCAGGGCGGCCAGGAGTTCGGGGTGCTCAAGTTCCGGACCATGGTGGCCAACGCCGACGCCCTGCTCGCCGAGCTGGCCGCGCGCAACGAGAGCGACGGCCTGATGTTCAAGATGCGCGACGACCCGCGGGTCACCCGGGTCGGCCGGCTGCTGCGCAAGTGGTCGCTGGACGAGCTGCCCCAGCTGGTCAACGTGCTGCTCGGTCAGATGAGCCTGGTCGGCCCCCGCCCGCCGCTGCCGTCGGAGGTGGCCCGCTACGACGGCGACGTGGCCCGCCGGCTGCTGGTCAAGCCGGGCATGACCGGCCTCTGGCAGGTCAGCGGCCGATCCGACCTGAGCTGGGAGGACGGCATCCGGCTCGACCTCTACTACGTCGAGAACTGGTCGCTCGCCGCCGACCTGACCATCCTCTGGAAGACCTTCGGCGCGGTGCTGCGCAGCCGCGGCGCCTACTGACCCGGCCGGGCGGCGGTCACGGCTGCGGGCCGGTCCAGTCGAAGCAGACCACCACCGCGTCGTCGACCAGGTCACCGGCGACGAACGCCCGCAGGTCGCCGATCAGCGACCGGACGGCGTCCAGCGGCTCCATCGGCCCGGTCCGGCGCAGGAAGCGGTCCAGCGCGGTCTCCCCGTACCGGACGTTCTGACCGGTCGCGTCGATCACGCCGTCGCTGACCACGAAGAGCCGGTCCCCCCGGCGCAGCGTGAACCGCTGCTCCTGGTAGTCGGTGCCCTCGAACATGCCGAGCGGGAACTGCTTCTCGAGCTCCTGCTCGCTGACCTCGCCGTCGCGCAGCAGCACCAGCCGGGGTGAGCCCGCGTCGACCACGGTCAGCTCGCCCGAGGCCAGGTCGAGGTCCAGCAGCAGAACGGAGAGGTGCTGCTCGCCCCGGTGCAGGGCGTAGATCGCCTGGTCGGCGAGGGCCGCCTGGTCGGCCAGGGCCAGCCCGGCCCGGCGCGCGTTGCGCAGGGCGTGAGTGGCCAGCGAGGTCAGCATCGACGCGGCCACCCCCTCGCCCGTCCCGTTGATCGTGGAGAGCCAGAGCCGGTTCCCGTCGTCGGACCAGTCGAAGCTGTCGCCCCGCACCGCGTACGCCGGCTCCAGCTGGCCGGCCAGGCTGAACGAGGGGCGGATCCGGCTGCGCCCGGGCAGCAGCTCCCACTGCATCTCGGCGGCGAGGGTGAGCCGGTGGGTCCGCCGGGCCGCCCGGTAGACGTCGGTGCCCTCGGAGACCGCGGCGAGCTCGTGCCCGAGCGCGGTGGCGATGCCGTCCAGCTCGGCGAGCACGGTGGCGTCGTCCGGCACCGGGGCCAGCCGTAGCACGCCGCGCCGCTCGCCGCGCATCCCCACCGGGAACCAACCGGCGCCGTTGGCCAGCACCGGCTCCTGGTGGTCGAAGCAGCGCCACGCCGGGTGGCCCGGGCCGGTGAGCCCCTCGCCGTCGCCGAACGGGAGCAGCACCGATAGCCGGTAGTCGACCTGGTACAGCTCCACCTCGGTGACCTGGTAGTCCCGGGCCAGCTCCGCACCGAGCCGGTCGAGCAGCAGATCAGCCGGTGCGTCGATCAGCACCCGCCGTGCCCGGTCCTCGGGTCCACTCATCGTCACTCCTTCAGACAGGCCGTCGACCTGGTACGCCGGGTAGTCTTCAGCCCACCATGGCCGAAGAACAGGGTCCCGCGGGACCAGAAGTGAGTATGGTCGCCGAGCTGGATGCCGCGGCGGGGGCCCTGCTTGCCGTCTGGGAGGCTGCGCGGGAGGGCACCACCAGTCGCCTCTCCAGCGCCCAGCTGCGCGCGGTGATGGTCGTGGAGCGGCACGACGGGATCAACCTGCGCCGGCTCGCCACGCTCCTGGACATGCTCCTCTCCTCGGCCAGCCGGCTGTGCGACCGGCTGGTCGCCGCCGGCATGCTAGAACGCGAGCCCGGCCGGGCGGACCGGCGGGAGATCTCCCTGCACCTGACCCCGGAGGCCCACCGGCTCCTCGCCGAGCTGCGGCAGGACCGCCGGCGGCGGCTGACCGAGGTGCTCGCCGGCATGGCCGGCGAGGACCGCGCGGCGCTGCTGCGGGGGCTCCGCGAGTTCGACCGGGTCGCCCGGGAGCGGGAGGGCGCCGTCGGGAACCGGCTGGAGTGGCCGGCCGTGCTGCCCCCGTCGGCCCGCGACGGACGGCAGGACGGCTCGGTGGCCCGTTCGGCCTGACCCCGCGTGGCGGGTGCGGCCCGATGGCGGTCAGGCCCGTCCGGCCAGCGCCTCCCGGGTCAGCCGCAGGTAGTCGCAGGAGTGCGGGTGCTCGGCCAGCGCGGCGACGCAGCTGGCGAGCACGGTGTCGAGCAGCGGCCGGCCGCCCCGGGCGGTGAGGACCTCTTCCTGCCAGCCGGCGAAGTCGACCAGGAGCCGCGGGTCGCTCACCCGGATCGCCGCCGCCAGCGCGTCCACCAGGTGCGCCACGGCGGTGGCGAAGTCCTCGGCGCGTTCCTCGGGCGGGTCGAGGTCGCGGACGGCGAGCTGGACGATCTCCCGGCGGCGGCGCAGCACCGCCACGTACTCGTCGCTGCCGGGCACCGGAGCGGGGCCGGTGTTGACGGCCCCGAAGAGCGGCCCGTCGAGCAGCCGGGCGGCGTCCCGGGCGGTCTCCCCCCATGCCGCCGCCCCGACCGCCGCCGCCCAGCGGCCCGCGGGGCCGAACCCGGGGCCGCCGGCGACCACCGGCACCCCGGCCGACCGGCACGCCTCGATCATCCGACCGGCGCGGATCAGCCAGCTGGGCTGCACGCAGCTGAGCAGCACCGCGTCCGGACCGGTCTGGTGCAGGTAGGAGACGAGGTGCCGGGCCGGCACGCTGGCGCCGAGGAAGGTCACCCGCCAGCCGGCGGCGCGGACCACCTCGGCGACGATCCGGGCCGCGAGCGCGTGCCATTCGCCCTCGACGCAGGCCATCACCGTGTGCCCCCGGCTGGCCCGGCGAGGGGTCCGGCCCGCCACCGCGCCGACCACCAGCTCGCTGACGTGGGTCGCCGCGTGTTCCTGGGCGACGCTCCAGCGGCCGGTCAGCCAGCGCAGGCCGACCTCCCGTTGCACGACGGCGACCAGGTCGACCAGGACGTCCGCGACCGAGCAGCCGGCGTCGAGCAGGTCCAGCGCGATGCGGGTGGCACCGCCGGGATCGGCCCGGTCCAGCGAGTCGAGGTACGCCTCGACCGCGGTCTGGTCGACCCGTCGCGGCGGGCCGGCCGGCTCCGGGTCGTCTCCGGTCACGCCTGGTCCGCCGCGCAGACCGCCAGCATGGCGATGTCGTCGTGGCCCTGCCCGTCCAGCCACTCGTCGACCAGTTGGAGCAGCCGGTCCACCACCGCTCCGGGCGGCAGGCCGGCGACCGAGGCGAGCGCCTGGCGCAGCCGGGTCTCGCCGAACATCTCCACCGCCGCCGGGCCGCCGCGCGCCTCGGTCACCCCGTCGGTGTACGCCAGCAGCAGCTCACCGGGGGCGAGGCGGACCTCCGCCTCGACGAAGCGGGCGTCGGTGAATGCGCCGATCGGCATCCCGCCGACCTGAACCGAAACGATCCCGCCGTCGGGGCGGACCAGCAGCGGGGACGGATGGCCGCCCCCGGCGATCCGGATCCGGACCCCACCGTCCGGATCCTGGGCCGTCACGCCGAGCAGCAGGGTGGTGAACTGGCCGCGCCGGGCTGCGTCGGGCGCGTCGAAGAGCGCCCGGTTGAGCAGCCGGATCAGCTCCAGCGGGCGCTGTTCGACCAGCCGGAGGGTCTGCAACGACTGGCGGACCCGCCCGGTGAGGACCGCCGCGCCGACGCCCTTGCCGCAGACGTCGCCGAGGGCGAACATCCCGCCGGACGCGGTGGGGAAGACCTCGTAGAAGTCACCGCCGATGCGCAGGCTGTCGCCGGCCGCGCGGTAGCCGCCGGCCAGGGTGACCCCGGGTACCGGCGGCAGTTGCGGCGGCAGGAGGCTCTGCTGGAGCACCCGGGCCAGGTGGGCCTGCTCGCCGTAGAGCTCGGCGGTGGCGACCGCGGCGCCGGCCCGGGCGGAGAACTCCCGGGCCAGCTCGATGTCGCGCTGGTCGAAGCCGGCACGCCCGGCGCGGCGGATCAGGATCAGTGCCCCGGCCGGCCCACCGGCGCTGAGCATCGGGCTGATCAGCAGGGTGCCGGGCTGGCCGAAGGACTCGGGCAGCACGGTGGCCAGGTCGGCCAGCTCGGCGTCGAGCCAGGGGCTGGGGTCGGTGCTGTCGCCCTCCAGCGCCTCCGCCAGCCCGGGCACCGAACCGGTCAGCTCGTGGCTGCCGACGCCCGCGACCGGGCCCGGCTCGCCGTCGGCGTACCGGATCCAGTGCGGCAGGTCGTCGGAGGGCGGCGGCGCGTGGTGGATGACCAGGGCCGCGTCGGCGAGGTAGGGAACCGGCAGGGTGGCGGTGGCCCGGAGCGTCTGCTCGCGGTGCAGGGAGAGGCCGAGCCGGCTGCCGGCCTGGGCCAGGAAGGCGGTCCGGGACCGCTCGGCCAGCAGGGCGTCGGTGCGGGCCTGTTCCTCGGTGACGTCCCGCACGTACCAGGCGCACCGGCCGCCGGCGAGCGGGCGCCGGACGCCGCGCAGCCGCCGACCGCGGTGTTCGGTGTCGAAGGTCTCCGCGCCGTGGCCGACCGCCCGGGCGAGCGCCGGCACGGCGCAGCGGGCGAGGTCGGTCCCGGGCGTCAGCTCGGGGAGGAGCTCACCGGTCATCGCGTTGACGAGGGTGACCACACCCGACCGGTCGGTGGTCACCACCGCCTCGGCCAGGCCGTCCAGCAGCTCGCGGGCGAGCCGGGAGTCGGCGGGCAGCAGCGGTTCCGGGGCCGGTCGGGGCAGCGGACGGGACACCCGTCCACCGCCGCTGACCGGGCCGGCCTGCCCACCCCGGCGGGTCGTCGTCACCGCCGGTCGCCGGGCGCCTCGGCCTGTCGACCTCTGCGCATGCTGGTCGTGCACTCCTCGGGTGGGGGATGGTTGCCTGACGGAAAGGGTACCGACGCCGGATCGGGATCGCCCATCGAGGAACCCCGGCTCACCCCGTGCGGGCCAGCCAACCGGACGGACGGGCGATGATCCGGCGAACCACCGATCCGGCCCCGCCGACCGCGGCGGAGGCCGGGCCGAGCGCAGCGGCGCGGACGGTGACCGGCGACCAGGCCGCGGTCAACACCCGGTCGGCGAGCTCGGCGACGACCGGCGGGCGCAGCCAGGGCGCGAGGGTGGCGTATCCACCGCCGAGGACCACGGTGTCCAGGTCCAGCAGGTTCACCACGCCGGCCACGGCCACGCCGAGCGCGGTGCCGGCGGCGCGCAGCGCCGCGAGGGCCGCCGGGTCGCCCGCCCCGGCCAGGTCGGCGAGGCGCCGGGCGGCGGTGTCGGCCGGCAGGTCCGCGCCGGCCAGCCCGGCCGCGGCCAGCACGGCCTCCTGGCCGGCGTACGTCTCGAGGCAGCCTCGCCCGCCGCACCGACACGGCCGGCCGGCGGGTTCCACCGGCATGTGACCGAGTTCCCCGCTCCAGCCCCGGACGCCGCGGAAGAGCGCGCCGTCGAGGACGATCCCGGCCCCGATGCCGATCTCACCGGAGACGTGCAGGAAGCTGCGTGGCCCGGCGGGTGTGGCGTGCAGCTCGCCGAGGGCGGCGAGGTTGGCCTCGTTCTCCACCATCAGGGCCGGCACGCCGTCGACCGTCGCGGTGAGCGTCGGGTGTGCGGCGAGCAGGGCGGGTACGTCGACGTCCCGCCAGCCCAGGTTGGGCGCGAGCCGGACCAGTCCGTGCGCGTCGACCAGGCCCGGTACGGCGAGGGCGGCCCCGGCCAGGGTGAGCCCGGTGTCGTCGGCGGCGGCCCGGGCCCGCCGGGCCAGCTCGACCAGTCGGGCGAGCGCGTCGGCGGGGGAGAGCGGTCGCAGGTCGGCCCGGTGCACCTCGTGGTGCCGGACGGCGCCGGTGAGGTCCACCACGCAGGCGGCCAGGTAGTCGACGTTGATCTCCAGCCCGAGCCCGGCCGGGCCGTCGGGGGCGAGCAGCAGGCCGCGGGCGGGACGACCGGCGCCGGCCCGGGGCGGCGGGTCGGCCTCGGTCACCAGCCGGCCGTTGATCAGGCCGTCGACCACCGCCGAGACGGTGGCCCGGGTCAGGCCGGTCTCGGCGGCGATGCCGGCCCGGGAGGGCGGCCGGTCGGCGGCGGCGATCCGGCCGAGCACCACGGCGAGGTTGAGTTCGCGCAGGCTGCCCTGTCGGACCGCGCCGTCGGTGCGGGTGCTGGTCACTCCTTGACAGTGCCACAGCCGGGTCATTTAATTCAATCACTGAACAAATTGCGGACGACACCACCCCGGAGGTCTGCCATGGCACCCCGTCCCACCCCCGCCGACAAGTTCTCCTTCGGTCTCTGGACGGTGGGCTGGCAGGCCCGCGACCCGTTCGGCGACGCCACCCGCCCGGAGCTGGACGCGGTGGAGGCGGTGCACCGGCTCGCCGAGCTCGGCGCGTACGGGATCACCTTTCACGACGACGACCTGGTCCCCTTCGGCGCGGACACGGCCACCCGCGACGCCCGGCTGGCCCGGTTCCGCAAGGCCCTCGACGAGACCGGCCTGGTGGTTCCGATGGTCACCACGAACCTCTTCACCCACCCCGTCTTCAAGGACGGCGGCTTCACCAGCAACGACCGCGACGTCCGGCGGTACGCGCTGCGCAAGGTGCTGCGCAACGTCGACCTCGCCGCGGAGCTCGGCGCCCGCACCTTCGTGATGTGGGGTGGCCGGGAGGGGGCCGAGTACGACCTGGCCAAGGACGTCCGGGCCGCCCTGGACCGCTACCGGGAGGCCGTCGACCTGCTCTGCCAGTACGTCGTGGATCAGGGTTACGACCTGCGCTTCGCCCTCGAACCGAAGCCGAACGAGCCGCGCGGCGACATCCTGCTGCCCACCGTCGGGCACGCGCTGGCGTTCATCTCCACCCTGGCCCGCCCCGAGCTGGTCGGGCTCAACCCGGAGGTCGGGCACGAGCAGATGGCCGGGCTGAACTTCGCGCACGGCATCGCCCAGGCGCTCTGGCAGGGCAAGCTGTTCCACATCGACCTCAACGGCCAGCGCGGCATCAAGTACGACCAGGACCTGGTCTTCGGCCACGGTGACCTGCTCAACGCGTTCGCCCTGGTCGACCTGTTGGAGCACGGCGGCCCGAGCGGCACTCCGGCGTACGACGGGCCCCGGCACTTCGACTACAAGCCCTCCCGCACCGAGGACATCGCCGGGGTGTGGGAGTCGGCGGCGGCGAACATGCGCACCTACCTCCTGCTCCGGGAGCGGGCCGCGGCGTTCCGCGCCGATCCGGAGGTGGCCGAGGCGTTGGCCGCGAGTCGGGTGGCCGACCTGGCGACCCCGACGCTGAACCCCGGGGAGGGGCACGCCGGGCTGCTGGCCGACACCTCCGCGTTCGAGACGTTCGACCCGGAGGCTGCCGGGGCGAGGGGCTTCGGCTTCGTCCGGCTCAACCAGCTCGCCGTCGAGCACCTGCTCGGCGCGCGCTGAGGCGGGCCGTCATGCCGTTGGTCGCGGGGGTCGACTCGTCGACCCAGTCCTGCAAGGTGGTGGTCCGGGACGCGGCGACCGGCGCGCTGGTCCGCCAGGGCCGGGCGCCGCACCCGGACGGCACCGAGGTCGACCCGGCCGCCTGGTGGGCGGCGCTACGGACGGCGGTCGACGCGGCCGGCGGGCTGGCCGACGTGGCGGCCGTCTCGGTGGCCGGCCAGCAGCACGGCATGGTCTGCCTGGACGAGGCGGGGGAGGTGGTCCGTCCCGCGCTGCTGTGGAACGACACCCGCTCCGCCGGCGCGGCCCGGGACCTGATCGCCGAGGCGGGCGGCGGGGAGGCGGGCCGCCGGTTCTGGGCCGAGGCGACGGGCAGCGTGCCGGTGGCCAGCTTCACCGGCACCAAGCTGCGCTGGCTGGCCCGGCACGAACCGGCCGACGCCGCCCGGGTGGCGGCGGTCTGCCTGCCGCACGACTGGCTGACCTGGCGCCTGGCCGGCGCACCCGGCCTCGACGCGCTGCGCACCGACCGGGGCGACGCCAGCGGCACCGGGTACTGGTCGCCGCAGACCGGTGGGTACCGCCTCGACCTGCTGGAACGGGCCTTCGGGCGGGTCGTGGCGGTGCCGACGGTGCTCGGCCCGGCCGAGGCCGCCGGGGTCCTGGACCCGGCCGTGCTGGGCGACCGGTCGGCGGCAGCCCGGCCGGGCGCGGTCCCGGGCTCCGGGGCCGGGCCGACGGGTGCCGGACCCGGCGGGATCGTGCTCGGCCCGGGCACCGGGGACAACGCCGCCGCCGCGCTCGGCGTCGGCGCCGGACCCGGGGACGTGGTCGTCTCGATCGGTACCTCCGGCACGGTCTTCGCGGTGGCCGACGCGCCGGCCGCCGACCCCACCGGCATCGTGGCCGGCTTCGCCGACGCCACCGGGCGGTACCTGCTGCTGGTCTGCACCCTCAACGCGGCCCGGGTGCTCGACGCCGCCGCGGTCCTGCTCGGGGTCGGCCTCGACGAGCTGAGCGACCTGGCGCTCGCCGCCCCGCCCGGCGCGGACGGGCTGGTCATGGTCCCCTACCTGGAGGGGGAGCGGACCCCGGACCGGCCGCTCGCCACCGGCGCGGTGCACGGGCTCACCCTGCGCACCTCCACCCCGGCCCACCTGGCCCGGGCGGCGGTGGAGGGGATGCTCTGCGCGCTCGCCGACGGGCTGGACGCGCTCACCGCCCAGGGGGCCACCGCCGACCGGGTGATCCTGGTCGGCGGCGGGGCCCGCTCGGCGGCGGTGCGCCGGATCGCGCCGCAGGTCTTCGGCCGGCCGGTGGTCGTGCCGCCGCCGGGGGAGTACGTCGCCGACGGGGCGGCCCGCCAGGCCGCCTGGGTCGCCCTGGGTGGCGCGGCGCCACCCGGGTGGCCGCTCACCGGCACCGAGGAGTACGCCGCCGAGCCCGCCCCCACCATCCGCGAGCGGTACGCCGCCGCCCGCGACCACACCCTCGACCGGTGCGGCCACCGCTGAGTCGGGGGTGGTCACCGGTCCGTGATCTGTCCCTGGTTGGCTGCCGGTCATGACCAGCACCAGGATCTCCGGGCGCGGGAACGCGGCGCACCGGTTCTACAGCGTCGTGGTGTTCGTGGTGCTCGCCTCGCTGGACAACGTGGCGATCGGCCTGGTGCCGCCGCTGTACGGGCCGATCTCCGGGGCGCTGGGGGTACCGCAGCGGTGGCTCGGCCTGGTCACCGCCGTGAGCTTCCTGGTCAGCGCGGTGGCGGCGGTGGCCTGGGCGTACGTCGGCGACCGGACCAACCGCAAGCCGCTGCTCATGGTGGGCACCCTGATCTGGGCGGCCGGCACGGGCGGCGGCGCGCTCGCCGAGAACTACCCCACCTTCCTGGCCGCGCAGCTGCTGGCCGCGGTGGGGCTCGGCGCGGTCGGCTCGGTCGGCTTTTCCGTGGTCACCGACCTGATCTCGCCTCGCCGGCGGGGCCTGGTGATGAGCTTCTGGGGGCTGTCGCAGGGGGTCGGCACGCTGGCCGGCACGCTCACCGGCGGCATCCTCGGCGCGACGGACTGGCGCCGCCCGTTCCTGGTGCTCAGCGTGGTCGGGCTGGTCGCCACCGTGGCCTACCTCTTCACGTACGACATCCGGCGCGGGCAGAGCGAGCCGGAGCTGGCCGCGGCACTCGACGCCGGCGTCGAGTACGACTACCGGATAACCCGGGCCGACCTGCCCCGGATCCTGGCCCGGCGGACCAACCGGTGGCTGATCCTCCAGGGGCTGACCGCGCAGGCGGCGTTCGGGTCGCTGGTCTGGCTGCCGGTGCTCTTCGCCGAGCGGGCCCAGGCGCAGGGCTACTCGTCGGCCACCGCCGTCGTGGTGGGCAGCGTCTTCGCGACCCTGTTCCAGCTCGGCGGGGTGCTCTCCATCGTCGGCGGGCTGGTCGGCGACGCGCTGCAACGGCGTACCCGGCGGGGCCGGGCGCTGGTCGCGGCGGTGGGCATCCTCGCGGCGCTGCCGTTCTACCTGGTCCTGTTCCTCGTCCCGGTACGCATCGTGGTGCCCGACGGCGCCGGCGCGGGGACGATCGTCCGGGCGGTGCTGGCCAGCGTGGTGACCGAACCGACGGTCGGGCTGAGCCTGCTCACCGCGGTCGTCGCGCTGGCGCTGACCTCAGCGAACTCGCCGAACTGGTTCGCCCTGATCGCCGACGTCAACCCGCCCGAGCACCGCGGCACCGTCTACAGCCTGGGCAATCTGGTCAACGGGGTCGGCCGGGCGGCCGGCAATGGGCTGGTCGGGGTGGCCTTCCACGCGCTGCGGGCGGCGTTCCCGCCGCCGCTGAACTACGCGGTCGGGCTGGCCGCCTTCCAGCTCTTCTTCATCCCGACCGGGCTGATGTACTGGCTGGCGTCGCGGACCTCGGCCGGCGACATCGAGTCCGTGCACGAGCTGCTGCACGCCCGCGCCGACCGCCATGCCCACGCCGATCGCCTCTGACGCCGGCCGGGTGCCCTCCGGCGTGACCCGTGCCGTTCGGCCGGAACCGTTGCGGTTTCGACCAGCGGGCGGCGGGGGAGGTGGTGCGTGCGCTACGAACTTGATGTCGTGGATGTATCACCGCTCGGCCCGCGGCGGTCGTGCCGCCCGATGACGTGCACGGCATCAAGTTCGTAGCGACGGAACGGTGGCTCCGCCGGGCTGGTCGTGCTCGTCTGGATCGTCAGCCTGGTCGGTGCCCACTGCTGAGCGTGCCGGGCGTGCTCCAAAGCGCCGCCAGCCACCTCCGGACACGCCGCGAGCTACCCCGAACACGCCGCGAGCCGCCCCCGGGAGACGCCGCGAGCCGGCCTCCGCCTCGTGGCGGGGACCGGCTCGGGCGGTCGTCAGGCGCGGACCCAGACAGTCACATCGGTCGGCACCCGGCCGTTGGCGTCCAGCGGGGCGCTGCTGTGCAGCACCTCGCCGGTCGGCGCCGGCACGGGCGCGTCGCCGAAGTTGGTCAGCACGGTCAGCGCGCCGTTGCGGAAGGTCAGCACCTCGTCGCCCGAGGCGAGCCACTTCAGGGTGCCCCGCCCCAGCCCGTGCTCGTGCCGCAGCGCCAGCGCGGTGCGGTACATCTCGTACGTGGAGCCGGCCACCCCGCGCTGCCGGTCCAGGGCGTACTCGGCCCAGAGCGGCGGCTGCGGCAGCCAGCTGGCGTCGGTCGGCCCGAAGCCGTACGACGGCGCGTCGGCCTCCCACGGGATCGGCACCCGGCAGCCGTCCCGGCCGCGCTGGGTGTGCCCGCTGCGCTCCCAGGTCGGATCCTGCCGGGCCTCGTCCGGCAGCGTGGTGTGCTCGGGCAGGCCCAGCTCCTCGCCCTGGTAGAGGTACGCGGAGCCGGGCAGGGCCAGCATCAGCAGGGTGGCCGCTCGGGCCCGGCGCAGGCCGAGCGCGGCGTCCGGCTGCGGGTCGCCGATGCCGATGCCGTTGGGTCGGCCGCCGCCGATGGTCAGGCCCAGCCGGGAGGCGTGCCGCACCACGTCGTGGTTGGAGAGCACCCAGGTGGTCGGCGCGCCGACCCCGTCGGTGGCCTCCAGCGAGCGGGTGATCACCGCGTACTGGGCGGGCGCCGTCCACGAGGCGAGCAGGTACTCGAAGTTGAAAGCCTGGTGCATCTCGTCGGGGCGGACGTAGCGGACCAGCCGTTCGGCCGGCTCCACCCACGCCTCGGCGACCAGGACCCGCTCGCCGTCGTAGGAGTCGAGCACCCGGCGCCACTCCCGGTAGATCTCGTGCACGCCGTCCTGGTCCCACATCGGCGGCCGGGGCTTCGCCACCTCGTTGCCGGAGAGGATCTCCTGCGGCTCCTGCCAGTCGGCCAGGTCCGCCTGCTTGATCAGGCCGTGCGCCACGTCCACCCGGAAGCCGTCGACGCCGCGGTCCAGCCAGAACCGCAGCACGTCCAGGAACTCCGCCCGGACCTCCGGGTTGTCCCAGTTCAGGTCGGGCTGGCCGGTGTCGAACAGGTGCAGGTACCACTGGCCGGGCCGGCCGTCGGGGTCGGTGACCCGGGTCCAGGCGGGGCCGCCGAAGACGCTCTGCCAGTCGTTCGGCGGCTGGTCGCCGTCCGGGCCGAGGCCGTCGCGGAAGACGTACCGGGCCCGCTCCGGGCTGCCCGGGGCCGCGGCCAGGGCCGCGGTGAACCACCGGTGCGCCGAGGAGGTGTGGTTCGGCACCAGGTCGACGATCACCCGGAGCCCCTTCGCGCGGGCCTCGGCGATCAGCTTGTCGGCGTCCTCCAACCGCCCGAAGAGCGGGTCGACGTCCCGGTAGTCGGCCACGTCGTACCCCGCGTCAGCCTGGGGCGACGGGTAGAACGGCGACAGCCAGACCGCGTCGACGCCCAGCTCGGTGAGGTGGCCGAGCCGGGCGGTGATGCCGGGCAGGTCGCCGATGCCGTCGCCGTTCGAGTCGGCGAAGGAGCGCGGGTAGATCTGGTAGATGACGGCCTCGGTCCACCACCCGGGCGTCACGCCCCCGGGCTGGTCCTGCTGCGTCGCGTCGGTGTTCAGAGCCTTCTCCCTGTGTCGAGCCGGTGCGGGCGGTCGAATCCGTTCAGTGTTCCCGGGGCGGCGCGGTCGATTCACGCACCACCAGGCGAGTGGGCAGGATCACCGGGCCGCCGGGCGTGTCGGCGCCGCCGCGGGGGTCGGGGACCCGCCGGGGGTACGCCTCGGCGGTGCGCGCGCCGAGCGGGTCGAGCAGCAGCCGGGCGGCGAGTCGCCCCTGCTCGGCGGCGGGCTGGGCGATGGTGCTCAGCCCGAGCACGCCGGCCAGGTCGTGGTCGTCGACGCCGATCACGCTGACGTCCTGCGGCACCCGCAGCCCGGCGTCGCGCAGCGCGGTCATCGCGCCCATCGCCATCTCGTCGCAGGCCGCGAAGATCGCGGTGGGTGGCTCGCCCCGGGCCAGCAGTTCGGCGGTGGCCCGGGTGCCGCCGTCGATGGTGAACTGCGACTCGATGTCCAGGCTCGGGTCGGGGCGCACCCCGGCCTGCCGCAGGGCGTCCTGGTAGCCGCGGCGGCGGTCCAGGTGGGTGGTGAAGGCCAGCTCGTCGTCCGGGTCGCCGGAGATGTGGGCGATCCGCCGGTGCCCCAGGTCGAGCAGGTGCCGGGTGGCGGTGCGGGCGGCGGCCACGTCGTCGATCCGGACGCAGGGCCAGCCGGGCACCACCGTGCCGGAGCTGATGGTGATGCCGGGCAGTTCCAGGGTGGCCAGCGCGGTCAGGTCGGCCGGCCGCAGCGGGGTGGCGACCAGCATGATGGCGTCCACCCGCTTGTGCAGGTTGGCGGTGCGCAGCACCCGCTGGCGGACCTGCTCGCGCCCGCCGAGGTTGTAGAGGAGCAGGTCGTACCCGGACTGGTGGAGGAAGTCCTCCACGGCCTCGACGACGGTGCCGAAGAACCACCGGGTGATCCGGGGGACCACCACCGCGACCGTGCCGGTCCGGCCGCCGGCCAGCCGGGAGGCGCTGGGTGAGACCGCGTATTCCAGCTGTTCGGCGGCGGCGAGCACCCGGCGGCGCGTCGCCGCCGAGACCGTCGGCAGCCCGCGCAGCGCACGGGAGACGGTGGCGGTCGAGACCCCGGCGAGCCGGGCCACGTCATCAATTCTGGTCACGGTACCCCCGCTCCGCGCCCGACCCCCGCCGCCGCCCGGTGATGCCGGGCGGCGGCGGTACCCGGGTCAGCCCTTGACGCTGCCGGCGAGCAGGCCTCGCACGAAGTAGCGCTGGAGGGAGAGGAACACGGTCAGCGGTACGACGATCGAGACGAATGCGCCCGCGGTGAGCCGCTGCCACTCGTTGCCCCGGGTGCCGGCCATCTCGGCCAGCCGGACGGTGAGCGGGGCGGTCTCGTTGCCGCCACCGGCGAAGATCAGCGCCACCAGCAGGTCGTTCCAGACCCAGAGGAACTGGAAGATGCCGAACGCGGCCAGCGCCGGGGCGACCAGCGGCAGGACGATGGTGCGGAAGATCTTGGGGTGGGTGGCCCCGTCGACCCGGGCCGCCTCCATCAGGTCCCTGGGCAGCTGCGCGATGAAGTTGTGCAGCAGGAACACGGCGAAGGGCAGCGCGAAGCAGGTGTGCGCGAACCACACCTGGGCGAACTTCTGCTCGTCTACCAGGTCCCACGCCGGCATCAGGGTGACACCGCCGAGGGTGACGCCGGTGGAGAAGAACTTCAGCAGCGGCACGAGGGCCATCTGGAGCGGCACGATCTGCATCGCGAAGATCGCGATGTAGAGCCAGTCCCGCCCACGGAAGTTGATCCAGGCCAGGGCGTACGCGGCGAGCGACGCGAAGGCGAGCGGGAAGAGCACCGACGGGATGGTGATCGCCAGCGAGTTGATGAAGTAGCTGGCCAGCTGCCCCGACGAGGAGGAGCCGCCGAAGAGCACCTCCTGGTAGTTCTCCAGGGTGAACTGCGGGTCGCTGAAGGCCGTCCACCAGCCGCTGCTCTTGATCTGGTCCTCCGGCCGGAGCGACGAGATCAGCAGGCCGAAGGTGGGGATCGTCCAGAGCACCGCGATGACGATGGAGACCAGCGTCGCGGTACGGGTGTTGAGGCGCTTGCGGACCCGGCCGGCGACGGAGGGGCCCTTCCCGGTGGCCTGGGTGCCCGCCGGGACGGTGGGCGTGGCGGTGGTCATCTCAGCCCTCCCGCTGCTGACGCAGGTTGCGGATCTGGTAGATCACGATCGGAATGACCAGGACGAAGAGGAAGACCGCCAGGGCGGAGCCCTGCCCGTTCTGGGCGTACCGGAACGCCTGGTTGTACATCTCGTTGGCGATGACGCTGGTGTCGTAGTTGCCGTTGGTCGCGGTACGGACGATGTCGAAGACCTTGAGCGTGGCGATCGACAGCGTCACCACCACCACGATCAGCGCGGGCCGGATGCTCGGCATGGTGATCCGCCAGAACATCTGCCACGGGGTGACCCCGTCCAGGCGGGCGGCCTCGACGATGTCGGCGGGGATGGCCTTGATGGCGGCGGAGAGCACCACCATCGCGAAGCCGGCCTGGATCCACACCATGATCACGATGAGCAGGAACGTGTTCAGCGGCGACTCGAGCAGCCACTGCTTCGGCTCCCCGCCGAGGCTGACCACGATCTGGTTGAGCAGGCCGATCTGTTCCTGCCCGTCACCCCGGTACGCGTAGACGAACTTCCAGATGATGCTGGCGCCGACGAACGAGATCGCCATCGGCAGGAAGATCAGCGACTTGGCGACCGCCTCGAACCGGGCCTTGTCCACCATCACGGCGTAGAGCAGGCCGAACGAGGTGGCCACCAGCGGGACCAGCAGCACCCAGATCAGCGTGTTGACCAGCACTCGGACGATCGAGTCCTCGGAGAACATCCAGCCGTAGTTCTGGAAGCCCACCCAGTTGTTGCTGCCGGCGTCCATGAAGGAGAGCAGCGTGGTGCGGATCGCCGGTACGACCAGCCCGATCATGAGCAGTAGCACCGTCGGCAGCAGGAAGAAGAACGCGAACAGTCCTTCCCGCGGCTTGCGTCGTCGAGGCAGCGGGGCGCCGCTCGCCGAGGCGGCGATCAGCTGGGCCTCGCGGCGTCGGGCGAACCAGGCCGGCACCACGTCGAGGAGCAGGAGCAGACCGCCCACCACCGCGACGAAAGCGATCAGCCCGTACATCAGCATGAGGAACTTCGGCTGTTCCTCCGCGAAGTCGAACTCCATCGACCCTCCTTCAAGGGTTCGGATTAAGTCGGTGGTCCGGCCCGCGGCGCGGGCCGGACCACCGACTCAGATCACTTCCAGCTGCCCTCGATGCCGTTCAGCACCGTGGCGGTGTCCTTGCCGTTGATCCAGTCGACCATGCCCTTCCAGAAGGTGCCCGCGCCGACGGCGGCCGGCATCAGGTCCGAGCCGTCGAAACGGAAGACGGTCTTCGGGTCCTGCAGGACCTGGACGGAGAGCTTGTCCACCGGGTTCGGCACGTTGTTGATGTCGAGCTTCTTGTTCGCCGACAGCCAGTCGCCGATCTTGGCGCGGCTGTTGACGTACTCGCCGGAGGCCAGGTAGGTCTGCACCGCCTGGACCTCGGGACGGTCGGCGAAGGCCGAGACGAACTCGCCGGCGCCCAGCACCGGCTTGCCCTTGGCCGGGTCGATGGCCGGGAAGTAGAACGCGAAGACGTCGCCGTCCTCAGCCACCTTGGTGCCCTCGGGCCACTGGTTGGCGTAGAAGGACGCCTGGCGGTGCATGGCGCACTTGCCGGTGGTGATCGGCGTGCCGCCCTCCTGGAAGGAGGTGGTGGCGATGCTCTTCACCCCGCCGAAGCCGCCGTTCATGTACTTCTCGTTCTTGAGGATGGTGCCGGCCTTGTTGACCGCGTCGACGACCTTCGGGTCGTTGAACGGGATGCCGTGGGTGGTCCACTGGTCGTAGACCTCGGGGCCGGCCGTCCGCAGCAGCACGTCCTCGATCCAGTCGGTGGCCGGCCAGCCGGTGGCGTCACCGGACTCGATGCCGGCGCACCACGGCTTGGTGCCGCTCGTCGCGATCTGGTCGCTGAGCTTGATCAGGTCGTCCCAGGTGGTGGGGACCTGCCAGCCCTTCTCCTTGAAGGTCTTCGGCGAGTACCAGACGTACGACTTGACGTTCGAGCCGAGCGGAACGCCGTAGAGCTTGCCGTCGACGGTGCTGTACTTCAGCCAGTCGGGGGTGAAGTTCTCC
Source organism: Micromonospora lacuserhaii (assembly GCF_036902735.1). Taxonomy (NCBI): domain Bacteria; kingdom Bacillati; phylum Actinomycetota; class Actinomycetes; order Micromonosporales; family Micromonosporaceae; genus Micromonospora; species Micromonospora lacuserhaii. The sequence continues at coordinate 129,162 of NZ_JBAKHO010000011.1, read as the reverse complement.
TCGGCCATCGCCTTGGTGTCGGCGCCGACCGTCTTGATCTTGCCCGAGTCGACGAACCGCTTGAGCAGACCCGGCTGGGGGATGAAGGCCAGGTCGGGGGCGTTGCCACCGTCGACGCGGACGCCCAGCTGGGCCTCGAACTCGCCGCTGCCCTCGTGGTCGATCTTGATGCCGGTGCAGTCCTCGAACTGCTTCCAGGACTGCTCCAGGCGGTCGGCCTCGATGTCCCGGATCGACGAGTAGATCGTGACCTTCTTGCCGTCGTGACCCTGGTACTTCTCGTATGCGGCGCACTCCGGCTTGCTCGCGCTGTCGCTCTTCTTGTCGTTGCCGGTGCCGCAGGCGCTGGCGCCGAGCGCCAGCCCCAGGACGCCGGCGATCGCGAGAGCCTGGCGTGATCTGGCAAACGCCATGCCGATCTCCTTCCTTGCCGGCGCGGTACGGGTGGGGCCCGGCGCCGGTCCGATGGTCGTCCCCACATGTAAGCGCTTGCATCCCGTCCGGTCCACCCCCTTGCGGACACGGCCCGGTAACAATCCCGAAACCCGCTCACCGGCAGTGGGTGCGCTCCCACGTTCCGTCCGCCGAATGACGGGCGACCGGGCCGTGAACAGGGCGTCCGGCGATGTCGGCCCACTTCCCATCGATGGAAGTTTCTGCCACCCTGACCCCAAGGCATTGAAGGATCTCGACATCGGAGGAAACCAATGCGTTCCAGATGGTGGAAGCTGGCGGGCGCCACCCTGCTCGCCGTGGGGGCCCTGGTGGTTCCGGCGAGCCCGGCCCTGGCCGCGCCGACGTTCAAGGTGCCGTTCCCCTGCAACCAGTCGTGGTCCGGCCAGACCCGGTCCGACCACAGCCCGGCGTACGCGGTCGACTTCAACCGCACCGACGACCTCGGCGACCCGGTGGTGGCCAGCGCGCCGGGCACCGTCGACCGGGTGACCGACCTCGGCGGCACCAGCTACGGCAAGTACGTCCGGATCGACCACGGCGGCGGGTACACCACCTACTACGCCCACCTCAACGGCTTCAACGTCTCCGTCGGTCAGACCGTCGGCTACGGCAAGGTGATCGGCTGGGTCGGCAGCACCGGCGGGTCGACCGGGCCGCACCTGCACTACGAACAGCGCCTCAGCGGCAACGACATCCAGGTCCGGTTCAACGGCACGCTGGCCCTCTACTGGGGGACGAAGACGTACACCAGCGACAACGGCTGCTCCGGCACGACCGGATCGGGGACGGTGAACACCGCCGGAGCCGACCTGACCGTCCGGTCCGGCCCGGGGACCGGGTACGACGCGGTCGGCTCGGTCGCCGACGGCACCAGGGTCACCATCTACTGCCAGACCAGCGGCACCTCGGTCACCGGCACCTACGGCACCAGCTCGATCTGGGACCGGATCGGCACCGGGCGGTACATCGCCGACGCGTACGTGCTCACCGGCTACGACGGCTACATCCCGAACGTGCCGCGCTGCTGAGGGCCGCTCGCAGCGAGGGGCCCCGCCCGCGGGGCCCCGATGCGGCCGGCCCGGCGGTGCGGGTTGCCGGCCGGGCGGTCCGCCGGGACCACCCTGACGGTCAGCTGTTGAGCTGCCAGATCGAGAAGTTCAGCGCGGCGGCGAAGGTGACCCAGGCCCAGTACGGGAGCATCAGCAGGGCAAACCGGCCCTGAAAAGCACGACGCCGAGGCCGTCGGCTCCGGGGGCCCCTGTCTGGGAGGACGGGGATCCCGGTGCCGACGACCCCGGCGGGTCCGGTGATGAGAACCGGTGTCAGTTAACTGAAGATGCTGACACCACCCGGGCCGACCAGCAGGCCGACCACGATGAGGACGACGCCCCACAGGATCTGCCGGCGGAACAGCGCGAGGATGCCGGCGACCACGAGTACGACTGCGAGAATCCAGAGAATCAGCTCCATGGCGGCTGAATACCCGAGCCGCCGATCCCGGAAACCCAGGTTCTCAGTCGATTTGATCTCCCAGGTGGAAGATGCTGTACGCCTGTTTGATGACCGGGTGGGCGACGTTGCGGACCCGTACCCCGCCCGGCGTGGTGCCCCGCTCGGTGCCGGCGTGCGCGTGCCCGTGCAGGGCCAGCGCGGTCGGCGCCGAGTCGATCGCCTGCCCCAGCTGGTACGACCCGAGGAACGGGTAGATCTCCAGCGGCTCGCCGGCCAGCGTGTCCGGCACGGGGGAGTAGTGGGTGAGCGCGACCAGCAGGTCGCAGTCGAGCCCGCGCAGCGCCTTCCCCAGCGCCTCGGCGCTCTCGTTCGTGGTCTGGACGAAGGCCTTCATCTCCGGCTCTCCGAAGTCGCTGGCGCACCGGCCGGCGAAGCCGCCGCCGAAACCCTTCACCCCGGCCACGCCGAGCCGGCCCCCGGGGAACTCCAGCACCATCCCGGTCCCCTCCAGCACGGTGATGCCGGCGTCCTCCAGCACCTTGACCACCTGCGACACCTGGTCGCACTGGTGGTCGTGGTTGCCGAGCACGGTGATCACCGGTACGCCCAGCCCACCGAACTCCTGCGCCACGCAGCGCGCCTCCGACTCGGTGCCGTGCCGGGTCAGGTCGCCGGCCAGCAGCAGCACGTCGGCGCAGTCGGGCAGTTCCTCCAGGGCCGGCCGGAACCGGCCGACCACGTCCTGGTCCACGTGCACGTCGCCGACGGCGGCGATCCGGATCATCGTCGGGTCCTCCTCATGGCAGCTCCTCCACCTGGGTCGGCGCCTGGGCGCGGATCACCCCGATGTCGCTGGTGATCGGCACGTCGGGAAAGCGCTCGGCCACCCGGCGCAGGATCTCCTCCCGCCGGTGGGGGCTCTCCACCTCGCCGTAGAGGACCAGTCCGCGCTCCCGGCGCACCACGGTGATCCCCTGCTCGGCGACGTCCGGGTCCTCGGCGAGCAGCCGGTGGATCTCCGCCTCGACGTACTCGTCCGGCGGGCCGGCGCCATGCTCGGTCACGGTGTCTCCTTCCCTTCGGGGGTGCGGTCGTACGGCACGGGCGTGCCCCCGTACGGGACCACGTCCAGCCGGTCCAGCAGCACCAGGAACGCCTCCGCGTACGGCGAGTGCTGGGTTTCCTTGCGTACCCGTTCCCAGTCGATCTGTTCCCGCAGCGAGCGGGCCAACGGCAGGCCGCGGGCGAAGTCGCAGTAGTGCTGGGAGAAGCTGAGCAGCTTGTGCACCATCAGCCGGGTGGCCGACGCCACCGGCATGTGGATCGCGTCCACCGAGCGGATCACGGTGTCGTCGAAGGTCTCCTGGGTCACCGGGGTCTCGATGGGCCGGTGGATCAGGTCCACCATCCGACCCTCGTCGTAGACCTTCACCAGCCAGTCCTCCGGCGGGCGCTCGGCGGAGAAGCCCTCGGCCACCAGCGCCTCCAGCGCCCGCTCGACGTCCTCCTCGCGGAGCAGGAAGTCCACGTCGTGCTCGCTGGAGTGGCCGCCGTGCGCGTACACCGCGAAGCTGCCGCCGAGCGCGAAGGGGATGTCGTTCTGCTTGAGCACGGCGGCGACCCGCTTGAGGGTGTGCAACAGGCTCTCGTCCCCGCGCTCGGCCATCTGGTTCTCCCGTCGTGAAGGTGGACAGAGGGTCGGAAATGACTTTGCGTACCCGGCAGGTCCGCCACCCACACCTCGGCGTCGCCGCGCAGCCGGGCCTCCGCCCGCCGTCAACCGGACATTTCGCCGAGTGATGAGCGGGGGTCGGATAATCTGTGCAAGGTGGCCAGATCACTGCGTGCGACCGGCAGCGGGGCCCGTCTGCGCCGGGTCGCCCTGATCGGCATCGACGGCTCGGGCAAGACCACCCAGGCGCACCGGCTCGCCGACGCGCTCACTGCGGCCGGGAGGCCGGCCACCTACCACCGCAACGCCGGCGGCCGGCGCTGGCTCGGCCGGCTCGCCAACCGGCTCGGCCGCCCGGACGCGCAGCGCCTGGTGGGTCGCGACGGCCTGCTCGCCGTGGAGTCGGTACTGCGTTGGCTGGCCATCGCGGCGGCCCTGCTCAGTTGCCTGGTCACCGGCCGTACCGCGGTGATGGACCGCTACGCCGCCTGCCAGTACGCGAGCATCCGGGCGCACGGCGGGCACCGCTGGGAGCGGCTGGCCCGGGCCGGCTACCGGATCTTTCCGCCGCCGCAGGTGACCTTCCTGCTCACGGTCGACCCGGCCGAGGCGTACCGGCGCATCGAGCGGCGCGGCGACGACCACGAGACGATGGGCTGGTTGACCGCGGCGGACACCGCGTACCGGGCGTTGCCGGAGTACCCGAGCTTCGTGCTGGTCGACGCGGGCGGGTCGGCGGAGGAGGTGGCCGGGCGGATCCGGGCCCGGTTGGCCGACTGGCTGCCGGCCGCCGACGCCACGCCGCCCGTCGACGTCATGCCGGCCGTCGACGTCGCGCCGGCCGTCGACGTCACGCCGGTCGTCCAGGTCGACGTCGACGCGTCGGCTCCGGACCGGGCGCCGGCTCAGGCCCTGCCGTAGACCGGGACGGCCGCGCCGCTGGTCGGCGCGGACTCGTCGGAGGCGAGGAACCGGATCACCGGGGCGATCTCGGCCGGGGTGACCCAGCGCCGGTGGTCGGCGTTCGGTTGGGCGGCCCGGTTCGCCGGGGTGTCGATGACGCTGGGCAGCACGGTGTTGCAGCGCACCCCGGACGCCCGGTACTCGACCGCGACCGCGTTCGCGAAGGCCAGCACCGCGGCCTTGGCGGTGGCGTAGCCGGCGGCGCCGGGGAAGGGGGCGAGGGCCGCGCGGGCGGACACGCAGACCACCGCGCCGCCGCCGGCCGCCATCAGGTGCGGCAGGGCCGCCTGGGTCACGAGGTAGGTGGGGCGCAGGTTGATCGACAGCATCCGCTCGAACTCCTCGACCGGGGTCTCGTGCACCCGGCCGCCGCTGGCGTACCCGCCGACGAGGTTGACCACGGCGCGCAGCGGCGCCGTCGGGTCGTCGGTGGCCGCCTCGACGGCGCGGGCCACGCCGGCCGGATCCAGCAGGTCCGCGGTCGGCCGGACCAGGGCCGGCCCCGCCGGCCGCGTCGCGGGCCCGCTCTCCCGCTGGGGTACGACCACCCGCCAGCCGGCCTGGACGAAGGCCGCGGTGACCGCGCCGCCCAGCCCGCCCGTGCCGCCGGCGACCAGCACACTGCGTTCCGCCATGGGCCACACCGTAGCGTGGTCCTTTCGACCTGGCCGGATGAGGCGTCCGGCCTGCCGGAATGGCAGTCTGTGCGGGGAGGGGCCCGGGGCGGGGGATACTTCTGTCGGATGCCGTGGTCATGGTTGACGCTCGCGCCTCATGAAAGTAAGTTTCATCCGTGGCGAAGAGTCCGAAGATTTCTGCGAGTCACGAGTCCGGTGGGCTGATCGTCCACATCAGTGGCCTCCTGCCCTCGCTGTCGCCCGCCGAGCAGCGGGTCGCCCGGTTGGTCGTCGCCAACCCGGCCGACGCCGCCCGGCGGACCATCACCGACCTCGCCACCGCCGCGGAGACCTCGGAGGCCACCGTCATCCGGTTCTGCCGCTCGGTCGGCATGGACGGCTATCCGCAGCTGCGCATCAGGCTCGCCGCCGAGGCCGCCCGCCGGGTCGAGCCGCCGGACGCCCGGGTGGTCGGCGGTGACATCCCGCCCGGCGCCGACCTCGCCCAGATCATCGCCACCATCGCCTTCAACGACGCCCGGGCGGTCGAGGAGACCGCCGAGCAGCTCGACCCGGCGGTCTGCGAGCAGGTGGTGGAGGCCCTCGTCGCCGCCGGCCGGATCGACGTCTACGGGGCCGGGGCCAGCGGCTTCGTCGCCTCCGACTTCCAGCAGAAGCTGCACCGCATCGGCCGGATCGCCTTCTACTTCCCGGACGTGCACACCGCGCTGACCTCGGCCGCGCTGCTCGGCCGGGGCGACGTGGCGGTGGGCATCTCGCACACCGGCACCACCTCCGACGTGATCGAGGTGCTGGAGCAGGCACGGGCCCGGGGCGCCTCGACCGTGGCGCTGACCAACTTCCCCCGCTCGCCGATCACCGAGGTGGCCGACTTCGTGCTCACCACGGCCGCCCGCGAGACGACGTACCGCTCCGGCGCGATGGCCAGCCGGCTGGCCCAGCTCACCGTGGTCGACTGTCTCTTCGTCGGGGTGGCCGCACGCAATCGGGCGCGGGCCCGCAAGGCGCTGGAGGCGACCGCCGAGGCGGTGCAGAGCCATCGGGTCGGCACCGGCCGGAGGCGGGGATGACCGCCGGCCGGGTCGGGCCGGACGACGTCGTGGAGCACCGATCGACCGGTGCCGAGGCGCCCGAGGCCGTCGTCGACCTGCGGCCCGTGGTCCGGGTGGGCGCACCCACCGAGCGGCGCAACCCGCAAAGCGTCGACCTCGACCTGATGTCCACCCGCGACGTGCTCACCGTGATCAACGACGCCGACCGCCGGGTGCCGGCCGCGGTCGCCGCGGTGCTGGACGAGATCGCCGCCACCGTCGACCTCGCCGTGACGGCGCTGCGCGGCGGGCACCGGGTGCACTACTTCGGCGCCGGCACCTCGGGCCGGCTGGGCGTGATCGACGCCGCCGAGCTCGCGCCCACCTTCAACTCCCCGCGCGACTGGTTCTGCGCCCACCTCGCCGGTGGCCCCGACGCGATGTGGCGCGCCGTCGAGGACGCCGAGGACGACACCCGCGGCGGCGCCGCCGAGGCCGACCGCTGCGTACGCCCCGGCGACCTGGTCGTCGGCCTGGCGGCCAGCGGTCGTACCCCGTACGTGCTGGGGGCGCTCGGCGCGGCCCGGGCACGGGGCGCGTCGACGGTGCTGCTCTGCGCGAACCCGGAGGCGGTGGCCGCGTCCGCGGTCGACGTGTTCATCGGGGTGGACACCGGACCCGAGGTGGTCGCCGGGTCGACCCGGATGAAGGCGGGCACGGCGCAGAAGCTGGTGCTGAACACCTTCTCCACCGCCGTGATGGTGCGGCTCGGCCGGGTCTACTCCAACCTGATGATCGACATGGTGGCCACCAACGCCAAGCTGCGCGGCCGGATGATCTCCATCCTGATGGAGGCCACCGGCTGCTCCGAGGAGATCTCCCGGCGGGCCCTGCACGAGTCCGACGGTGACCTGAAGACCGCCCTGGTCTCGCTGCTCTCCGGGGCCGGAGTCTCCGCCGCCCGGGCCGCGCTGGCCCGCTCTGCCCACCAGGTACGCGGCGCGATCGCCCTACTCGCCTCCTGACCCCCGCCGCACCCGCGTGACGCGGAACACGTAGCGGACGGGACGTGCGCGACGCCTCGGATTGTTGTCCAGGGCGTGGGGTAATCAAGGTTCCATGGATGAACCGACCGGTCCGATGACGCGTATCCAGCAGTGACCAGGATCGCAGCGGGACGGTGACGAGGGTCGCTGTGTTCTTGGGGCGCGCAATGGTGCGATGCCCTGAGAGCGGACGAGCGATTTCCGTCCCCACCAGCCCGTTCGTGGTGCCGTCGACAGGCCGCCAGGCGGGGCGCTGACAGCAAACGTGGACCGAGCTTTCAGCTGATACTCAGGCATTCGTGACACTTTCGACTCACGACATGGAATCCCCGACACGTCTCATCTGTTGTGCAGGTGTCAGCACCGACGGACACAGCAGAAGTTACGGGTAAGGGCTGATGGACGTGGGGATGGCAAGGAACCGGGCAACCGGCGCGAGCGAGGGGACCGTGGGCAACGTGGACAAGAACATCGGCATGCGAACCGACGAGGTTGCCGAGGAGCGCGACCTGGTCGGCGTCTACCTGCACGAGATCTCCCGGACGCCGCTGCTCGACGCCGCCAAGGAGGTCGAACTCTCCAAGGCGATCGAGGCCGGCCTCTACGCCGAGCACCTGCTGGGCGAGGACCGCGTCCCGGCCGGCGTCGACTCGGACGACCTGCAGCGCCTGGTCGTCGAGGGCGAGCGGGCCAAGGATCTCTTCATCCGGGCCAACCTGCGGCTGGTCGTCTCCATCGCCCGCCGCTACGTGCGGTCCGGGATGCCCATGCTGGATCTGATCCAGGAGGGCAACACCGGCCTGGTGCGCGCGGTCGAGAAGTTCGACTACGAGCGCGGCTACAAGTTCTCCACCTACGCCACCTGGTGGATCCGTCAGGCGATCAGCCGGGCGATCGCCCAGCAGGAGCGCACGGTGCGGCTCCCCGTGCACCTGGTGGAGGACGTCAACCGGATGCGCAACGTGGCCCGGCAGCTCACCCGTGAGCTGGGCGGCGACCCGGAGCCGGAGCAGATCGCGGCGGCCCTCGGGGTCACCGTCGAGCGGGTCAACGAGCTTCGCCGCTGGTCGCAGGACACCGTCTCGCTGGACACCCCGGTGGGCGACGACGGCGACACCAACCTGGGTGACCTGGTCGCCGACAGCGACGCCCCCTCGCCGGAGGACATCGTCCTCACCGGCCTGGAGCGGCAGCGCATCGAGGGCCTGCTCAACCACCTCGACGACCGGTCCGCCGGCATCATGCGGGCCCGGTACGGGCTGGAGGACGGGCGGGAGCACTCGCTGACCGAGGTCGCGTCGCGCTTCTCGCTCTCCCGCGAGCGGATCCGCCAGCTCGAGATCCAGGCCCTCGGCCGGCTCCGTGAGCTGGCTCGGGCCGAGGGGCTGCAAGCGGCCTGACCTGGTAGTAATGACGGCGAACGGCCGGCGTCCGATAGGGGGACGCCGGCCGTTCGCCGTGTTCCGCGCCGTGGCGCGGCGGCTCAGCCGACCCGGCCGTAGCCGGCGATCGGCATCATGCCCATGTCGCGCTTGAGCACGTTGCGACCCGCGCTCGGCGCGTCGATCACCTGGCCGCTGCCGACGTAGAGGGAAACGTGCCCGAGGCCCGAGTAGAAGACCAGGTCGCCGGGGCGCAGCGCGCTGCGGCTGATCCGCGACGTGGCGCTCCACTGCATCGCCGCGTTGTGCGGCAGCGACTTGCCGGCCGCCCGCCACGCGGCGAGGGTCAGCCCCGAGCAGTCGTAGCCGTCGGGACCGTCGGCGCCCCAGATGTACGGCTTGCCGATCGCCCCGTACGCGTACCGCACCGCGGTGCCGGCGTCGCCGGAGATCGCCGGCGCGGTGGTGGTGGTGCTGGCGGCGGGGGAGGTCGACGAGGCCGGTCGGGGCGGGGGCGCCTCGGTGGCCCGGCCGTACGCCTCCTTGCGCATCTCGTACAGCTTCGCCAGGTCGCCCTCGATCTTCTTCTTCGTGGCGACGATGGTGCGGGACTGGAGCGCCTGCCGGGCCAGCGTGGTGTCCAGCCGGGCCTTCTCGTCGAGCAGTCGGCGCTGGTTGCTGGTGAACCCGGCGATCCGCGCCTGGCGTTGCCGGGTGAGCTGGTCGAGCGTGCCCAGCTTGTCCATCAGCGATCCGCCGCCCGGTTCGAGCAGCGCCTCGACGGTACGCAGCTCACCGGCCTTGTACGCCATGGCCGCCAGCTCGCCGACGTCCGCGCGGCTCTGGGCGGTCTGTGCCTCCAGCGGGCCGATCCGGGCCTGGAGGCCGGCCGCCGTCTTCTGGTTCGCCTTGATCTCCTCGTTGAGCTTGTTGTAGGACTCGACGACCCGTTCCAGCTCGGTCGAGGACTTCTCTATCCGCGCGGTCAGCTCGGCGACGGACGGCTCGGCCCGAGCCACCGCCGGCGGGGCGATCAGCGCGGCCGAGAGGCCGATGATCGCGAGCGTGCGCAGCAGCATCCGTGAGGACGACAAGAGCGGAAGGCTCCTCTCCCACGGCCGTCGGAGGATGCTGACGCCTCCGGCGACACCGGCTCAGGGCCGTCCGGATGGACGGCGCCGACCGAGCCGGCCCCCCAACCTAACCCGTGACGGAAGTGGATCGCAGTGGAAGCAGGGGCGAATGTTGACAAAGAGGCAGCAAGTGCCGCTGCGCACCGTGACTCCGGGTGACACCCCTGGTGCCGCTGATGTCGGCGTGTCGTCGCCGGATGGGCGTTAGTGGCGAAATGGAGGCATTCGTCGTTCCGGGCGGATGCCGGCGCGGAGTCGAGCAGAAAAGACCGATAAATCCGAAACGGTGCACCGATGCCGACGCTGTCATCCGGCCTTCGCTCGCGGGTGCCCGGAAATTGACGGCGCGGCGCTGGCGGGGCGGCAACAGAATGGAGCCCTGAGCCGGGAATCCCGTCCTGAGCAGGTGCGTCACGGCGGGAGCGGCCCGGCCCGCGGCCCTGGGGAGGACGCCGTGCAGACCGACAGCTCCACCACTCGACCGCCGCGCCGGCCCACGCTCCTGCACGCCCGACCCGGGATCGTGGTGACCAGCGAGCGGTTCACCGTCGGGCGGAACACCTTCGCGATCGCCGACCTGACCCACCTGCGCACCGACCGGGGGCCGCACGATCGGCTGGCGATCCGCGTCGTGGCGGTCACCGCCGGCATGATCGGCGGGTCCGGCGTCCTGCTCGGCTTCACCGGGGGCCTGGAGCGGCTCACCGCCGGGGCGTACCTGACGCTGGGGGTGGTCTCGCTCCTGCCGGTGCTGCTGGTGCTCGCTGGCGACCGGTGGCGCCCGCCGGCGTACGAGCTGTGGGGGCACCTCCACGGCACCGAGGTGCTCCTGTTCAGCAGCGACGACCCGGAGCAGTTCGGCCAGGTGGCCGAGGCCCTTGCCAAGGCCCGGGAACTGGGGCGGGACGACGCGGAGGACCCGTTGACGACCGCCGGCTACTGGCGACCGCGCCGCTGAGGGCCGGCCAGCGAAGATCCGCTCAGAGCGAGACGGGCTCCGGGGTACGCGGCTGCGGCGCGGTCAGCTCCCGGGTGACCTTGCGCTCGGCCACGAACGACACGAACGGGATCGTGCCGGCGAGCATCACCAGCAGCATCCGCTTCAGCGGCCAGTTCACCCGGCGGCCCAGGTCGAACGTGGCGGCCAGGTAGAGCATGTAGAGCCAGCCGTGCGCGGTGCCGACCACGGCCACCACGGCCGGCTGGTCGAACGCGTACTTCAGCGGCATGCCGATCAGCACCAGCACGGCCAGCGCCACGCCCACGATCCAGGCGATCACGCGGTACCGGGTAAGGGCTCCGCCCACCGTCGTCCGTCCTTCCGCACCGGCCTCAGCCGGGATAGTCGCCGGGCCTCGCGCCCGGATTGGCGTTCAACCATGTCAGGTAGCGGTTGTACTCGGCCAGGTCGGTGTCGTCCGAGCCGTCCGGGGCCACCGGCACCCGGGCCACCCGGACCGGGCGGCGTACCCCCGACGACGGCGTGCCGTCACGGGGCGTGACGGCCGACTCGCCGTCGGCCCGCTCCGGCGCGGCCTGCGGCCCGCGCAGGGAGTGCCGCACCTCACGCCACCAGACGAAGACCACGAAGCCGGCGAAGATCGGCCACTCCACCGCGTACGCCCAGCTGAGCGTGTTGCCCGAGGCGGCCCGGCTGATCTGCCACCAGCCCAGCGCCAGGAACCCCACCACCAGCACGACCATGGCCACGTGGCGGGCGATCCACGCCGGTGTCCAGAGCCGCTTCATGCCATCGAGGGTACCGGGACGACCGGCGGTCTCCGACGCGGCGTCGTAGTCACCGGCGCGTCGGAGGGTTTGGTGACACCCGGTGTGGGCATCCGTCTAGACGCCAGCCCAAACGAGACCAGGGGGGCGACATGACCGAATCAGTACGCCAGTCCGGCGACGCCAGCCCGGAGCAGCGGATGCCCGAGTGGGACGGCGACCACGTCCACGACACCCGGGCCTCCGGGACGGACCTCGACGGCGACCTGCTGGGGATCGACCCGGCCGAACTCAGCGACGAGGACCTGATCCGCGAGCTGCAGAGCCTGCACCGGACCCGGCTCGACACGCTGCGGCACGCCGCCGACTCCGCGCTCGCCAACCACCTGCGGCGCACCGCCGAGCTGGAGACCGAGTACCTGGCGCGGCACCCCGGGCGCGAGGTCGACCCGCACCGGCTGCGGGACTCCTGATGGGGACGCACGCCGAACGCGGCATGTCCGCCCCGCCCGAGGTGGTCTTCAGCACCGCCACCGACCCGGACCGGGTGTCGGCCTGGCTGCCAAACTCGCTGCGCCGCAACGGCGACGGGCCGGCGGAGACCGACGGCGAGCAACTGCGCGCCCGCTGGGAGGGCGACGCCGGCGCGGCCGAGCTGCGGGTCGAGCCGGCGGACGCCGGCGGCTCCCGGGTCCGCCTCGAACTGCCCGAGGGTGACCCCGGGCTGGCCGACGAGACGCTGACCAACCTCGCGCGCGAGGTAGCCGAGAACCTTACCGCGGGCTGAGCACCCCCGCCCGATCCGCGACGAGAAGGAGGAGATGCCGGTGGCCGAGAGTGGCCTGAAGCAGAAGGTGGCGCGACTGCGCCAGGCGTACGCGCCGCACGAGCAGCGGCCGCTGGACGGCTACCTCAAGGCGATGGGCACGTACGCCGCCGTCGCCGCGTCCCTGGCCGGCCTGGTGAAGGCGAGCGGCCGACCGGTGCCCGAACGGCCGGCCACCGCCGACGTGGTGCTGCTCTCCGTCGCCACGCACAAGCTGAGCCGACTGCTCGCCAAGGACGCGGTGACCAGCCCGCTGCGGGCGCCGTTCACCCGCTACGACCACCCGATCGGCAGCGGTGAGGTGATGGAGCAGGTCCGGGACCAGGGCAGCCCCACCCGGCACGCCATCGGTGAGCTGCTCAGCTGCCCGTTCTGCCTGGCCGTCTGGGTGGCCACCGGCCTCACCGGCGGCCTGGTGCTGGCTCCCCGGCTGACCCGGCTGGTGGCGACCGCGCTGACCGCGGTGGCCGCCTCCGACTTCCTCCAGATGGGGTACGCGGTGGCGCAGCAGGCCGCCGAGGGCGGGCACCACGACGAGAAGTGACCCGTACGCGAAAGGGGGCCGGCGGATGCGATCCGCCGGCCCCCTTCTCGTCGCCCGTCAGGTGGGGGTGGTGCCGTGGTTCTCGCCGGCCCAGCCGCGCGGCGCCTCGGGCTCCCGCTCGTCCTCGTCCTCCCCGGTGATGATCTCCCGGTCGACCGCGGTGCGGTCGTGCTCGTTGGCGAAGTCCGGCTCGGGGAGGGTGTCCACGCCCTCCGGGGGCTGGCCGAGCGCCGGCAACGCCTCGTGCTCGTGCTCCTGGTGCTGGCTCATCGCACCGTCCTCTCGTCCCTCGGTGGCCGGTCAGGCCACCGACCCACCCAGCAGGTCCGCCGCCTCGTCGACCGCGTACTCGCCCTGCGGGAGCGCGGCGATCCGGGTGAGCAGCTCGGCCGGGAGTTCGGCGGCGACCGCCCGGCGGTAGATGTCGGCCTGGCTGATCCGCTCCTGGCCGTGGTAGATGTCGTCGAGCAGCTCGTCGAGCTGCCGGGTGTCCGGCTGCTCGGTCACTGGTGCGTCGTCGGTCACCCCGGTCAGCTACCCGGGCCCGAAACGGTCAAACCACCTCAGGCGGGGGTGGGCAGGGTGGCCCGCCGGGCGCGCACCGCCGACGCGAGGTGCTCCAGCACCTCGGCCGTGGTGTCCCAGCCGATGCAGGCGTCGGTCACCGAGCGGCCGTAGGTCAGCTCCCGGGTCGGGTCCAGGTCCTGCCGGCCGTCGAGCAGGAAGCTCTCCAGCATGATGCCGACGATGCCGCGCTGGCCGGCGGCGAGCTGGTCGGCCACGTCGGCGGCGACCCGCGGCTGGTTGCGGTGGTCCTTGCCGCTGTTGGCGTGGCTGGCGTCGACCACCAGCCGCTCCGGCAGCCCGGCGGCCCGCAGCAGGTCCAGCGCGCCGGCCACCGACTCCGCGTCGTAGTTCGGCCGGCCACCCCCGCCGCGCAGCACCAGGTGCCCGTCGGCGTTGCCCCGGGTGTGCATGATCGCCGGGGTGCCGGAGACGTCGATGCCGGGGAAGACGTGCGGCACGCCGGCCGCCCGGATCGCGTCCACCGCGGTGGCGATGCTGCCGTCGGGCCGGTTCTTCATGCCGATCGGCATGGACAGCCCGGAGGCGAGCTGGCGGTGCACCTGGCTCTCCACGGTACGGGCGCCGATCGCGCCCCAGGCGACGGTGTCGGCGATGTACTGCGGGGTGATCGGGTCGAGGAACTCGCAGCCCACCGGCAGGCCCAGGCGCAGCACGTCGAGCAGGAGCGCGCGGGCGGTCCGCAGGCCGGTGTTGACGTCCCCGGAGCCGTCCAGCGCCGGGTCCATGATCAGACCCTTCCAGCCGACCGTCGACCGCGGCTTCTCGAAGTAGACCCGCATCACCACCAGCAGGTCGTCGGCGTGCCGCTCGGCGGTCTCGCGCAGCCGGTGGGCGTACTCCAACGCGGCGGCCGGGTCGTGCACCGAGCACGGGCCGACGACCACCAGCAGCCGGTCGTCGTCGCGGTCCAGCACCCGCGCGGCGGCGCGCCGGCCGTCGAGCACGGTCGAGGCGAGCGGGGCCTCCAGCGGCAGCTCGTGCAGGAGCAGGGCCGGGGTGGTCAACGGCACGACGCGGTCGATCCGCTGGTCGATGACCGCGCCGGTCTCCGAGGTCGTCACGGTGGGCTTTCCTTCCGCCGACCGTGACCCGGGGCCGGTGCCCAGGTCGAGCCGGCTGCTCGTATGCAGAAGGGCAGGAACTTCAAGCTCCTGCCCGGCCGGCTCGATCTCAGGTGACGTCAGCTCATGGTGAGGTCACCGGCATCGGAGCCGGCTGCCTAAACCATCGATACGCACGCGTCACGCCGGTAAGCGTACCCGACCGGCCGGGGAGGGCTCACCGGGTGTTCCGGAAAGCCCCGCTCGATGTTCACCTATGTCGATGGAACCGGCGGTAACGTCACCACCACCGCCCGCATCCTCCCGGAGGTCATCGATGGATCGTCGTACCGTCCTGCGCGCCACCGTCGCCGGTGGGGCCGCCGCCTTCGCCGGCAGCCTCTGGTCCGGCGCCGCGTCGGCCGCCCCGGCCCAGCCCGGCGTCGGCCCGTACGGGTCGCTCGGCACCGCCGACGCCCGCGGCATCCAGCTCCCCGCCGGCTTCACCAGCCGGATCATCGCGCGCTCCCGGCAGACGGTGGCCGGGACGTCGTACGCCTGGCACGACGCCCCCGACGGCGGCGCCTGCTTCCCCACCGGCACCGGCTGGATCTACGTCTCCAACTCGGAGATCTCCACCGCCGGCGGGGCCTCGGCGGTCCGGTTCAACGCCGACGGGACGATCGCCTCGGCGTACCGGATCCTCGCCAACACCAACCGTAACTGCGCCGGCGGCGCCACCCCGTGGGGGACCTGGCTCTCCTGTGAGGAGGTCAGCCGGGGGTACGTCTACGAGACCTACCCGCAGGGCGGTGTCGCCGCGGTACGCCGCCCGGCGCTGGGCCGGTTCAACCACGAGGCCGCGGCGGCCGACCCGGACCGCAAGGTGATCTACCTGACCGAGGACGAGACGAGCGGCTGCTTCTACCGGTTCCGGCCGACCGTCTGGGGTGACCTGTCCAGCGGCACCCTGGAGGTGCTGGTGGCCGGCACCGCCACCAGCGGCCCGGTCAGCTGGACCCGGGTGCCCGACCCGGACGGCTCGCCGACCTACACCCGGCAGCAGGTCTCCGGGGCGAAGAAGTTCAACGGTGGCGAGGGCTGCTGGTACGCCAACGGCACCTGCTGGTTCACCACCAAGGGCGACAACCGGGTCTGGGCGTACGACGCCGTCAACCAGCGCATCGACCTGGCCTACGACGACTCACTGGTGACCACCGGCACCGCCCCGCTGACCGGCGTGGACAACATCACCGGATCCCGCTACGGCGACCTCTACATCGCCGAGGA
The DNA here is from genome assembly GCF_036902735.1 of Micromonospora lacuserhaii. Lineage (NCBI taxonomy): Bacteria > Bacillati > Actinomycetota > Actinomycetes > Micromonosporales > Micromonosporaceae > Micromonospora > Micromonospora lacuserhaii. The sequence continues at coordinate 113,373 of NZ_JBAKHO010000011.1, read as the reverse complement.
CGGGGGCAACATGGAAATCAATCTCATCACCCCGGACGCCGTGGTCACGCCCTTCCTCCGGATCAACGGGCAGTCGTCGTCGGAGATCACCGGGCCGGCGTTCTCACCCGACGGCAGCCGGCTCTACTTCTCGTCGCAGCGCGGCACCACCGGCTCGTCCTCCGGCGGGATCACCTACGAGGTGCGCGGTCCGTTCCGCTGAGCCCCGCGCGGGGTAAGTGGCTCGGCATGAGTCACGAACAGAGCGACCAGGAGCGGGTGGAGTCCCGTGCCCACCTGCTGCCCGAGGAGGCGGCGGTGGGCAGCGACGACCCGCAGGCCCAGGCCGACGCCATCCTCACCGAGTCGGACATCCGGGAGGAAGACCGGAACGTCGCCCCGGACACCGTGCTGGAGCACCGCACCTCCGATCAGACGGTGACCCCCAACGAGCCCCCCGACTGACTGCCGGCCGCGCCCCGGGCCCGCCGGGAACCGGCGTAGGTCTGCTCGCGCAGCCAGGCGAGCGGCCCCTCGACCCGCAGGCCCGGCGGCAGGTTGCCGACCGGGTCGAAGGCCAGCGCGGCGTCGGTGCGGGCGTCGAGCTGGTCACCGAGGGTGACCTGGCCGAAGGGCCGCCACGGACCGACGGCGGACGCGACCGCGAGCACCAGCCGCGGCGCGTCCGCCCCGACCGCGGCGGCCACCTCGGGCAGGCTCCGGCCCAGGTCCGGCGAGTCCGGGTCGGCCAGCGCAGCCAGCCAGAGCCGCCGCCCGCCCACCCGGTACGACATGATCGTGCTGTACGTCCCGGTGAAGTCCCGCCGGGGCAGCGGCAGGTTCCGCAGCACCGGCGCCGCACCGCTGGAGCTGACCAGCAGGTCGAACGGGCGCCCCTGCGGCAGGCGCAGGCGGACCGCCAGGCCCAGCACGTCCGGCCAGCCGCCGGGCGTGGGCACGCCCTTCGAGAGCCGCACCGTCGCCGGGTAGCGGCCCGGCTCGTCGAGCAGCGCGACGCCGGTCGGCGGTCCGGGCGTACCCCAGATCATCACCTCGGCGGCGAACGAGCGGCCGGCCGGATGTAGCAGGCGGGCACCGCGCAGCCGGGTCAGGACGGCGGCCGCGCCGGCGGCGACGACGGCCGCCCGGGCGACGGTGGAGGGGACGCGCATGACCCCTCCGGTACCCCGCGCCGGCCGGTCGATGCCCCCGTCCCGACGCCGACCCCCGACACGTCACCTTTGCGCCCGGGAGATCGGATAGCGTCGGGTCATGCCCGACAGCGGTTACCCCTGGCCCATCGAGACCACCCGACTGGACAACGGCCTGCGCGTGGTCGTGAGCGAGGACCGCACCGCGCCGGCGGTCGCGGTCAACCTCTGGTACGACGTGGGCTCCCGGCACGAGCCGCACGGGCAGACCGGCTTCGCCCACCTCTTCGAACACCTGATGTTCGAGGGCTCGGTCAACGTCGCCAAGACCGAGCACATGAAGCTGATCCAGGGCTCCGGTGGCTCGCTCAACGCCACCACCAACCCGGACCGGACGAACTACTTCGAGACCGTGCCCGCCGAGCACCTGGAGCTGGCGCTCTGGCTGGAGGCCGACCGGATGGGCGGCCTGGTCCCCGCGCTGACCCAGGAGACCCTGGACAACCAGCGCGAGGTGGTCAAGAACGAGCGCCGGCAGCGCTACGAGAACGTCCCGTACGGCGACGCGTGGCTGCGGCTGCTTCCGCTGCTCTACCCGCCGGGGCATCCGTACCACCACGCGACGATCGGCTCGATGGCCGACCTGAACGCCGCCGACCTGGGCACCTTCCAGGACTTCCACCGCACGTACTACGCGCCGAACAACGCGGTGCTCACCGTCGTGGGCGACGCCCCGGCCGCCGAGGTCTTCGCGCTCGCCGACAAGTACTTCGGCGCGCTGCCGCCGCGCGGGGACATCCCCGCCGCGCCGGCCGGAATGATCGTGCCGGCCACCGGCACGGCCGCCGTCGAGACGGTCACCGCCGACGTGCCCGCCCCCCGCGTCTACGTCGCGCACCGCACCCACCCGTTCGGCACCCCCGGGTACGACGTCGCCACCGTGGCCGCCACGGTGCTCGGCAGCGGCCGGGGCAGCCGGCTCTACCAGCGGCTCGCCGACGGTGAGCGGCTCGCCCAGCCGGACCTGGTCGGGGCGTACGGGGTGGACCTGGCGCACGGCCCGGCACCGCTGATCGCCACCGCCACCGCCCGCCCCGGGGTGACCGCCGAACGGCTCGGCAGCGGGGTGGCCGAGGTGGTCGACGAGCTGGCCACCGTGCCGGTGACCGCGGCCGAGCTGGACCGGGCCAAGGCGCTGCTCAGCACCGCCTGGTGGCGGCAGATGGCCACCGTGGACGGCCGGGCCGACACCCTCGGCCGGTACGCCACCCAGTTCGGCGACCCGGCGAGGGCCGCCGAGCGGCTGCCCGCCTGGCAGGCGGTGACCGCCGAGCAGATCGCCGAACTGGCCGCCGAGGTGCTCGGCGCCGCCGACCGGGCGACCCTGATCTACCTGCCGGAGGAGACCTCATGACGTTGATCGCCGCCCGCCCCGGGCCGGGCGCCGCCCGCCCGTACCGGTTCCCGACGGTGGTCCGGCGGGACGTCGCCGGCGGCCGGGTGGTCGCCGCGCACCTGCCCGGGCAGAACCTCGCCGTCGCGCTGCTGCTGCTCGACGCCGGCGCGGGACGGGAGCAGGTGGGCAAGGAGGGGCTCGGCGCGGTGCTGGCCAAGGCCCTGGAGGAGGGCACTGCGCAGCGGGACGCCACCACGTACGCGCTCGCCGTCGAGGGGCTGGGCGCGGAGCTGGTGACCGGGCTGGACTGGGACTCCTTCCAGGTCAGCGTGCAGGTGCCGGTGGACCGGCTGGGCGCGGCGGTGGAGCTGCTCGCCGAGGCCGTCCGCACGCCCCGGCTCGACCCGGACGACGTGCGCCGGGTCCGCGACGACGAGGCGACCGCACTGCGGATGGACTGGGCCAACCCCGGCCCGCGCGCCGACGCGGTGCTCCGCGCCGATCTCTTCGGCGCCGACAACCGCTGGGGCCGCCCGCTGTACGGCGACCCCGACTCGGTGGCCGCGCTGGACGTCGAGGACGTCACCGTCTTTCACTCGGAGTGGTTCATCCGCCCCGGCACGTTGATCGTCGCCGGGGACCTGGACCGCCTCGACCTGGACGCGCTGGGCGCGACCGCGTTCGCCGGGACCGGTGGCGGGCAGGTCGAGCGGGGCGGCCCGATCGAGGTGCCGATGCCGGCCGGCCGGCGGATCATCCTGGTGGACCGCCCCGGCTCGGTGCAGTCCACGCTGCGGCTGGGGCACCCGTCGCCGCACCGGGCCCACCCGGATCACGTGCCGATGACGCTCGCCGGCACGGTCCTCGGCGGCGCGTTCACCTCCCGGCTGAATCACCTGATCCGCGAGGTGCGCGGCTACACGTACGGCATCCGGGGCGACTTCGCCTCGTCCCGCCGGTTCGGCCGCTTCGCGGTCAGCTCGGGGGTGCAGACGGCGGTGACCGCGCCGGCCCTGGTGGAGGCGGTCGGGGAGATCACCCGTACCCAGGTCTCCGGGGTGACCGAGGACGAGCTGGCGGTGGCCCGGTTCTGGCGGGCCGGCCAGCTCTCGGTCGAGCTGCAGAGCCCCCGGGCGATCGCGTCGGCGCTGACCACCCTGGTGGTGCACGACCTGCCGGACGACTACCACGCCCGGCTGCGCGAGTCGCTGCTCGCCGCCGACGTGGCGGACGTCTCGGCGGCCGCGGCCAGCCACCTGCGCCCGGAGTCGCTGACCCTGGTGGTGGAGGGTGACGCCGCGGTGATCCGCGACGAACTCACCGCGACCGGGCTCGGCGAGGTGACCGACGCCACGCTGTAGACGGGCGGAAACCGGTCCGGGCGGTGGGAAAGCGTTCCCGTCCGGGCCGGCCGGCTGGGTAGCCTCGCGGGCATGAGGATCGGCATTGTGGGTGCCACCGGCCAGGTCGGTGGCGTGATGCGGCAGGTGCTGGCGGAGCGGGAGTTCCCGGCGGAGCAGGTGAGGCTCTTCGCCTCCGCGCGGTCGGCCGGGCGCACCCTGCCCTGGCGGGGCGGCGAGGTGACCGTCGAGGACGCGGCCACGGCTGACTTCTCCGGGCTCGACATCGTGCTCTTCTCCGCCGGTAAGGGCACCTCCAGGGAGCTCGCACCCCGGGTCGCCGCGGCCGGCGCGGTGGTGATCGACAACTCCTCGGCGTACCGGATGGACCCGGACGTGCCGCTGGTGGTGGCCGAGGTGAACCCGCACGCCATCGCCGAGCGCCCGAAGGGCATCATCGCCAACCCGAACTGCACCACCATGGCCGCCATGCCGGTGCTGCGCCCGCTGCACGCCGAGGCGGAGCTGGTCAGCCTGGTCGTCGCCACGTACCAGGCGGTCTCCGGCGCCGGCCTGGCCGGCGTCGCCGAGCTGGACGAGCAGGTCCGCAAGGTCGCCGAGGACGCCGCCGCGCTGGCCTTCGACGGCGCGGCCGTGCAGTTCCCCGCGCCGCGCTCCTTCGCCCGGCCGATCGCGTTCAACGTGCTCCCGCTGGCCGGCTCGATCGTCGACGACGGCTCGTTCGAGACCGACGAGGAGCAGAAGCTGCGCAACGAGAGCCGCAAGATCCTCGAAATCCCCGGGCTCAAGGTCTCCGGCACCTGCGTCCGGGTACCGGTCTTCACCGGTCACTCGCTCCAGATCAACGCCCGCTTCGCCCGGCCGATCACCCCGCAGCGGGCCCGTGAGCTGCTCGACGGCGCGCCCGGCGTGGCGCTGTCGGACGTGCCGACGCCGCTGGAGGCGGCCGGCCAGGACCCCACCTATGTGGGCCGGATCCGCGCCGACGAGACCGTCGAGCACGGTCTGGCGCTCTTCTGCGCCAACGACAACCTGCGCAAGGGGGCCGCGCTCAACGCCGTGCAGCTCGCCGAGCTGGTGGCGGCCGAGCGCCGCTGACCCGCGCAGTCGCCGTCCGTGACGGATGCGTCGTCCGCCGCGCCGCGCGGCAGCGTCGCGCCGCGGCGCCGGTGCGGTGGGATGGAGCCACCGGGACCGACGAGTTGGAGGACGACATGGCGGACGACGAGACCACCCAGGCGCTGACCGACCTGATCGCCGGCCGCTGGCTGGGCGTGCTGGCCACCATCAAGCGGGACGGGCGCCCGCAACTGTCCAACGTGGTCTACTCCTTCGACCGGGAGCACGGGCTGATCCGGGTCTCGGTGACCGACGGCCGGGCCAAGACCGCCAACCTGCGCCGCGACCCCCGCGCCAGCTTCCACGTCAGCAGCGACGACGGCTGGGCGTACGCGGTGGCGGAGGCGCGGGCGGAGCTGACCCCGGTCGCGCAGCGCCCGGACGACCCGACCGTGGAGGAACTCGTCGGGCTGTACCGGACGGTCCAGGGCGAGCACCCCGACTGGGACGACTTCCGGGCCGCGATGGTCGCCGAGGGGCGGCTGGTGCTGCGGTTGCACGTCGAGCGGGTCTACGGCATGCCGCCGCGCGGCTGACCCGGACGGGGTGACCCGCGCCAGCGGCCGCACCGCCACACAGGTCGGCGTTACCTGCTCGGGGGCGGCGGGTAGACGGGGCGTGCCGACACCGAGAGGGGAGCACCATGACAACGGTCGGAGAATTCATGACGACCCGGTTGGTGACGATGGACGGCAACGACACGCTCACCGCGGCGGCGCAGGAGATGCGGGACAGTGCGATCGGCGACGTGGTGGTGACCGACGGGGACAGCATCGTCGGCATCGTGACGGACCGGGACATCACGGTCCGGGGCGTCGCCGACGGCATGGACCCGAACACCACCCGACTCAACCAGGTCACCACCAAGGACGTGAAGACGGTCAGCCAGTACGACGACGCGGTCGCCGCGGCCGACCTGATGCGCACCTACGCCGTACGCCGGTTGCCGGTGATCGACGACGGCCGCCTGGTCGGCCTGGTGTCGATGGGCGACCTCGCGGTGGAGCGCGAACCCCAGTCGGTGCTGGCGGACATCAGCGCCGACGAACCGAACAACTGACCTGTCCGCCGCGGTACGACGCCGGCCCCTGGATTCCCGGGGCCGGCGTCGCTCGTCCAGCGGGCCGGGAGCGCCGGCTCAGTCGAACCTGACGGTCACCTCGGACGCGGCGCGGGCGACCCGTACCGTCTCCGCCTCGGCCTCGAGCTGCGAGACGGCGCGCTTCGGGAGGTCGGTGAACGGGGCGACCGTGAGCTCCAACCGGCCCCGGGCGGCCTGCTTAACCCGCCAGGTGCCCCGGATCTCGCCGTCGACCAGCACGGCTCCCGGGTTGCCGAGCACCCGCCAGAGCTCGGCCCGGTGGGCCGGCTCGGGCACCAGGACGTCGCGGTCGCGGGCCTGGAGGAAGGGGTCGCCGGGCGGCAGCAGCCGCACCCCGTCGAGCGGCGTCGCCGCCCGCAGCGCGTCGAGCTGGTCGCCGGGGACCCAGGCCCTCCGGTCGTCCACCCGCACCTCGGTGAGCCGGTCGGCCGGCCACACCGTGCGCAGCTCGGTCGGGGACGTGCCGAGGAAACCGGCGATGTCGGCGACGGTGGCCGGGCCGAGCAGCCGCAGGCAGGCCAGGACCAGCTCGTCGGTGCCGGCGGCCCGCTCCGGCGGCGCCGGCCGCTCGTCGCGCGGCAGCAGGGCGGCGGCCCGCCCGGCCACCGCGAGGCGTACCCCGCCGGCCAGGCCGGCCTGCTGGAACAGCCCCCCCGAGACGTGCCGGGACGCGCAGGCGCGACAGTCGAAGTTCAACGCGTCGGGAATCCGCGCGCTGACCGCCCGGCTCACCTCGCCCCGGGCCATCGGGGCGGTGACCACCGCGCGGAACGCCTCCGCCGCGGCGTGGAACGCGGCGCGCCCCAGCCGCGCGCCGTCGCGGATCTGCCCGGCGATGCGGCGGGTCGCGTCGGCGTCGCTCAGCGGCCAGAGCGCGGCGGTCAGCGTCGCCAGCTCGGCCGTGCGGTGCAGGTGCGGCGCTCCCCGGGTGGACCAGACCAGCGTCAGGCGGTCGTCGTCGAGGTCGATGACCCCGCGGGCGGCCAGTGCCTGCCGGGCCGAGCCGTACGGGGTGTCCTGCACGCCGATGTCGAGCACCGTCAGCTCGGCCGGGCGCAGCCCGCCCGGGCGGTGGAGCTGCTGGGCCCGCGCCCGGTGGGCGAGCACCTGACCCCGGTGGACCTGCGGCGTAGCGTCCGCCATGTGCCCTCCTTTCCGCCCTGTCCCGGCACGCTACCGCGCCGGTACGACGGTCGGCGGCGTCGCCTCACCCGATTCGGGCGAGGTTGACCGGGTGCCCGGTGGGGACCCCGCTACCTGGCAGTGCCATGGATCGACGGGGGGAGAGGCTCCGATGGTGGACGCGACCACGAGATTCTTCGAGGATCTCGACCGGCGGGGCTACGAGCCGCTGCTGGCGAAGACCTCCGGGACGCTCCGGTTCGACCTGCACGAGGGGGCACAGACCACCCACTGGCTGCTCGAAATCGACCGGGGGCGGCTGCAGGTGAGCCAGGAGGACCGAGAGGCGGACACCGTCATCGGGACCAGCCCGACGCTCTTCGACGACCTCGTCGCCGGACGGGAGCACGGCCTGGCGGCGCTGCTGCGCGGGGACATGACGGTGACCGGTGACGCCCGGCTGGTCGTCCAGGTGGAGCGGATCTTCCCAAGTCCGCCCCACTCGCACGGGCCGCGCCGGCATTTCCAGCGGGAGGTGCGGTGATGGCGCAGACCAACACGGTTCGGATCCTGGACGGCAACACCTTCGTCGTCTCCGAGGACACCGGTGACATCGAGGCGACCCCGAGCGAGCCGACCGGACTCTTCTCCATCGACACCCGGTTCCTGTCCCGGTGGGTGCTCACCGTGAACGGTGGTCGCCTCAACGCCCTGTCCTACGACGACCTCCAGTACTACGAGGCCCGGTTCTTCCTGGTGCCGGGAGTGGCCACCCACTACATCGACGCCAAGCTGTCGGTCATCCGGGAGCGTGCGGTGGGCGGGAGCTTCCGGGAGACGCTGACCATCCTCAACCACGACGAGAAGGCGGTGGACCTGGAGATCCGGATGGACGTCGGGTCCGACTTCGCCGACCTGTTCCAGGTCAAGGACGAGATCCTGAACAAGAAGGGCGAGATCTACACCGAGGTCGAGGCGGACCGGCTGCGACTGGGCTACCGCCGGGGCAACTTCGTCCGGGAGACGGTGATCGGCTCGTCCGTGCCGGCCCGGTACGACCGGAACGGCTTCGCGTACACGGTGCACCTGGAACCGAACGAGCAGTGGGAGACCGGGATCGACGTGCAGACGCACGCGGTCGGTCCGGGCGGCCGCGACCTGCGGATGGGGCTGCGGGTGCACGGCACCGAGCGCCTCGCCCTCCAGCACGACCTGGAGGAGTGGATCGCCAAGGCCCCCAAGGTGAACAGCGAGCACGGCCGGATCGCCTCCACCTACCGGCGCAGCCTGGTGGACCTCGCGGCGCTGCGCTTCTCGCCGCTCTCCCTCGGCGGCCAGACGCTGCCCGCTGCCGGCCTGCCCTGGTTCATGACCATGTTCGGCCGGGACAGCGTCCTCACCTGCCTGCAGGCGCTGCCCTTCGCCCCGGAACTGTCCAAGACCACGCTGCGGATCCTGGCCGCGTTGCAGGGCACCCGGTTCGACGACTTCCGGGACGAGGACCCCGGCCGGATCCTGCACGAGATGCGCTACGGCGAGACGGCCGCGTTCGAGGAGCAGCCGCACTCGCCGTACTACGGCTCGGTGGACGCGACCCCGCTCTTCGTGATCCTGCTCGACGAGTACGAGAAGTGGAGCGGCGACGTCGCGCTGGTCCGGGAGCTGGAACGGGAATGCCGGGCCGCGCTGAAGTGGATCGACGACTACGCGGACCTGGTCGGCAACGGCTACATCTGGTACGAGCGGCGCAACACCGACACCGGCCTGGAGAACCAGTGCTGGAAGGACTCCTGGGACTCGATCTCCTACTCCGACGGCACCCTGCCGCCGTTCCCCCGGGCCACCTGCGAGGTGCAGGGGTACGCGTACGACGCGAAGCGGCGGGCCGCCCGGATGGCCCGGGAGTTCTGGGACGACCCCGGCTACGCCGAGCAGCTGGAGCGGGAGGCGGCGCTGCTCAAGGAGCGGTTCAACCGGGACTGGTGGGTGGAGGACGGGGAGTACTACGCCCTCGCCCTGGACCCGGACGGCCGGCAGTGCGCCGTGCTCAGCTCCAACATCGGCCACCTGCTGTGGAGCGGCATCGTCGACCACGACCGGGCGGAGAAGATCGCCCAGCACCTGGTCGGCCCGCGGCTCTTCACCGGCTGGGGGGTGCGCACCCTCGCCGAGGGGGAGGTCCGGTACAACCCCATCGGCTACCACAACGGCACGATCTGGCCCTTCGACAACTCGTTCATCGCCTGGGGCCTGCGCCGGTACGGCTTCACCGAGCAGGCGGCCACCATCGCCAGCGGCATCCTGGACGCCGCGACGTACTTCGACGGGCGGCTGCCGGAGGCGTTCGGCGGGTACCCCCGGGAGCAGACCAAGTTCCCGGTGGAGTACCCGACGGCGTGCAGCCCGCAGGCCTGGTCGACCGGCACTCCGCTGCTGCTGCTGCGGACCATGCTCGGGCTGGAGCCGCACGAGGGGCACCTGGCGGTCGAGCCGGTGCTGCCGGTGGGCATGGGCCGGATCGAGATGCTGGACATCCCGGGCCGGTGGGGCCGGGTGGACGCCTTCGCCCGGGGCCGGCTCGACCTGCACCGGCTGGGCGACTGAACGGACGCCTGCTCTCCCGCCGGCCTCACGGCCGGCGGGGGAGCAGGCAGAACTCGTTCCCCTCGGGGTCGGCGAAGACGGTCCAGTCGGGCAGCTCCCGGACCACCGTGGCGCCGGCCTCCAGCACGGCGGCCCGCTCCTCGGCGTCGCCCATCAGGTCGAGGTGGATCCGGCCCGGCGCGGGCAGGTCGTCGACGGGCGAGATCCAGACGTCCGGCCGGTGCCGGTGCGGGTCGCGCAGCAGCACCGACTCACCCGGGGCGAGCGAGCGGTCGGCCAGCTTCGGCTCGTCCTCCGCCGCCACCGGCAGGTCGGTGACCACGCTCCAGAACGGTGCCATGACGTAGGGGTCACGGCAGTGGATCACGATGGCGTGCAGCTCCGGCATGGCACTGACGGTAGCGGCCCGTCCGGCCCGTCGACTGGGTGATGACGGAGCAGGTCAGCCGGGCGGGAGCACGGTGTCGAGGAAGGCGGCGGTGGCCGCCAGGACGTCCGGCCGGTCCAGCGGCAGGGCGTGCCCGCCGTGGGTGATCCAGGTGTGGGTGGGATGCCCGGCCGCGAGCAGCGCGCCGGTGAGGGCCACCGCCTGGCTGACCGGAACGGCCGTGTCGCCGGCGCCCTGCACCAGCAGCACGGGCACCCGGTTGCCGAGGTGGGTGGCGACGGTCGAGTCGACGGTCGCCGGGTCCCCGGCGGTCGGCGGGTGACCGATCAGCCCGGCCCACGGGTCGTCGTCGGCCCGAAGCTGGCGCCAGTCGTCGGCCAGTGGGTCGGCCGCCGGCCAGTACGCCAGCCCGGCCGTCACGTCGTCCGGCCGGTCGATCCCGCGCAGCGCCAGGTGCAGGGCCAGGGTGCCGCCGGCCGAGTCGCCGCCCACCAGCAGCGGACCTCCGCCCGCCGCGTCCCGGGCCGCCCGGGCCGCCGCGCGTACGTCGTCGAGCTGGGCCGGCCAGCGGGCCTCGTCGACGAAGCGGTAACGGGCCGCCACCACCCGCAGCCCGAGCCGGGTCAGCGCCGCGCCGTCCTCCGCCGACCGTCCCCGCCATCCGCCGCCGTGGATCCAGAGCAGTACCCCGCGTGCCGTCATGGCGCCATCGTGCCGGCGGGTGCCGGCGCTCCGGAAGCCCGCTCTGCCACGGGCAGAAGCCGGGCGGTCGAGCCAGGCAACGATCGCCCCTACGGTTGCGTAACCTACGCGGGGTAAAGTTGGCAGATGCCGGAACTCGTGTACCCGCCCGTGATCGCCGCCGCCAAGACCATGTTCCGGGTCCTCGACCTGCGCCTGACCATCGAGGGCACCCACCACGTCCCCCGTACCGGCGGTGCGGTGATGGCCAGCAACCACGTCAGCTACCTCGACTTCATCTTCTGCGGCTACGGCGCGCAGGAGTCCGGCCGGCTGGTCCGGTTCATGGCCAAGCACGAGGTCTTCGCGCACCGGATCTCCGGCCCGCTGATGCGCGGCATGAAGCACATCGCGGTGGACCGCCGGGCCGGCGCCGGCTCGTACAGCTCCGCGGTGGGCGCGCTGCGGCGCGGCGAAGTGGTCGGCCTCTTTCCTGAGGCGACGATCAGCCGGTCGTTCACCGTGAAGGAGCTCAAGAACGGGGCGGCCCGGATGGCGCAGGAGGCCGAGGTGCCGCTGCTGCCGGTGGCGATCTGGGGCACCCAGCGGCTCTGGACCAAGGGCCGCCCGAAGACGCTGACCCGTCGGCACACCCCGATCACCATCCTGATCGGCGACCCGATGGACCCGGCGGCGTACCCGGACGCCAACGCCATGACCGCCGAGCTGAAGAGCCGCCTCACCGCGCTGGTCGACCGGGCGCAGCAGGAGTACCCGGACAAGCCGGCTGGCCCCGAGGACTCCTGGTGGCTCCCGGTCCACCTGGGGGGCACCGCGCCGACCCTGGAGGAGGCCGCCGAGCTGGACCGGCGCCCCCGCCGGCCCGCCGCCTCCTGACCAGCCGGTCGAGCGGCGCGGGTGGCCGGATCGTTCCGCATCCGGGCAGGATGGTGTCTGCCGCCCCGGCGTCCACCCGGCCAGGATCTACCGCATGAGCAGAGCAGCACTGATCGTGATCGACGTCCAGGAGTCCTTCCGCCACCGCCCGAGCTGGGCGTACGCCTCGAACCCCGACATCGTCGACGACGTCAACCGGCTGGTGGACGCGGCCCGGCGGCGCGGCGACCTGGTGGTCTGGGTCCTGCACGCCGAGCCCGGCACCGATGACGTCTTCGACCCAGCGCTCGGCCACGTCCGGCTGATCGACGGGCTGGTCCCGGGCGCCGGGGAGCCGACGCTGACCAAGACCTCGCACAACGCCTTCACCACCACCCACCTGCAGCAGCTGCTCACCATGGCGGGCATCCGCGAGCTGACCGTCTGCGGCATCCGGACCGAGCAGTGCGTGGAGACCACCACCCGGGTCGGCTGCGACCTCGGCTACGAGATGACCTTCGTGACCGACGCGACGGTCACCTTCCCGACCCCGCACCGGGACCTGCCGGCCTCGGCCACCTGGGCGGAGATCCTCGCCGACCCGCGCACGCTCGGCACCGACGAGATGATCGCCCGGACCGAGTACGCGCTGGCCGGCCGGTTCGCCACCGTCCGTACCGTCGACGCCTGACCGCGGTGGCCCGGGTCGTCTTCCTGCTGGTCCCGCAGCTGCACCTGCTGGACCTGGCCGGCCCGGCGCAGGTCTTCTCCGCCGCCGCCGACGACGGGTACGACTACCAACTGCATTACGTCGCCGACCGGCCGACCGTGCCGACCGTGCAGGGCGTGGCGCTGGGCGCGGCCACCGAGTGGCCCGAACTCGACCAGGGCGACCTGGTGGTCGTACCCGGCTGGCGGCTGCGGGCGCACGGCCCGGCGGGGCCGGTCGGCCCGGTCGACCTACGGCGGCTGGCCGACCACCACGCCCGCGGCGGCACCGTGGCCAGCGTCTGCGCGGGCGCGTTCGCGCTCGGCCGTGCCGGCCTGCTCGACGGGCGGCGCTGCACCACCCACCACGACGTGCAGGACAACCTGGCCCGGGCCTTCCCCGCCGCGCAGGTGGTCCGGGATGTGCTGCACGTGGTCGACGACCGGGTGGTCACCTCGGCCGGCATCGCCAGCGGCATCGACGTGGCGCTGCACCTGGTGGCCACCCGGCACGGCCCGGCCGCCGCCGCCCGGGTCGCCCGCACCCTGGTCGTCTACGCCCGGCGCAACGGCCACGAGCAGCAGGCCAGCGCGATGATGCGGCACCGTTCGCACCTGTCCGACGCGATCCACCGGGCCCAGGACCTGATCGACAGCCGGTTCGTCGAGCCGTTGCCGCTGGCCGACCTGGCCGCCACCGTGGGCGTCGCCGAACGCACCCTGACCCGGCTGTTCCGGCAGGCCACCGGGCTGACGCCGCTCGGCTACCAGCAGCTGCTCCGGGTCGAGCGGGCCGAGCACCTGATCGGGCACGGTGCCACCGTCGAGTCCGCCGCCCGCGCGGTCGGCTTCACCGACGCGCGGATGCTGCGCCGGCTCCGGGCCCGGACCCGGCCGCCGACCGGGTCGTCGGCCGCGCCTGCGGCCCCGCCGCCGACTCAGCCGCCGACCACGCCGCGGGTCGACGGCTCCGGGGTCCGGTAGTAGTCCTCCCGGGAGAGGAACTCCACCGGCAGCGAGCCGGGCAGCGTCACCCGTGCCTCACCGCTCAGCGGCGCGGCGTTGGTTCGCCGGATCAGCACGTCCCGCTCCGGCGGCGCCAGCTCCACCAGCTCCGGATGGGCCAACCGGAACCAGGCCACCGACCGGCGGACCAGCCGGGCCAGCTCGGTGATCGTCCCGGCCGGGCCGGCCAGCGCGAGGGTCGGCTGCTGGATGGTGCGCAGCGCGTCGCAGACGATCAGCAGTTCCGCGTCGCCCTCCTCCGCCGGCGCGTCGGCCGACAGCTCCAGCCGGGACGGCCACTGCCAGCGGACCTGGCCGCTGACCAGGCGGGGCAGCCGGACCGCGCGCCGGTGCCGGGCGTACGTCCGGTCGCCCCGCCCGGCGACCACGGAGAGCTCCCCGCCGGTGCAGGCGTACGCGAGCCGCCGGTCGGTGACGGTCACCGTCGCCGGCACCGGCAGCGCCCAGTGCCGGCGCGCGCCGGTGAGGCTGAGCAGGCACCCCGCCACCGGAACCCGGAGCCGACCGAGCACCCGCTCACCCGGCTCCGGGACCAGCTCATGGCTCCGGTCCAGCACGGGCCGCAGCTCGTCGTCCGGCGCGTCGAAGCGGTGCGGTGCGATGAAGAACGGGGACGCGTCCTCGCGCATCGGCACGACCTCCCGGGCAGTTGGTCTCCTGCCGGTAAGCCTCGCCGACCCCGCCGGGGCTGTCATGACACCCGTTAGGGGGTCGGCCGGTCGGCAGCCGCCTGCGACCGGTAGATGCCGATCTCCTCCGGACGGACGAGTCCGTCCTCGATCGCCCGGGCCAGCAGCGCCGCCTTGGTGGCCGCCGGTCGCCCGGCCCGGGTGTACTTGATCCGCGCCCGGTCCACGTACTGCTTCACGGTGTGCTCGCTGATCCGCATCCGGCGCGCCACCGACGCCTTGGACATGGACTGGAACCACAGCAGCAGCGCCTCGCGCTCCTTGTCCGACAGCGCCGGCCGGTCCGGCCGCGGGTCGCCCACCATCGCCCCGGCCAGCGCCGGCGGCACGTACGGGCGGTCGCTGGCCGCCGCCAGGACGGTGGCCACGCAGTGCTCCCGCCCCTCGTGCTTGGCCAGGAACGCCGCCGCCCCGGCGTCCAGCGCGGCGAGCATGGTGGCCGGATCGGTGTGCTCCGAGTAGACCACCACCCGCCGGCCGGCGGCGCTCAGCTCGGCCAGCTTGTCGATCACCATCCGCCCGTGCAGCCGCAGGTCGAGCAGGATCACGTCGGCGTCCGGCGCGGCCCGCAGCACGGCGTCCGGGTCGTCGCCGGTGGCCAGCACCCGCAGCCGGGGCTCGGTGGACAGCCAGGCCCGTACCCCGTCGACGACCACCGGATGGTCGTCCACGATCGACACCCCGACCGGGCGCTCCGCGCTCACGTCCTGCGCCACCGGGTCTGCGTCCACCTGATCTCCCCGTCCCGCTCGTGCACGTACTCGACCTGACCGTCCGCGCCGGCGGGCACCGGCGGCCCGGTCGCCTCCGGGCCGTCCACCTCGGGGGTCACCAGACTGACCGTCACCTCGTCCGAGCCGGCGACCACGGTGAGCCGGGCCCACCCGGTCGCGTCGGCCAGGGCGGCGGTGAGCGGGTCGGCCAACCGACGGCGGACCGGCACCGGCAGCGGCGGGGGAGCGCCGATCGCGACCAGCTCGATCGGCAGGCCGTTCCGCTCGGCCAGATCGGCGGCGGCGCGCAGCTCGTGCAGCAGTGGGTCCGGCACGTCGTCCGACTCGGCGATCAACCGGCGCAGCCGGGCCGCGGCCAGCACGCAGCGCCGCTGCACCCGAGGGTCCGCCGGGTCGGCGTGCCCGTCGGCCAGCTCGGCCAACACGGCCTCGGCGTCCCCGCCGACGGCGGCCAGCCGGGCCCGCCGCTCCTCCCGGGCCCGTTCGGCGGCGTCCCGCTCGGCGGCCACCGCCAGGGCCGCCGCGGCGGTGTCGGCGCGCTGCCGGGCGAGCGCGGAGATGGCCACCGCGCCGGTGAAGACCGCCACCGGCAGGGACGAGACGCCGTAGGCGTACATCGCGTACCGGGTCAGGTCGGCGGGGGCGGTGGCGCCCAGGCCCACCACTGCGGCGAGCGCGATCAGCGAGTGAGCGGCGAGCAGGGCCACCAGCCAGCGGATCCGGCGCCCCCAGAGCGCCACCACGAAGAACCAGCCCAGCCCGCTCCACACCCAGTTCGCCGCGGTGAAGAGCTGCCGCTCCCCGGCCGCCGCGAAGACCGCCGCGTCGACCGCCAGCAGCACGGCGACCAGCGGCCCGACCGGCAGCGGGGGACCGCGCAGCAGCCGGGCCCCGGCGTACCCGCCGGCCGCGGCCGCGACCAGCCAGCCGGCACCGACCACCGCCGGCGCGGCCAGCGCGGCCCCGGCGCCGAGCAGCGCCGGCAGGCCGATCGCGAGGTGCCACACCAGCGCGATCACGACGGCCGCGATGCGGGCGCCCCGGTCGGAGGCGCGGGCCACGTCCACCGCCGGGCCGGCACCGGTCGCGGGCCGCTCACCGCTCGTCCGGGCCGGCCCGGCCCGGGGTACGACCACCCGCGCCGCGCCGAGGTCAGCCGACATTCGGCCAGTCCAGCCTGATCCGGGTGCCGGCGCCAGGGGCGGAGGTCACCTCCGCGCGTCCACCCACCTCCGCCAGTCGGGCACGGATCGACTCGCGCAGCCCGTACCGGTGGGCCGGGACGGTGGCCGGGTCGAAGCCCGGGCCGTCGTCGACGATCTCGACCACCAGGGCGCCGGCGTCTGGCCGCAGGCGCAGCACGCAGGTCGATCCCGCCGCGTGCCGGGCCACGTTGGCCAGCGCGGCGGCGGTGGCGTCGGCCAGCGCCGTGGCCACCTCGGCGGGCGCCGTGCAGGGCGTCAGCTCGGCGGCGACCGGCAGCTCCGGGTGGCCGGCGAGCACCTCCCGCAACCGCTCCTCGACCGCGACCGGACCGTCGTCCGGAGTGGACCGGGCGTCGGCGAGACCGACGAGGGTACGCAGGTCGGCGGCGGCCCGCGCGCGCAGCGCGGACGATCCGTCGGGTACCGCGCCCAGCCCCACCATGGTGAGCGTGGCCAGCACGGTGTCGTGCAGGTCCCGGTTCTGCCGGCGTTCCGCCGCGCGGGCCGCCCGAGCGACCAGCGCGTCCCGGCGCAGCACCTGGTAGTCGGCGAAGGCCCGGTCGGCCCGCCCGATCCAGCGGCGCATCACCCCGGTCATCAGCGCCGCCAGAGCGGTCTGCCCGAGCAGGGTCGCCGCGTGGGCGCCCGCCTCGACCGGGTTGCCGGCGGCTCGCGCACCGGTCACGTAGGCCGCGGTGACGGCCAGCCCCAACGGCACCGACCAGCGGGCCGGCGCGGTCGCCTGTGCGTTGATCACGGTGGTGCTGGCCAGCACCGCGATCCAGCTCCCCTCGCCGGGCAGCACCTCCGGCGCGACCAGCCACGGGATCAGCAGGCAGGCCGCCGTGGTGAGCGTGACGTCCCCGGCGATCAGCGCCGGGCCGATGCCGCGGCGCAGCGCCCGGACGGCGTAGAGCACCGACCAGCCGGTGAGCGCGGCGACCGTGGCCAGCAGCAGGCCGGCTCGGACCGGCGGGGTACGCACCGCCAGCGCGGCCGCCGCGCCGACCAGCCCGCAGGTGAGCCGGAGCAGCGCCGGCAGGGTGGTGAAGATGCGGTGGAACGCGCCGCCGGCCGGCCGATCCAGCAGCGACGGCGACGAGGTCGGGGCGGGTACGGCCGACATCGGGGAGGGTGTCCTTCGGGCAGCGACCCGTCCGGGTCCGCACGGCGGTGCATCGACGCCGGAGAATAGCACGAAAGCCGCACGGCGATCACCCTCGGTACGCGGCGCGTCGCTGGCGGTTCTGCCCGACGGGCGGCCGCCGGGTGCGGTTGACTGCGAGGATGACCAACGCAGCGCGGCGGCCACGGGTCGCCTTCCTCGGACTCGGCCGGATGGGCACCCCGATGGCCCGGCACGTCCTCGACGCCGGCCACGACCTGACCGTCTGGAACCGGAGCGCCGGCAAAGCCGACCCGCTCGCCGCCGCGGGCGCCACCGTGGCCGGTACGCCGGCCGAGGCCGCCGCCGACCGGGACGTGGTGGTGCTGATGCTCGCCGACCCGGCCGCGGTGGAGGCCGTGCTGCTCGGCCCCGACGGGGTGGTCGCCGGCGCCGCCCCCGGCACCCTCGTGGTGGACGCCAGCACCGTCGGCCCGGACGCCTCGAAACGCGCCGCCGAGGCGCTGCGCGGGCGCGGGCTGCGGCACGTCGACGCGCCGGTCTACGGCTCGGTCGGCCCGGCCACCGAGGGCACCCTCGGGGTGCTCGCCGGGGGCGCGGCCGAGGATGTCGAGGCGGCCCGCCCCCTGCTGGAGCTCTGGGGCGACCCGGCGAAGGTGCGGCACGTCGGCCCCACCGGGGCGGGCAGCGCCGCGAAGCTGGTCCGCAACCTCACCCTGGGCCTGGCGCTGGCCGGCATCGGCGACGCGCTGCGGCTCGCCGACCGCCTCGACCTGCCCGCCGACGTGGTGGCCGAACTGGTCGGCGACGGCCCGCTCGGCGCGGCGTTCCCGGCCGTACGCCCGATCCTCGACCAGGGGCCGCCGGAGAGGGCCGGTTTCACCGTCGACATGCTCACCAAGGACCTGCGGCTCTGCCTCGACGTGGAACCCCGGCTGCCGCTGGTCGACGCCGCGCGGGCCGTCGGCGAGTCGGCGCACGCGGCAGGGCGCGGCCAGGACGACACCCGGGCCCTGCCGGTATGGATGCGCGACGCCTGATCGATCCGCCGGCCCGCCCTTGCCCGCGACCGGCCTGACCGGTCAGCCGGCGACCACCGTGGACACGGCGAGCAGGTGGGAGCTGGCGCCGAGCACCGCCGGGTCCGTCTCGAACGCCCGCGCGCACCCGAGCGCCTCCCGGAACAGCGGGGTCTCCTCGCCGACGTCGAGCGCGTTCAGCACCGGCCAGAGTGGACCCTCGATGCCGTACACGGTGGGCCGTGGCAGCCCGGCGGCGGTGAACTCGTCGACGAGCTGCTCGGGCCGGTGGAAGTAGGCGGTGGTGAAGCCGTTGACCGAGTCGTTCACTCCCGTGGCGTAGGAGTCCAGCAGCGTCGGGCGGGTGAGGTCGTCCACCCGGCCCTTGCCGACCATGTCGATCAGCGGGGCGTTCCGGCTGATCGCGGCGGCCAGCACCGGGCCGCCGGGGCGGGTGACCCGGGCGGCCTCCCGCAGCGCGGCGACCCGCTCGGCCCGGCTGGTCAGGTGGTACAGCGGCCCGAGCAGCACGGCGGCGTCCACGGCGTCGGCGGTGAACGGCAGCCGCCGGGCGTCGCCGACGCTGGCGCTGGCCACCGGGTGGTCGCGGCGAGCCGCCACGGCGTGCGCCGGGACCAGGTCGACCAGGTGCACCGGGTGCCCGGCGGCGGCCAGCCAGCCGGCGTACGCGCCGGGACCGCCGCCGAGGTCGAGGACCGTCGCCGGGGGCGGGGGCAGCAGCCGGGCCAGTAGTTCCCGGGTACGCAGCTCCTCCAGCCGCCCCTGCGGGCTGCGGCCCAGCCGCCCGGCCTCGTCGAACACCTCCGTGTAGTAGCGGCGGACATCGGGTTCGGGCGGTCGGATCGCGATCATCCGTCGATGCTGGACCGAGCCGGGCCGGACCGTCACCCGGTTTACCGGCCCCGCCCGCCGGTGCGGGCGGTACCGGCCCCGTCGCGCCGGGCAGTTGTGGCGAACCTCGACCGCCGACCCCCGTCTCGGCGGTGTTTCGCGCCTTCGGGCTGCCGGCGTCGGTGACCTGACCGGCGCTCGCCGGCCCGTGTGACATCTCACGGGGGCACGGCGCTGAGGGGCACGGAAGGTTGTTGATCGGAAGGCGCCCCGATCAGCAGCTCCGCGTCTCGCCCCCCACGACCGGAGATATCGATGATTCAGACCGCCCTGGCGAAACTGCTCACCCTCAAGGCCGGTGCCACGGTGCTCGCCGTGACCGCCACCGGCGGAGTTGCGCTCGCCGCCGCGAACGGCGCCCTGCCCAACCCGCTGACCACGACGAGCGCCACGTCGTCCGCGCACGCCACCGGCGCCCCCGCCGACAAGGACCACAAGGGCGGGGAGTCCGCCGCTCCGGGCGGGAAGGGCACGCCCTCGCCGTCGCTGGTCGGCCTGTGCCGGGCGTACGCCGCGAAGGCCACTGACAACCCGGGCAAGGCGCTGGAGAACCCCGCCTTCACCGTGCTGATCACCACCGCCGGCGGCACCGACAAGGTTGCCGCCTACTGCGACGCCCTGCTGGCCACCGCCAAGGGCAAGCCCTCCACCCGGCCGTCGACCCGCCCGACCGCGGTGCCGAGCCGTTCCGCCGGCAAGCCGGAGACCCTCCCGACGGCGGGCACGCACACCGACGCCCCCGGTGGCGGCCACAAGCCGACCAGCACGCCGACCACCCGCTGACTCCGACGCCGGGCGGGGCACCCTCCCACCCCCCCGTTCCCGCCCCGCGTCGGCCCGGCCGCGTCGTACGGACGACACCCCCCCCGCCGTCCGCGCGACGCGCGCCGAACCCGCGCCCCCTTCGGGAGCGCGCCAGAGCGGCGGCCGTACCCCCCAACGGCCGCCGCTCTGCCGGGTTCTCCGGCGTTCAGTCCTCAGCCCAGCCGGCCGCATTGTCGCCGGTCTCCCGGGAGATGCCCGAGCCGGTCTCCGGCCACCCGCCGAAGCGCTCCTCGTGCAGGTGGGCGAAGAAGTAGCACATCTGCTCGCAGTCGGCGTCCAGCACCGCCATGGCCGGGTCGGCCCGTACCGCCTCGTAGTAGTCGCGGCCGAGCGCGACGATCCAGCCCCGGGCGTACAGGAAGCCGTCGTCGGAGCCGTCGGTGACCTCCTGGACGTCGGCCCGGTCGATGTCGTACAGCTTGCGCTCCACCACCCGGTCGAGGTCGGTCAACTCCCGCGCGGAGAGGTCGACGCAGAGCTCGCGCAGCTGACCCAGGAACGGATCGAGCCAGGCGTCGACGGCGTACTCGTCGTCACCGTCATCGTCGGGATCCCGCTCGGCCAGCGCGCGGCGCTGCGTCGCCGCCTCGGGGCCGAGCCGCGCCCACGCCGCCTCCACCAGAGCCCAGAACCGCTCCTCGTCCTGGGCCGTCGGCATCCTGGTCATCTCGTCCGTTCCCGTCATGGCGGCGACCGTAGCGGGAGCGTCCGACATCGCCGTAGGGAAATGTGTCGGGGTGCTGCGGCCCGTCCAGCCACGGCCTGTCCCGACCCTCCCCGCGCACGGCGCCGGAAATTCGGATGAGCGCCGAACGCCCGATCTCTACCCTGGCCGCGATGACGATTTCACATGACGTGGCCGGGAGCGGCCCGACGGTTGTTCTGCTGCACTCCACGGTCTGCGACCGGAGGATGTGGGAGCCGCAGGTGCCCGCCCTGGTCCAGGCCGGCTGGCGGGTGGTGCGCGGCGACCTGCGCGGCTTCGGTGAAACGCCGGTGCCCGACGGCCCCTACAACAACGCCCAGGACGTCGTCGACCTGCTGGACCAACTGGGAGTCGAGGAGGCCGCGCTGGTCGGCGCGTCCGGCGGCGGCCGGGTCGCGCTGGAGGTCGCCGCCCGCTGGCCCGGGCGGGTGACCGCGCTGGCGCTGCTCTGCACCGCGTCGACGGGGCACGAGCCGAGCGCCGAACTCCGGGCCGTCGGCGAGCGGGAGGACGCACTGCTCGAGGCCGGCGACGTCGCGGGCGCGACCGCACTCAACGTGGACACCTGGCTCGGGCCGTACGCCGACGAGGCGACCCGGGAGCAGGTACGCCGGATGCAGCAGCGGGCCTTCGAGGTGCAGCTCGCCGCCACCGAGGAGTTCCCGCAGCTCAGGCCCGAGTTCGACGTCGCCACCATCACGGCGCGTACCCTGCTCGTCTCCGGCGCGCACGACCTGGTGGACTTCCGCCAGATGGCCGTCGGGCTGGCGGAGCGGATCGCCGGCGCCCGTCATCTCGAACTGGACTGGGCCGGTCACCTGCCCAGCCTGGAACGCCCCGACGAGGTGAACCGGCTACTCGTCGAGTTCCTGGGAGCCTGACCGGCGATGGCCGCGATGAAGATGCACGCCGACGAGGTCCAGACCGACGCCGAACTGGTCCGTCGCCTGCTGGCCGGGCAGTTCCCGCACTGGGCCGGCCTGCCGATCCGTCAGGTCGACTCGTACGGCACCGACCACGACATCTACCGACTCGGCGAGCACCTCGCCGCCCGGCTACCCCGGATCGGCTGGGCGACCGGGCAGGCGGCCAAAGAGGCGGAGTGGCTGCCGAAGCTCGCCCCGCACCTGCCGCTCGCGGTGCCCGTACCCGTGGCGATGGGGCGTGCCGGGGAGGGCTACCCGTTCGCCTGGTCGGTGTGCGAGTGGCTGCCCGGCGAGAACGCCAACGGCACCATCACCGACCTGGACCGGGCCGCCGTGGACCTGGCCGGGTTCGTGCTCGCGCTGCGCCGGATCGACACGGCCGGCGCCTTTCCCCGCCGGCCCGGCGGCAGGGGATCGCCGCTGGCCGAGTTCGACGAGTCCGTACGCCGCTCGGTAGCGCAGCTCGGCGACCGGATCGACGGCGACCGCGCCCTCCGTTCCTGGCAGGAGTCGCTCGACGCGCCGGCCTGGGACGGCCCGGAGGTATGGCTGCACGGTGACCTGCTGCCGGGCAACCTGCTCGTGGTGGACGGGCGCCTCTCGGCGGTGATCGACTTCGGTGGGCTGAACGTGGGTGATCCCGCCTGCGACCTGCAACCCGCCTGGAACGTCTTCGCGGGCCGCAGCCGCGAGCGGTTCCGCGCGGAGGTCGGCGCCGACGACGCGTCCTGGCTGCGCGGGCGCGGCTGGGCGCTTTTCCAGGCCGTCATGGCCATGCCGTACTACTGGGACACCAATCCGGGCATGATCCGCCAGGTGTCGCACGCTCTCGCGCAGGTCCTCGCCGACGACTGACGGCCCGCGCGGCTCAGCGGGCCTCGGCGGCGGCCAGGCTCGACTCGACCGAGGTGCCGGGCGGCACGCGCTGCCAGCCGGCCCCCTCGGGTGCCGTGACGGAGTGGACCTCCACCAGGCCATGGTGCCAGGTGACCGGGGAGCGCCCGGGCTCACGAGAGCTTGGCGACGATCTCCACGAGATTTCCGTCGGGGTCGCGCAGCAGGGCGTTGCGGTTGTTGTTGCCGGAGTCGTGCGGGGGTTGGAGCGCGGAAACGCCGGCGGCCACCAGTCGGCGGTAGGCCTCGTCGACGTCGTCGGTCCACACCACCAGGGCCATCGCCGGGCTGCCCGGTGCGGCCTCCACCCCGTGCACGTTCCTGGCCGCCTCGACCGTGCCGAGACCGATGGTGAACCCGTTCAGGCGAAGCTCGACGTGCGCGGCAACGCCCTCGCGCGGGGTGCGGAAGGTCTCCTCGAAGCCGAGGAGATCGCGGTAGAAGCGGACCCCGGCCTCGATGTCGGCGGTGTAGAGATTGACCAACCCCGTGACGAACATGCCCATCAATGTAGCGGGGGATCAGGCGCTCGTGGGCCCGTGCGCGCAGCCCCCGTGGCCCGTGCGCAGCCAAGGGGCACCCGCCGGCCACGGCGCCGGGTAGGTTGCCGTCGGCGATGGATCCCAGGGCGACGGCCCGACGAGGGGGTCGTCGGCAGGGTTCCCGCCGCGGGGAGGATGTCATGTCGGCGCAACGAACGGCCCTGGTGATTCCGGGCAGCGGTGGCTGCTGGCACCTGCCCCACCAGTTCTTCGCTGTCGATGCGGCGCGGGCGCGCGGCGCCCGGCTGCACCACGTGTCGTGGAGCGGCGAGGTGCCACCGGAGCCGCAGGCGCGTGGTCCGTGGGCGGTCGCGCAGATAGCGGCGGCGCTGCGGGGCCTGCCCCAGCCGTTGATCATCGCCAGTTCGCTGGGCACCCTCGCCGCTGCTCTCGCCGCCGATCACGGACTGCCCGCAATCTGGATCACGCCGTTGCTGCACCGCCCGGAGGTGGTCGAGGGACTTCGCCGGGCCAGCGCGCCCCGCCTTCTGATCGGCGGTACGGCGGACAGCAGTTGGCGCCCGGGTCTGGCCCGCGAGCTGTCGCCGCACGTGTACGAAGTGGAGGGTGCCGATCACGGGCTTCGCCTGCCGGGGCCGCTCGCGAGGTCAGCGGCGGTGCTGGGCGAGATGGCTACGGCGGTGGAGGACTTCCTCGACCGGGTTCTCTGGCAGGATGCTCCTGATGACCACCCGGACGCACTGGCAGGCGTGGCATGAGGCGTACGCCGATGAAAGCTCTCCGTTGTCCCGCCGGCTCCGGCTGGTGCAGCAGCACATCGCCTCGTGGCTCGACCAGCGCTCGGACGAGCGGTTGACTGTGGTGAGCGCCTGCGCCGGGCAGGGCCATGACCTCATCGGAGTCCTCGCCGCACGGCCCGACGCCCAGCGGGTACGCGGGACGCTGCTCGAGTACGACCCGGGCAACGTGGCCGCCGCCCGGGCCGCGGCCGACCAGGCGGGGCTCGCCAACCTCGTGGTGCGGCAGGCGGACGCGGGCCGGCTCTCGTCATACGTCGGAACGGTTCCGGCCGATCTGGTGCTCATGGTCGGGGTCTTCGGCAACATCTCCGACGCCGACGTGGAGCGCACCGTCGTCGCCCTGCCCCAGCTGTGTACGGAGGGCGCCACCGTGATCTGGACCCGGGCGCGGCGAGCGCCGGACCTGACGCCGAGGATCCGGGCATGGTTTCGCGATGCCGGTTTCGTGGAGGAGGCGTTCCATGCCCCGGACGATGTGCGCTTCTCCGTGGGCGTTCACCGATTCGACGGCGCACCGCGTCCCCTGGATGCCACGGGAACGGTCTTCGAGTTCGTCCACTGACGGCAAGGATGTCGCCCTGGCCGCTCACTCCGTCCGGGCGCTGCCTCGTCATCGGCTCGACGGCATCGGCTCACCGGACAGAACGCCGTAGCCGAGAAGAATCAAGAACATGATCCCCACTGCGGCGAAGGCTACGCCGATCGCCCGTTCCAACAGGACGAAACGTGCCAGGCGCTGGTCGTACCGGGCATCCGGTAGCCAGCGCCACGGCGGAATGCGTCGCAGCACGCTCGCGACGGACATCGACCGCCGCACGTGCCACTGCGTCACGCCGCGAAAGTTGGCGGCCAGGCCGACCCCTACGAGGCTCAGGGTCAGGCTCATGAGGACAGCGGCCAGGAAACGCCAGGTCTCCATCTGACCTCCTTCGGGACCGGCATCCACTGGACATGATCCGGCAAGATCAGCGTCAGACCGGGGCACCGAGACGTGGAGGCGCGTCGTTATGAACCCAGACGAGGCTGAGCAGCGCGCGAGGATCACATTTTTTTAGGCCGGGACCGCATTCTTCCGCGTCGGTCAGGTGGCCGCCTGGGTGGGAATGGTCTATGCCATCGTCGCGATCCTCCAGCGGTTCACCGGCTGAGAGGTCGTGGCCGGAGAAGGGTGCCACCCCGGCCGGGAAGAACTCTGGCACGAGACCGCCGCCCGACGGAGTCGCCCGCTTTGCGGGCGCGCCCGCCGGCCGCGCCGATGGTCAGTCCACTGCTGCCCGCGCGGCATCCAGGAAGGCGAGCCGGTTGTCCTCCAGGTAGTCCCGGACGCTCTCGCCGTCCGGCAGCCCTTCCCAGACAACCAGGTTCAAATCCAAGAAGTACGCCCGCGCCGCGGCGTGTACCGGGAGCGGGAACATCAGGCGGATCATGCGCTCCGCCACCCAGACGCGTTCATGACCGCCTGCGTCCGGACCTCCCACTCGTCGCCGGCGGACCACGTCGCGGGACGGTTGAAGGCACACCGCTCGGCCTCGGCGGTGACCTCCACAAAGCTCTGCACCTGGGCCAGCCGTTCCGCACGGCGACCTCGGTGAGCGCCAACTCCTGCCGGCGTTCCTCCGCCCGCTCCGCCGAGCGTTGGGTGGCCCGTTGCACCCAGAAGGACAGGCCACCGCCCAGGACCACCCCGCCAAGTGAGGTCATGGACACCCAGAGGTCACTCGGCACGGCAGTCATGATCGGAGCGGCGCGGGCCGATGTCAATGCCGTCGATCGCCGACGTCGGCGAAGCTGGTGACGCGATCACATTCGTCACCCTCTCAGCTTTGTTGGTGAGAGCCAGCCTGCACTTCGCGCCACGTGCCACGCACTTGGCCTCTATGCGTGCCCGTCGATTCCATGAGAACCTGAATCCCTTGTGTGATCTGACGACTACTTATAGCTATCTTGGCTGGAGGCGCGCGTGGCCCAGATGTCGCTCTTCGGATCCAGTGAGGCCGGACCCGACCCGAAACCTGCCGACAACCGCACCGCCCGGCTACAACTCCTGATCACTGTCAAGGCTGCACCGAACCCGTCAGAGAAGTACGGAGAGACCGTCTGCGTAGCAGGGTTGCGGACGGACGTGCTGCGGCCGACGTGGGTGCGCCTCTTAGAAGAAGATCGCGGATGGCTGGTCACGTGATGACGCTCCTGGTCAGCCCCTCCGTCGTTGTCGAGCAGCGTCGGCGTCAGCGGGCGGGCTTGGCTGTACGGATGGCTGTACGACGGGCCGGCGCTGGCCATCTGATCCGTAGATTCCCAAGACCATGTCTAAGCCGTCTGGCACCATCCACCTGGTCCTGGTTGGTCCTGGTCCTCGACCCCTCGGCAACTCGATCGGTCCCGTCCCGTTCGGTCCAGTCCGCCCGGTGGCCCCCACACGTGGCTCCCAAACTGTCAGCTTGGGAAATCGAACGAAGCCATCATGAAGGCACTTTCGCCGCGTGTAAGTGCCTCGACCAATGCCCGCGAGTGACCGTGGTTTACCCGCCCTAATGGCACGCTAATGGCACGAACCAAGGTGTACGGGACGAGCGGCTTGGAAGTCTTGAGCGAGGGTCAGGAGCCGGTCCGTATGAACAGATTGCGCACCGATCAGTTTCCTCCGCTCGACTGGTCTAGTCTTCCGAGACCGACTGACGGAAGGCATGGCGCTATGCGGAAACTGATCTACGGCATGAACCTGACCCTGGACGGCTACATTTCCGCGCCCGGCGACGACCTCGGCTGGAGCGGGCCGAGCGATGAGCTGTTCCAGTGGTGGCTCGATCAAGAGCGGGTGATCAGCCTGTTTCTGTATGGGCGCCAACTGTGGGAGACCATGAGCGCCTACTGGCCGACCGGCGACCAGCAGCCGGGCGCCACCCCGGCGCAGATCGAGTTCGCGCGGAACTGGCGGGACACCCCGAAGGTGGTGTTCTCCTCAACGATCGACAAGGTCGACTGGAACACTCGCCTGGTCACCGGCGACGCGATCGCCGAGATCACCCGGCTCAAGGCCGAGGACGGCGGGCCGATGAGGGTCGGTGGCGCAACGCTCGCCGGGGCGGTCATGCGGGCCGGGCTGATCGACGAGTACGAGATCGTCACCCATCCGGTCCTCGTGGGCGGCGGCACACCGTTCTTCATCGCGCTGGAAAGCTGGGTGAACCTGAACCTGGTGGAGACGCGGACGTTCCCCGGCGGCGTGGTCTTGACCAGGTACGAGACGAGGCGCTGAGCGCGATTCCTTCGCGAGGGGCTTGTCTGAGGGAGCGGCAGTATGCCCCGGAGCAAGGTCGAGCTGTTCGCTGCGATGAGGTGTGACTCGCCATTCCTCCCCCTCTCGCGGGATCGCTCGGCCACTGATGGCCTGGAGTGTCCTCGCTGCGGCTCGGGAATCGGCGTCCGGTGTGATCACCTCGACGCGCCTGCCCTGCTTGCGCAGGCCGCGAGAGCACCACGACGTTCGCATAGCCCGAGGCAAGGTTGGCGTTGTCGGGGGGAGCGCACGCCACCGTTGATGTAGCGAGTGCCGTTGATGCTGTGCGTGGGGACAATACCGGGCAGCGCCATCTTCAGGGGGCCTCGACCGCTGCACCGCCACCGACCCACCAGCCCGCGCTGCACCCTCAACTGTGAAGTGCCGGTACTGCTCGGACGGGGTCTCTTCCTCGACGTCCTCGGGAAACGTGCGGTCGTCGCGCAACGTGTAACTTGCGAACGGACGAGATGAGGAGGAGACAGGTGACTGCTGGTGGCTTCTCGTCGAAACGGCTGGCTCGAGTGCGGGAGCTGCTTGAGCGTCACGTCGAGTCCGGCTTCGTCCCGGGTGTGGTGGCTGTCCTCGCCCGGCACGGCGAGGTGCACATCGAAGCAACGGGCAATCTCGCGTTCGAGGGCGCAGGATCGCAGACGCCGATGGCGGGCGACACGATCTGTCGCATGGGCTCGATGACGAAGCCGGTCGTCGCCGCGGGTGCGATGACGCTCGTCGAGGACTGCACCCTCCGCCTCGATGACCCGGTCGATGACCTCCTCCCGGAGCTGGCGGACATGACCGTGCTCGCCGATCCCCACGGGCCACTGGAAGACACCGTCCCGGCGAAACGCCCGATAACGCTACGGGATCTGCTGACCGGCACCCTCGGCACCGGCATGGTCCCCGCCGAGCCGGGAACGGTCCCGATCGCCGACGCGCTGGACGCGCTCAGTGCGCCGTCGCCGGACGAGTGGATCCGCCAGCTCGGCGCGCTTCCGCTCGTCCACCAGCCCGGTGAGCGCTGGATGTACGACACCGCCGCCAACGTGACGGGTGTGCTCATCGCCCGGGCCGCCGGCATGTCGTTCGGGGACGCCCTGCGCGAGCGGATCTGCGATCCGCTCGGGATGAAGGACACCGCCTTCAGTGTGGGCGGCGAGAGCATCGGCCGGTTGGCGACGGCGTACGAGCGCGACAACGCGGCCACCGGTGAGCAGGTGGTCGAGGACGGCCCCGACGGGCGGTTCAGCCGGCCACGAGTGTTCGAATCAGGTGGCGGCGGGCTCGTTTCGACCGCCTACGACTACCTCGCCTTCGCCTCGGCTCTGCTCGCAGGCGGCGCCCACCGTGGCGAGCGGGTGCTCTCGCGGCCGTCGGTGACCCTGATGACGAGCGACCACCTGACCCCGGCGCAGAAGACGGTCTCCGGGTTCTGGCCCGGATACTTCGACGCCATGGGCTGGGGTTTCGGAATGTCGGTCCGCACCCGCCGCACGCACCTCGGCCCCTCGGTCGGCAGCTACGGATGGCCCGGCTTCTATGGCACCGCCTGGTACAACGATCCCGCCGAGGACATGACGACGATCTTCATCATGCAGCGGGCGCACGCGGGCGACCAGAGGCTGCTCGGGCACAGCCAGATCGGGTTGACGATGAACACGTACGCCCACGTCCTGCCAGATATCGAGCGGGCCGCCGTGGACGAGGCCGCGAAGCACCTATTCGGCTGACTTGGCTGTACGAATGGCTGTACGGGAATCCTGGTGATCGACGGGGCCGTGCGCGCCAAGCCGCTGACCTGCGGTGACGAAGGTGCGCCCGGCAGGATTCGAACCTGCGGCCTTGGGATTAGAAGGCGGAATTCAGCCGCGTCAGCCGTTACCATCGGTGACCAAATCTGCCGTCTGACCAGGCGAAACGGCGCGGTTGAACGCTCCTGACCACAGGCGGCTACCAGTGACACGGGTGGGGCCGGGGTGGGGCCGGCGAGCGCGGCGGGTCCACTCTTCTCTTCAACTTGTTCGGCAGCCGTGGCCACGCGTACCCTCGTGGCAGCAACACCCGAGACGCCAGGAAGAGTGTCGCCACGAGCGACAACCGGCTATGGCTGGCGTCCTCTCGGCTGGGCCGCACCGGGATCATGTGCGGGGGCACCGAGCGGGGTCAACCGTCATTCGTTGGCGGAGGAGCCCTGCGTCGGTGCTTTGTCGTCTCTGGGCTCCCGTCCGCCGGGAGGAGAACAGATGGCAAGGGTGATGCTCAAGCTCGGCCAGGTAGCCGACGAGCTCAACGTCAGCATTTCCACCGCTCGCCGGCTCGTCCGGCGCGGCGACCTGCCCGGCTGCAAGGTGGGCTATCAGATCCGGGTCGCCCGCGAGGACCTAGACGCCTACGTGGCGCAGGTGCGCGCGGCAGCCGCAGCGGGCCAACAGGCAGCGTGAGGGCTCGGCCACCGGGCTAGATAGGGCCACTGGCCCTGGCCTTGGTGCTGGCCCGTCTACGCCATAGAACCGCCTCCCTATACCGCCGTCCCCACGGTCGCTAATTGGCCGTGGGGCGACGATGAAGCACGCCCAATTCCAGCCCGGAAAGAAAGATGCGCCAGAGGCCGCCAACTTCTGCAAGCTATTCGCATAGGCAGTTGACAGGGAACCAAATAGGCGATTAAGGAGGGCAGCAATGAGGCGCAGGCCGGGGCCGCCGAAGCAGTTTCCGCATCAGATGTTCCTGTCGCTGGATGACGACTCGCACGAGTTCTTGATGCGGATGGCCGAGTTCTTCGGCGTCAAGCCGCAGGACGTGGCGCGCGGGGCCATCCAGAAGTCCATCGAGCACTTCGACCAGGCCACCAAGCTCGCCTTCGAGGAGTTCGCGGCCCGCGACGCCGCGCAGCGGGAGGGCTGATGAGTCGCCAAATATGGGATCGGTGCCTTGCGCAGGGCCGGGACCCGTGGCGCGACTCGGAATGGTTACAGCACCACCGCCGGTGCCTGGAAGAGGGCCGGGACCCGTGGGGCAGGGATGACGGCTATTACGTCGTCAGACACAAGGGAGGGATCACGCGAATGAAGAAGCCGAACATCGAGGCGCTGGACAGCAACCTGGCCGCGCTGGAGGAGCGGGCCAAGAAGGTTGAGGACGAGCTGATCGCACTGCACCAGCGGGAGCGGGAGCTCGGCGCACTGCGGGCCACGACCGACACCGACGCGGCCAAGCTGCTGTCGCGCTACGGCCGCCGAGCGATCTGAGAGGACAAGGCATGTTCACCAAGGGAACCGCTCCGACGGGAGCAGACAGCACCAGGGACATCAACCCCGCAGTCGACCTGGACCAGAGCGCCAAGGTCCTCCTCGGCGTGCCGGTTGACCGGGTGGAGGCGGAGGCCGAGGACTACCGCAGCCACGCGGACCGGGAGTTCGACCGGCAGATGCAGAACGTGCACCCGGCCGCGACGGTCAAGTGGCTGGAGCAGCAGCGCGACGAGTACAACGCGTGGGAGAAGAAGCAGGTCACCGAGGCCGTGACCCGCGAGGTGGAGGAGCACTGCGCCACCGCCGACACGCTGCGCGAGGGCACCCACACCATGCTCCGGAAGCTGGACAGCCTGGCCGGCGAGATCAAGGCGCGCAACCTCACCACCGCGCAGGCGCTGAGCAAGCTCGACGCCATCCACCAGCAGATCGCGGCGGTGCGCCAGCGGCGCGCGGAACTGGCCGCCGCCACCCGGCTCAGCGAGCTCAAGCTCGCGCACCCGCATCGGTACATGGACACCACGCACCAGGCGTTCAGGAAGCTGCCGCGCAAGGCGGTCTTCGAAGGCATCTGATCAGCAGAAAGGCGGAGAGGGCCGGGACTGGCTCACCCGACTCTCCCCGCCTATCCGGCACGGTTCTCACCCAAGGAGATACGCAATGTCCATTGTAGCCCTGAGCCCGGCCACCAACCGGATCGAATGGAGCCCAGAACAGATCCGCACCGAGCAGCACGAGTGGGGCGTGGCGGTGAACACCACCGCCGACCGCGCCTGCTCCCACGGTCGCACCATTCAGCGCTGGATCAACGACCAGCGCAGCAAGGGATGGGGCCGCGTGATGGAGTTCCACAGCCTGCGGGTCAAGGTCGCCTGGCGCGCGTTCGACGAGCTGCCCCGCCACAACGACCGGCGCTGGGAAGTGGTGGACGGCTTCCTCTGCGACGTTCTGAACGACCCGAACAACGGCCTGGTCGTGGTGCGCGTCGATAAGTGCGGCACCTGCGAGTAATCGTCGTCAGGGCGCGGAATGCCTTGTGAGCAAACCGCGCCCTGACTCGACGGCAGGAGACGGAAGGAAGGTGGGCTGCCGTGCAGGTGCAGCGTAACCGGGTGGTGAACCCGAATGGCCATCAGAATGCGAATCCCGCGAATGGCGCTCGCAGGAATAGACGGAAGAACAGGGCTGCGGGCTCTATAGCCTATTTGCAGCAAGCTCCACGCATTGAGGAGAAGCGATGGAACAGCAGATCAACCCGAGCGACGTTGGTCGGTACCTCGCGCAGAAGCGCTGGGCTAAGGCCACCCCGGAGCAGCGTGCGGCACAGGGTCGCGCCCTGGCCGAGGGGCGGCGTCGGGCTCGGGCCAAGCGCAGCAGCGAACAGGGCTCACCTGACCGCGACAAGTAAGCGTCAGGGCCGGTCTGTGGCGGACCGGCCCGGACAGAAAGAAGGTATCCGTGACACAGCATAGCGCCGCCGAGTGGCGCGGCTCTGGTCCAATTCCCCGCCTCGCCCCTCCCCAGAGGATGAAGCGACGCGGGCGGCTGCTGGAGTTCGTCTGCGCCTACGACTTCCACAACGAGCACGGCGAGCTGATCTTTCAGAAGTTGCGGTACCGCCTGGTCGAAGGCGACGGCCGGGACAAGGAGCTGTTCTACCGGCAGCCGCGCGGGGAGTACTCGTGGTCGCCGCGCAAGCCATGGAACGCCGACGCGTACCTGTACCGGCTGCCCGACGTGCTGCGTGCGGTCCGGCAGGGTCGGGCGATCTGGTGGGTGGAGGGCGAGAAGGACGCCGAGGTAGCGCGCGGGCACGGGCTCATCGCCACCAGCCACCACGGCGGGGCGGGCAAGGTCTTCCCCGAGCAGTGCCGCTGGCTCACGGGCGCAGCCCGCGTGTATGTGGTGGCCGACCGAGACGTACCCGGCTACTACGACGCGGCCTGCCGCCTGGACGGGCTGATGCTGTACGCCGGGCTCGCTCGCGAGCAGATCAAGGTCCTGCACAGCCCCGCCGGTAACGACCTGGCTGACCACTACGCGGCCGGGCTCGGGCGCAGGGACTGGCGTGTGATCAACGAGAAGTGGCTCCGGGAGCAGGCAGCCAAGCACAGCGCGCAGATTGCCGCACAGCACGGCTACGGCTGGGTCGGTGCGCTGTGACCCGGCCCATCACTCCGAAGACCGACCGCCGGGCGCACGTCCGGAAGATGCGTCAGGCCGCCCTGGAGCAACTGGAGGCGCGGGAGTGGGCGCGGAGCAAGCACGACGAGAAGAAGGCCGATGCGGAGTTCACCCCGCCGGACTCGGGCGGCACGCTGGCCGAGATGCTGGCCAAGCCGCAGGAGCCCTTGCAGTACACGATCAAGGAGCTGCACCCGCGCGGCGGTAACGGACTGATCGCGGCTCAGTACAAGGTCGGCAAGACCACGCTCATCCTCAACCTGGCCCGCAGTTGGGCCGATGACGAACCGTTCCTTGACGAGTTCGAGATGAGCACGGATGGCGGCAACCTGGCCATCTTCAACTACGAGCTGACTGAGCAGCAGTTCCTGGACTACGCCCGGCCGTTGGGCCTACGGCATCCCGAGCGGATCTGCGTGCTGCACCTGCGCGGCAAGCGGTTCGACCTGCGCAGCCCGCGAGCGTTCGATTGGGCGGCGGACTGGCTGGCGGAGCGGGACTGCACCGGGCTGATCCTGGATCCGTTCGGCGCGGCTGCCCGCCTACGCAACGAGAACGACAACAGCGAAGCGCGTATGTGGTTACTCGACTGCGTGGACCCGCTGAAGGAGGCGTCCGGCGTCCAGGACCTGTGGCTGCCCGCCCACACCGGGCGCGGCGAGGCCGAGGAGGGCGGCGAACACGTACGCGGCGCGAGCTCGGTAGATGACTGGGCCGACGTGCGGTGGCTGTACACGAAGCAGTTCGAGGTGAAGGAGGACGGCCGGAAGTACGGACAGCGGTACCTGCGGGCGGACGGTCGGGGCGTGGCGCTGGCAGAGCGGCAGATCGGGTTTTCTCAGGAGGACAACTCCCTGCACGTCGCTGCGATGGTCAGCCGCTCACAGGGGCGCTCCAACGGCCTGGTGTCCAGTGTGGTCAACGCCGTGGAGGCGGAGCCAGGCATCAACAGCGGTGAGCTGCGGAAGCGGCTACCGGGTGACACGAAGTACAAGAACGAGGCCATTCAGAAGGCGATCGATCTTGAACTGATCCGCGTGGAGCCAGGCAAGAACAACAGCAAGCATCACTATCCGGTGGAGCTAAAGCCGGGACAAACACGCATCTACCCCTAGCTTGTCTGGTCTGTCTGGGCCTGTCTGCCCGCCAGACAGACAAGCCGCCGCAAGCCTGTCTGTCTGTGTCTATACACAGACAGGCTGCGGGCTGGCCTTGGGAAACGAACAAAGGAGCATCGATGACCACCGAGGGAAGGAAGCGCAGGCGTACCCGCCTCGCTGCCGTGCCACCGCCCGCAGAATCGTCCACCCATGGATCCGGCGTCCCCTTGGACAGCAAGGGCCGGGAGATGTGCACGGACCACCAGAAGGTCGCCAAGGGCCAGCCCTGCCCGACCTGCGGGCGCTGCTACGCGAGCAGTTCCCAGACCGGCGACCCGTGCCGTCGCTGGCCGATCCCCGGCGGCGGCGTCTGCGCCACCCACGGCGGCAGCACGACCGACGCGCGCAAGGCTGCGGCCCGGCGGCTGCTCGCGATGGTCGATCCGGTGCTGGACCGGCTGGAGAAGATCGTCGATAACGACAGCCTGGACCCCCGTGACCACATCCGCGCCGGGTTCGGGGTCCTCGACCGAGCCGGCCTCGGGCCTAGCTCCAAGATCGAACTGGAAGCGAAGCGGTGGGAGGACGTGGTCGAGGAAGTGTCGCTCATCAGCGAGGAGGGCGAGGAGCCGCCCGCCTGGCGGCGCAACCGCTACGCCCTGCCCGAGGAAGACGAACCGGAGGACTAGCGGCCTCCATACGCTGCGGCAGGGGGCGGGTTTTGAGTGGATCCTTGGCCCGCCCCCACCGCCCTCGCCCACGAGTCCGACGTATCGCGTTCGACAGGGCGCACACGCAGCGTAGTCAGGAGGAGATGCATGGGGCTCAGGGCTACGCCGCTCATGTGCGGTCACGCCTTCCGGGCCGAGGTGCCGCCACGAGGCGGAGAGCGGGTGTGGTGCCACACCTGCTCCGACTACCGCTACGCAGTGCCAGGCGGCCAAACCAAGACCGAAGCCCGACCCGGCCCCGGCCAAGCCGAAGGCGATCCCGGTCCGCAAGCCGAAGCGTGAGCGCAGCCGGAGGCCGATCCGCCAGGTCTGTTCGTCCTGCTACCTAGAGCTCCCGGTGATCGGCGCTTGCGGAGATTGCCCGACTGGATCTCGCTGATGTCCTGAACATCATCGACATTCGTCTATGTACTGGTCATGCACGGCGCTGACCAAGCGCCACGGAGGCCAAGGAGCCCAGCATGTCCACCAGCACCGACCACACCACCGCCCCGGTTACCGAGGCAACCGACCCCATCCCGACGCAGACGCCCGAACCGGCCCCGGTAGCCCTGGCGGCCGAGCAGGCACCCGCCGAGGCCCCTGCGCCCGCTGAGGCGTTCGGGCACGTCGACCTGAACGTGACGGCTCCGGAGGAGGAAGGCCCCGCTCTGCCCCTGCCCACGGCTGAGGAGATGGCCGAGGCCATCGACGCCTGGCACGACGAGGAGGACACCACCGGCCCGAGCCCGCTCGCCGCCGCGTGCGCGGCTGGCACCGTCAAGCTGTTCCGCCTGCGGGCCAGCGGCACGATGCGGCGGCTGCCCTGGCTCGCCGGCGAGGCCCTGGAGACCGCCGAGTGGTACCGGCTGCGCGTCGACCAGGGCGCGACCGTGCGGCAGGTTGCCGAGGACTGCGGCACCAGCAAGGCCACCGTGCGCCGGGCGCT
The DNA here is from genome assembly GCF_036902735.1 of Micromonospora lacuserhaii. NCBI lineage: Bacteria > Bacillati > Actinomycetota > Actinomycetes > Micromonosporales > Micromonosporaceae > Micromonospora > Micromonospora lacuserhaii. The sequence continues at coordinate 78,047 of NZ_JBAKHO010000011.1, read as the reverse complement.
GAACACCCTGGCGCTCATAGACGAGATCACGGACGGCCTGCACGACGACCTGTACGCGGAGGACGTGACCGAGATCGTGTTCGGCGCCGAGGACGGGGAGGACGCCTGATGCCAACGGTCAGCACTAACGACCTGGCCGCCTACCCGGTGGGCGCGGTGGTCCTCCTGGACGGGGAGCGGCTGGAACTGCACAAGCGGTATCAGACGGCGGAGGGCGTGGCGGTGTACCTGCTGCGCCCGCAGTACGACGCCGACCACGGCCCGGCCGGGCTGGTGCGTATCGAGGTGGCCCGCGCTGACCTGGACGAGCCGCTGTGGGAGGTGGCCCCGCTGTACCTGGAGGACCCGCCCGTGTACCGCCCGAAGGAGGAAGGCCGATGACTCCGATGATCGGCTACCTGCGGGTGAGCACCGACCGCCAGGCGGACAGCGGCCTTGGCCTCGACGCGCAGCGCAACCGCATACAGGACCACGGCGACCGGCACGGCTGGTCGCTGACGTGGATGGTGGACGACGGGTATTCCGCGGCCTCCCTCGACCGGCCCGCGCTGCGGGAGGCCCTGGCCCTGCTCGCCGCCCACACCCACGCCGGGCTCGCGGTGGCCAAGCTGGACCGCCTGAGCCGCAGCGTCGTGGACTTCGCGGACACCCTCGCGACAGCGAAACGGCAGGGCTGGTCGGTGGTGCTGCTCGACCTAGGCGTGGACACCAGCACGCCCAACGGCAAGCTCGTCGCCGGCCTGATGGCCCAGATAGCGGAGTGGGAGCGGGAGATCATCGCCCAGCGCACCCGCGAGGCCCTGGCCGCAGCGCGGGCCAACGGCGTACGGCTGGGGCGGCCCCGGCAGTACCCGGCCGACGTGGTGGCCCTGGTGGCCGATCTGGTGGGTGTAGAGGGGCTAAGCCACCGCCGGGCAGCGGCCGAGCTGTCTAGGCGCGCTGTGCCGACCGTGGGCGGTGGTCCGTGGCGGCACAGCACCGTCCGACGCCTGCTGAACAGCTACGCCATCGACCTGGCCACCGCAGCCGCCCGCGATGCCAGCCAATCGCGTTCGGGCGGCCGATCGCGTTCGAAGGAGAAGTGATGGCACGACCGAAGGTGTCCCGCGAGGGGACCGAGATACCTGGCGTCCGCAAGGTAATCCGCCGCTACGACGACGGCCGCCAGGTGGTGCGGTGGGAGGTGCGCGTCAAGGACGCGTTGGGCAAGCTGCACAACGTCGGCACGTACGAGGCGAAGGACGAGGCCCGCCGAGCCAGCGTCGACGCGCGGGCAGCCGTGCAGGCCGGGGCGTACGTCGCCAAGAGCGCCGGGGAGGTGCGGTTCCTGGAGGTGGGTCAGGCGTGGCTCGCCAGCCCGCGCGTCCAGGGGCTGAAGCCGTCCACCCGCTACGGCTACACGCGGATCCTGCACAACTACCTCGCGCCGTTCCACCGGGTGCAGGTCGGTCGGCTCGGCTACGCCGAGTGCTCCACGCTCATCGGGCAGGTGATGGACGGCCGCGCGCCTAGCACCGTCGGGCACATCCTCCACGTGCTGCGGTGCGTGCTGGACCACGCGGTGCGGAGCGGCTACCTGCGGGCGAACCCGGCGCGAGAGGTGGCCAAGCCGAAGCTCCGCGCCAAGCGGGAGGCGGTGGTCCTACAGCCACCGGACGTGGAGCGCATCATCACCGCCATGCCCGACGCGCGCGGGTCGCGCCCGGACCGCTGGCGGCTGCTGGTCGAGTTGGCGGTGGAGAGCGGCTGCCGGGCCGGTGAGCTTGCCGGGCTGCGGGTGCGGTGCCTGGACACGGCCGGTCGTCTGCTGCGGGTGGAGGCCACCGCGCAGGAGATCAACGGGGAGATGCGGATCGGCACGCCGAAGAGCAAGGCCGGGCTCCGCACGGTGGACGGGCTGAACGCCGACCTGTGCCAGCGCCTCGCCGCCCACGTCGCGGGCACGGGGCCGGATGACTACGTGTTCGGTGACGGGGCTACGCCGTACCGGCACAACGCGTGGAACAACCGGGTATGGCGACCGACAGTGGACGCGCTCGGGCTGGTCGGCGTGCGGTTCCACGACCTGCGGCACTACCACGCCAGCGCGTACCTGCTGCTGACTGGCGACGCGGTCCGCACGGCCAAGCGGCTAGGGCACGCCGACCCGTCGGTCACGCTGAAGGTGTACGGGCATGTGCTCGACCACCAGGGCAGCGACGTGTCGGCCGCCTTCGCCGCGCTGCGGGCTGAGGGGCGACGCCAGGCAGCCACGGCCGAGCCCACGCCTGTTCAGCCCGCAGCGTCGACCACAGCGGGCGGCGTCGTTGACCTTGCCGCGTACCGCCGCACCCGCCAAGCTGGCTAGTGAGGAGGAAGCCCATGGGAGCAAGCCTGAAGCGCATCCGCGAGTCGATGGACGTGAAGCCCACTGCGAAGGATAAGGGGCTAGTGCTGACCCTGCGCCTGGTGGCGTACGACAACGGCATCGTTGAGCTCGACGGCATCCCGGTAAGCCAACTACCCGACGACGAGGGTTGGCTGGCCGGTGCCGAAGTAGCACTCCAGACGATGGACGAGTTCCGGCGGCAGGTCGTGCGCCGGAGGAAGGCCGCGCAAGCGAAAGCGGCGTCGTGAACGCAGGCGCAGGGCGGGCTAGCGCCCGAAGGGTTGGCATCGAGGCCGTCCGCCGCTGGTGGGCGGCCTTCTTGCTGCCCAGAAAAGACGACTGGACGACCCCATTTCATCCATAGCCTTCTATACGTGCCGCACAAGGGGCACTAAGCGCAAGGACATAGGAGGACAGCCGTGATCGGCGACATCGTGCACTACACCTTCGACGACGCGCAGGCGTACAACGTCACTCTGAGGAACCCGGGCGGGGCTCGTGGCCAGCAGCCCGGCGTCCTGCCGAAGGCCGGCGACAAGCTCCCGGCGGTCGTCATGTTCGAGTACGGCGGCGGCGTCGTGGACCTGCGGGTGCAGCTCCGGGGCACCGCCAACCACTTCATCCAGAACGTGCCGCAGGGCACGGCCGGGCAGCAGGGTCGCTGGGCGGTGAAGGCGTGACCCCGGAGGAGCTGGAGGCCCTCAAGGGTGCCGACCCTGAGCGGTACGCGGCGCTGACCAAGCCCCAGCGCGACCAGGAGCTAGCCGCAGCCGTCGGGCGGTTCGGTCGGCCGTACGCCAGCGAGTACGACCCGGGCGTGCCCACGCCGTACGAGCGCCAGGCGCGAGCCGAACGCGAAGCCGCACGAGAGACCGGCGACCCCGAACCGCCCGTATACGGGTCAAGCGGCGGCCGGTAACGCCATCAAGGCGGAGCATGCGCGAGATCGGAGGGACGGGGCTGGCGGCCACTCGCCGCAAAGCCCCAACTCGCGGGAGCGATCCCATTTCGATCCGGCGAACAGTAGGTAAAGATGAGAGCCTTTTCTGGACTCGGTCCAGAACTGCAAGGTTACTGGGCGGTATCCACTGACTCCAATGTGCGCCCCCCATCCAGCTAGAGCCAGCACAGAGGACAAACGCCCTGTTCAGGGCTCCGCTCTGGCCCCGTGCGCCCCGAGCGCCCATTCATCTCAATCGTTAGAACGTATGTCCAAACAATGGAAGATCGATTCAGGCACATCTCACGATATGGGCACCCAGGGGGCCGGTCCACATTGCTCACCGTGACCGCAAGATCAGTGTCGCCTGGTCGCCTAGACTCTGATCCCGGCACGTCAACGCGAGGTGCCTGCGCAAAAAGCAGACCCCGAGCACGGACGTTCCGTGACCGAAGGTCTGGACGTCGAGCCGGGGTCCGTTCTCATTGGCAGTGAGGCGGCTACGGTAACAGGCTTCGGTCGTCCCGTGTGGGCGATTGGTCCTTCTCGGCGTTTGGCGCAAACGTTTAAGAGGAGGGGTTGCCATGACGGCAGCTATCGGAACGCAGGCGCGGACGGGCGAGCGCTGCCCGGAGAGCGGTGTCTGGAAGGTCGTGGGGTACCCGACCACGACCGCGCCCATCGCGCGGGGCAACGTCATGCCGCCGTACAACGGTCAGGCCGTGACGTGGGAGCTCACCCGCCTCGCCTGACGATCGATGACCTGAACGGGTCACGGTCCTGATTGCTGACGCCCAGCGTCAGAGTCGGCTCCGGCTCGCGGCGGTAGAACTGCCGTCGGGCCGGAGCCGGCGTCGTCCCAGCCGCTCGAACCTACCCGCCGCACACCGCCTGCCCGCGAACCGCAGGTATCGGGGCCGTCTGCCTTCGGGTGGCGGCCCCGACCGCTACGAAACCTTTCGTGTCTCTAGTCCTGGCGGCAGTCCCAGGTCGCGGCGGATCGACGTCAGGAGCTCACTCTGCCTGTCTGCTAACGCTCGCACCTCGAAGCGCACCTGCTTTAGCCGCTCTGGATCGTCTAGCCCACCAGCGCCTATCTGCATGTGGCAGAACATCGCGTCCATGAAGAAGCGACTGGCCGCTTGGTCGGTTTCCTTGGAGGCGAAGAGACTGAGCTTTCTGTCGGCATCGGCAACTCGGGCCAGCGCCGCGCCGAGCAGGTGCTGGTCTTCTTCCGACACGACGGCTGGGCCGGGGTCCAGCCGGGGCAGCACGTGATTCACGACCTCGTCCCACTCCTCGATGCGCTTGAGGATTTCGGTGTACAGGGGGAGCCGCTCCTGATGCCACCGGGCGTGGTCTTCTCGCTCCCACTGTTCTCGCCGCTCGTCGCGCTCTCGGTCCCACCGCTCCCGCTCGTGGGCGCGCTGCCGCTCCCACTGCCGGGCCTCACGGCGTCCGCTCAGGATCTGAGTAGTGACCGCAGCCGCCAGCGTTCCCAGGACGCCAAATGCCGCGACGATGAGCACCGCCCACACGGGCGTTCCGGACGACATGCCGACATGGTCTCCGGCCCGGTCAAGCGCCCGCTACTCGGTCTTGAGGATGTCGCCGTGCTCGTACCGGAGCTGCGTCAGGAGCAGGCTTCCCAAACCGAGCACGCCGAGTGCATACCGCTTGGCGTCGTCCCGCGTCTGAATCCGGTGCCGATCAACGTTGCTCAGCGCCTGGGCGAAGCCCATCCCGAGGTACCGCCAGCCCTCACGCTCACTGGCCTGTCGGCCTAGCCGGTAGTCGCTGGCGTCCCCGAACACATCCAGATACAGGTTCTTGCCAACGAGGTTGTTGCCCTTGCCGTCCTGCGGGTTGCCCGCCCACGTCCGGATGTGGTTCTCGACGAAGATCGCCGTCTGGCTGGCGACCTTGCCCCACTCCCCGTCTTCCACCTCGGTCTTGACGTGCGCCCACAGCTCCGGGTCGTAGGCGTGCTCGTCCACCGGCTCATCCCCGCCCACGAGGCCGAGCTCCCAGATCGCGGCGTCAATGAGCTCGCACGCCCTTCTCACTCCGCTGCGGGTCGCCTGGTCGAAGGCGGACTGAGTGGTGCGCTCGGTGACGATGCCCAGGCTGTAACGGATCTTGTCGAAGCGCTGCACAAGATTGTTGTCCGCTCCGAGGGTGCGGACGAAGATGGCACGCGTCCGCGCCTTCCATGCATCGAAGCCCGCACGCCGAGCGAAGTGGTCAGCCTCGGCGGCTTCCTTCTTGAGCTTCTCCAGCTCCTCAATTGCAACAGCAGGGCGCATGGACGGGAGTCTACGGGCCACCTGCGACAGTGCCGCTTTCCTTGCTCGCCGTCGGCTGGCGCGACTACGGTGCGGTCACGCAATGTAAGCGGCCCCGCACGCGGTGTGGCTGCACCGGACGGGGCCTTGACCGGGAAGGAGCCCCGGCCCATGACCAACGTACCTGCGCATCCTCAGTGGTGCGACCGCCAGAAGTGCACCGCCGCTGCGGACCCCGCTGGCACCCACGACTCACGGCCCGTGCTGCTGCGGCCGGAGGACGGCGAGGCCATGCACGTACGGCTGCTGATGAGCCGGACGAGCCACCCGCTAGCCCTGCCTGTGTTGACAATCGAGGGCTACGACCAAGACCCCACCAAGGACCCGAACCCGCTGTCGGTGGTGGTGCTGAGCACCCGGCAGGCCGCCATCACCGTGCACCTGCTGCGGCGCTTGCTGCGGTTGGCCGCGGCTGACGCGGTGGGCTCCGGGTGGGTCCGGCCCCGGTCGCCCAACAGCGCCGATCAGCGTTTCTGCAGCTAGGAGGTGGTGCGCCCGGCAGGATTCGAACCTGCGGCCTTGGGATTAGAAGTCCCCTGCTCTATCCGCTGAGCTACGGGCGCGCGGCGTACGTGTCGCGCCAAGAGGGTACCGCCGACCCCGCCGGTGGCGGGGGAACGGGTCGCCGTCTCGACGCCGATGATCAGGTTCTCACGCGACCGGTCCGGAGGTCACCCGGGTTCCGGTGCCGGGCGGCCCGTACCCTCGGGTTCGTGCTGCTGGAGCCGGATGCCGAGAACGAGGTCGCCTACGAGCTGTGCCAGCTCCTGGGGAGGGCGATCGTGCCGCTCGGCAGGTCCGGGACGGCGTTCTTCTTCGCGCACCCGACCGGCGAGTACCTGCTGACCGCCGACGCCGTCACCACCGCCGAGGTTGGCGGGATCGGGTTGCGGCCCAGCCTCACCGAGCCTTCCGGCGTCGCCCCCGACGAGCTGGTCCTGCCGGACTTCCCGGCGCGCTGGGCGCACCGGTCCGAGGTGGGTGCGGCGATCATGGCCTCCGCCGGCCTGCACGCGGACGCGGCCGAGCAGGGTTGGCGCTGGCGTACCCAGCCGGTGCCCGACGCGGTGGCCGTCCGGCCCGACGAGGTCGACGCGCTGGGTGCGGAGCCGGTCTCCGCGATCGTGCTCGCCCTCGGCGTCCGCCCCGACGGGTCACGGCCACTCGAGGTGGCCGTCGAGCGCGCCGTCCGCGACGACGCCGGCCTGCGGATCACCGCCGGGTTGCCCGAGGGGTACGTCGGAGCGCCGGTCTTCGCCGTGCGGCCGGACGCCGCCGGCGAGGTCGGCCTGCGCTGCCTCGGCCTGGTGCTGCCCGGCGAGGGCAGCCACCCACTGGCCACCCTCGACCGGATCGTCGCCGGCCTGCCCGCCTGACCGGACCCGCCGGGCCGGTCGCTCACCCGGCGGATCCTGCCGCCGGAACCTGACCTCAGGTGCCCTGCGCCGCCGGCTCGTCCGCCTCGGCGGGGGTGCGGCCGGCGGGGATGGCCGATTCCCGCCCGGGAGCGTCCGCGGCGGCCGAGGTCGAGGTCGAGGTGGGGCCGGCGCCGAGGAACGCCTCGGCCCACCGTCCGGCCTCGGCGAAGACCTTCTCCCGTACGGCGGGGCCGGAGAGTGTCAGGTCGTGCATGCCGCCGTCGAAGCGGGTCAGGGTGACGTGCCGGCCGAGCCGGGGCGCCCAGCGGACCATGTGCTCCACGTCCAGCACGGCGTCGGCGAGGGCGGCCGAGTCGTGCCACCTGGTGCCCTTGAAGCTCCGGGTCGAGCAGGCCAGCAGCACCGGCACCGGAATGTCCAGGCCGGCGCGCAGCCGTTGCTGACCGCTGCGGATCGCACCCAGCCAGCCGGCCCGGACGGGGAACCCGGCGAGCGGCTTCCAGGCCAGGTCGTACGTCCACTCGCCGCGGTGCTCGGCGTGCAGGCTCTCGCCGTACACGGTGCCCAGGCCGAACGGGAGGATGCGCTGCGGCGCCCTGCGGCCCAGCCGGGAGACGGCGGCCGCGAGGGGTCGACGGACCAGCCAGGGAGCGTTGATGTCGAAGAAGGGGCTGTTCAGGAAGAGCCCGTCGACCAGGCCGGCGTCGCGACGGGCGTCCGCCCACAGCGAGGTGATCAGACCGCCGGTGGAGTGGCCCATGGCGAGCAGGGTGTCGTGCCCGTCGTCCTCGCGGATGATCTTCGCGGCGGCGTCCAGCTCGGGAAAGTAGTCACCGAGGTCGCGGCAGAAGTTCGGGGTCTGGTGCGGCAGCAGGCTGCGGCCGTACTTGCGCAGGTCGAGGGCGTAGAAGTCCCAGCCCCGTTCGGCGAAGAAGTCCGCCACGTGGGTCTGGAAGAAGTAGTCGACGAAGCCGTGCACGTAGAGCACCGCCCGGCCGGTGGGGCGCTCGGCGCGCCGCCGGACCAGGGTCGCGACCACCGGCCCCTCGTCGTCGGTGCCCAGGTCGATCGTCTGCCGCTCGTAGGGCGGCCCCAGCACGTCCTGTTCCACGTCCGCGACGGTACGCCCGGACGCTACCCGGCGGTAGCCCCCGGCGCGTCCCCGTCCAACCGCACCGGTCGGACGGGGACGAACCGGACGTGGTCAGGCCGTCTCGGCGTCGACCCGATCGGCGTCGGTCTCGGCGTCGGCGGGCTGCTCCGGCACGGGCTGGCCCATCTCCCGGACGTGCTTGTTGTGCCGCGGCTCCTGCCGGGTCTTGGCGTCGTTGAGCTTGCGCCGCAGGTCGTCGCGGGCGTCGTTGAGCGCCGCCCGCAGGTCCTCCTCGCTGGAGGTGGTGACGAGCTTCTGCCGCCCGGCGATCCAGCACTCCAGCGTGACCTTCTGTCCGCGCGCCTCGCGGTCCTTGACCGACACCTCCAGCTCGGTGGCGTCGGCGTGGAAGGCGGCCAGCCGCGCGTCCAGCGTCGCGAACTGCTCGACGATCCAGTTCCGGTCGCCCTGGGAGAAGCCGGTGCCGACCCGCAGGCACTCGGCCACGGTCGCCGGGTTGGTCACCGCGCTCATCGCCGCACCTCCCGCTCGGTGCGGGCGGAGCCGATCATGGGTAGCGAGCGGAGAGTCATCAGCGCTGACCTTTCTCGTCGGGACGGTTGATCAATTCAGTACCCAGCCGGGGTCGTCCTCACTCCGGGTGACCCCGGGTTCCGATCGTGGTGGTCGGCCGTACGCCGTCCCAGGGCCGGCCGGCCCTAGCACACCGGGACCTTGATCAGGTGTTCGTCCACAGCCGGTCCCGTCGTCCACAGGCCGGGCCCGACCGGTCGCGGCGGGCCCTGCCGCCCGGCCAGTCTCGGCACGAGGTCGGCTCGCCACGGCCGGCCCTGGACCCCTGGGAGGGGACGATGTTCGACACCTACGTCACGATCGTCGGCAACGTGCTGACCGCGCCGGAGTGGCGGCGCACCACGCAGAGCAACACCCTCGTCGCCAACTTCAAGGTCGCCTCGACCGCCCGCCGGCTAGACCGGGACAGCGGGCGCTGGGTCGACGGCAACAGCCTGCGCGTACGGGTCAACTGCTGGCGCAAGCTCGCCGAGGGGGTGGCCGCCTCGGTGATGGTCGGCGACCCGGTGGTGGTGGCCGGTCGCCTCTACACCCGGGACTGGACCGACGACGCCGGCAACCACCGCACCCTCTACGAGCTGGAGGCCGTCGCGGTCGGGCACGACCTGTCCCGCGGTCGGGCCCGGTTCCTGCGCAACAAGCCCAGCATGACCACCAGCAGCGTCGAGGACGCCGAGGCGGCGGCCCGGGTGCACGGCGAGCCGACCGAGCCGGTGCCACACGAGCAGGCCCCGGCCACCCCCGACGACCGGCCGTTCGACGAGGAGTTCGAGTTCTCCGGCTTCACCGACCCGCGCGCCGGCCACGGCCTGCCGGGCTCCGGTCTGCCCGGCTCCGGCGTCGACCTCCCGCCGATCGTCGACCCGTTCGACGAGGAGACCGACGACCGGGGCGAGGCGGGCGACGACCTCACCCCGCTGCCCGGCGACGGCGGGGACGGTGACGCCGACCCGCCCGGCGGGGCGGACGAACTGGACCCGGCCTCGGAGGAGACGGCCGTCGCGCCGTCCGGGCGGGGCCGGCGCGGTCGCGGCCGGGTGCCCGTACCGGCCTGAGGTCCGGCCCGCGCCGGCCGAGGGCGAGGAAGGCGGTGCCGGGCCGCCCGGGAGGGGAGGACCGGGTGAGCGTACGAGGGGGCGGGGTGGCGACGGTGAATGTGGCCACCCCGCCGTACGGCTAGGCTGGCCGGCCGGAGGTGGTGCGGGTGCGGCACTCGACCGCGGTGGCGAATGCGGCAGGGCTGGTGGCGGGATACGCCCTGGACAGCCTGCTCGGCGACCCGCGCCGGTGGCACCCGGTGGCCGGGTTCGGCCGGGCTGCCGGGGCACTGGAACGGCGGGTCTACCGGCCCGACCGGGCGGCCGGCGCGCTCTTCACCAGCCTCGCGGTCGGCGCGCCCGTGCTGCTCGGCGTGGCCGCCACCCTGGCCACCCGCCGCCACCCGGCGGCCCGCGCCACGCTGATGGCGGCCGGCACCTGGACGGTGCTCGGCGGGCGCACCCTGCGGCACGAGTCCGAGGTGATGGGTAGGGCCCTGCGCCGCGGCGACCTGCCGGCCGCCCGGCGACGCCTCGGCCACCTCTGCGGGCGGGACCCGTCCACCCTCGACGAGCCCGAGCTGGCCCGGGCCACCGTCGAATCGGTCGCCGAAAACACGTCCGACGCGGTGGTGGCGCCGCTGGTCTGGGGCGCGCTCGCCGGGCTGCCCGGCCTGCTCGGCTACCGCGCGGCGAACACCCTCGACGCGATGGTCGGGCACCGCTCCCCGCGCTACGCCCGCTTCGGCACCCCGTCCGCCCGCCTCGACGACCTGCTCAACCTCGCGCCGGCGCGGCTCACCGGGCTGCTCACGATCGCGGTCGCCCCCGCCGCGCCCGGCGACCGGGCCGCCGCCTGGCGGGTCTGGCGGCGGGACCGGGCCGACCACCCCAGCCCCAACGCCGGGCAGTGCGAGGCGGCGATGGCCGGCGTCCTCGGCGTCCGCCTCGGCGGGCGCAACGTCTACTTCGGACGTTCCGAGGTGCGCCCGTTCCTCGGTGACGGCCCCCGCCCCGAGGCACGCCACCTCAAGCGGGCCGCCCGGGTCTCCGGCGCCGTCGGACTCGCCGCCCTCGGGCTGGCCGCGGCCTGGCCGCTGACCGCCGGCCGGCTGGTCTCCGCCGCCGGCCGGCGCGGCCTGAACGCGCTCACGCCGACGGGTCGGAGCGGGTCGGTCGGTCGGGCCGGGTCGACCGGTCGAGGCGGGGCTGTCGGGCGGGCCGGGTCGGTCGGCGGCCGGGCCGGCGACGGGCGGGCCCGGTGAGCGGCGGGCTGCTGGTCGCCGGCACCACCTCCGATGCCGGCAAGAGCGTGCTCACCGCCGGCATCTGCCGATGGCTGCACCGCAAGGGTGTCTCGGTGGCGCCGTTCAAGGCGCAGAACATGTCCAACAACTCCGCTGTGGTGGTCGGCGCCGACGGCCGGGGCGGCGAGATCGGTCGCGCGCAGGCGATGCAGGCCGCCGCCTGTGGCCTCGCCGCGGACCTGCGCTTCAATCCGGTGCTGCTCAAGCCCGGCAGCGACCTGGCCAGCCAGGTGGTGCTGCTCGGCGAGGCCGTCGACACGGTCACCGCCGGCAACTTCCGGCAGCTACGGCCCCGGCTCGCCGAGACCGCGTACGCGGCGCTGGCCGAGCTGCGTGCCGCGTACGACGTGGTGATCTGCGAGGGCGCTGGCAGCCCGGCCGAGATCAACCTGCGGGCCGGCGACTACGTCAACATGGGGCTGGCCCGGCACGCCCGTCTGCCCACCATCGTCGTCGGTGACATCGACCGGGGCGGCGTCTTCGCCTCGATGTTCGGCACCGTCGCCCTGCTCGACCCGGCCGACCAGGCGCTGGTCGCCGGCTTCGTGATCAACAAGTTCCGGGGTGACCTGGGGCTGCTCCAGCCGGGGCTGGAGATGCTGTGCGGGGTCACCGGGCGGCCCACGTACGGCGTGCTGCCCTGGCACCTCGACCTCTGGCTCGACGCCGAGGACTCCCTCGCCTACGGCCGGGTGCTCGGCCGGCCCGCGGCCCCGCGAGGCACCGACTGGCTGGACGTCGCCGTGGTCCGACTACCCCGGATCAGCAACGCGACCGACGTGGAGGCGCTGGCCACCGAGCCCGGCGTCCGGGTCCGGCTCACCGTCGAACCCGCCGAACTGGCCGCCGCCGACCTGGTCGTCCTCCCCGGCTCCAAGTCCACCGTCGCCGACCTGGCCTGGCTGCGGGAGACCGGGCTCGCCGACGCGGTCACCGCGCACGCCGCCGCCGGCCGGCCGCTGCTCGGCATCTGCGGCGGCTTCCAGATGCTCGCCCGCGCCATCCACGACCCGGTGGAGAGCCGGCGGGGCAGCGTCCCCGGGCTCGGGCTGCTCCCCGTCGAGATCACCTTCGACCCGCGCAAGACCGTCCGCCAGGCCGCCGGCACGGCCGCCGACGGCGTCCCGGTCCGCGGCTACGAGATCCACCACGGGTACGTCTCGACCGCCGACCCGACCCTGGTCCCGCTGCTCACCTACGCCGACGGCACCGGCGAGGGGGTCCGGCTCGGCGCGGTGCACGGCACCCACTGGCACGGCGCGTTCGAGTCCGACGAGTTCCGCCGCCGGTTCCTCACCGAGGTGGCCCGGGGGGCCGGCCGCTCCGGCTTCACCGTCGCCCCGGACACCGCCTTCGCCGCCGCTCGCGAACGCTCCCTGGACCTGCTCGGCGACCTGGTCGAGGAGCACCTGGACACCGACGCGCTGTGGCGGCTGATCGAGAGCGGCGCGCCCGCCGGCCTGCCCTTCATCCCGCCCGGCGCCCCGCCGGGGAGCTGACCCCACCCCTGCCGGGCTCGATCCGGGCGCCAGGGCGGCGTGGGCCGGGCCGACGTGCGCCAGGGCGGGTCAGGGGCGGATGTCGGCAGGGTCGTCGGAGAACGGCAGCCCCGCCTCCTGCCACGCCTCCACCCCGCCGATCACGTCGGTGGCGTTGCGCAGCCCCAGCGCCTGGAGGCTCGCCGCCGCGAGGCTGGAGCTGTACCCGTGCCGGCAGATCAGCACGATCGCGCGGTCGTACCCGGTCGCCTCGGGGATGCGCGACTCGCTGGCCGGGTCCAGGCGCCACTCCAGCACCGTCCGGTCGATGACGATCGCGCCGGGCAGGTTGCCCTGCTCGCGGCGCTGCGCCTCGGGACGGGTGTCGACCAGCAGGGCACCGGCCCGCACCGCCTCGACCGTCGCCTGCGGAGTCAACCGGCGCAGCCCGGAACGGGCCTGTTCCAGCAGGGCGTCCACCCCGGGACTCATCACGTCATTGAGCACGTCCAGATCATGCCGCTCACCAGGGTCGACCGCGCGGCGAACGCCGGCTCCGGTGCCGGAACCAGGCTGACGGGGGACACCCACTAGCGTCGCACCCGTGACGGTGGCGCTGGTCGAGGCGTACGCGACGCTGGCCCGGCGGGTGCTGGCCGGGCCGGCGCGGTTGGGGCGTACCCGACTGGTGGCTGTCGACGGGCCGAGCGGCGCGGGCAAGAGCGTCTTCGCCGCGCGCCTCGCGGAGGCCCTCGGCGACCTCGCCGGTGACGGACCGCCGCCGGTGGTGCACACCGACGACCTGCTCGACGGCTGGGACGACCAGTTCACCTTCTGGGCGCGGCTGGAGGAGTGCGTGCTCGCGCCCCTGCGGGCCGGCCGGCCGGGGGACTACCGGCGGTACAGCTGGGTGCGGAAGGCATTCCTACCCCGGGCCGTGCCGGTGCCGGTCGCGCCGGTGCTGCTGGTCGAGGGGGTGAGCGCGGCACGGGCGGCGATCCGGCCCGAGCTGAGCCTCGCCGTCCTCGTCACCGCGCCGTCGTCGCTGCGGCTGGCCCGCGCGGTGGCCCGGGACGGCCCGGAGATCCTGCCCGAGCTGCGCCGCTGGCACGCCGGGGAGCGGTCGCACTTCGCCGCCGACGACACCGCCGCCCACGTCGACCTGGTGGTCGACGGCGCGCCGACCCTGCCGCACGACGCGCGGCGCTACTACATGCGGCGGCCCTGAGGCGGAACCGCCGAGCCGGGCCGGGCGAACGGGGCATGGACGCGGGCCGGCGCCTGCGGCACGATGCGGGAACACCGGTACCGGGGGAACGGGGAGCCCAGATGGCAGCAGCGGAGACGCCCGCGCGGCGCCGGATCACGTTGACCGGCGTCAGCTCCCGGGCCTGGGAACACCCGGCCGACCGGGGTGCCCTGGTCGCGCTGCGCGAGCTGCGCGGCTTCGACGAGGTGGTCAAGGCGTTCTTCGGGATGTGGAACGAGCGCGCCTTCCGGTTGCAGTTCCTCGCCGCCGGCATCCGGGTCGACCACCGGCAGTACCCGGCGGTGCACCAGCGCTGGGCGGAGGCCGCCGCCGCGCTCGACGTGGCCGAGCTGCCCGAGCTGTACGTGACCCAGTCGCCGTGGCTGCGCGCCGAGGCGATCGGACTGGAAAAGCCGTTCGTGGTGGTCAGCTCGGCCTGCGTGCAGCAGCTCGACGACGACGAGCTGCGCTGCCTGCTCGGCCACGAGCTGGGTCACGTGCTCAGCGGGCACGCGGTGTACAAGACCATCCTGATGATCGTCACCCGCTGGGCGGCCAACCTGAGCTGGCTGCCGGTGGGCGCGATCGCGCTGCGGGCGATCATCGCGGCGATGCTGGAGTGGTGGCGCAAGGCGGAACTCTCCGCCGACCGGGCCGGCCTGCTCGCCGGGCAGGACCCGGCCGCCGCGCTGCGGCTGCTGATGAAGCTCGCCGGCGGCGGTGACCTCACCCAGACCGACACGGCCGCCTTCCTCGAACAGGCCGCCGAGTACTCCGGCGGCGGCGACCTGCGGGACAGCCTGCACAAGCTGCGGATGACCGCGTGGAGCACCCACCCGGTGCCGGTGGCCCGGGCCGCCGAGTTGCGCCGGTGGATCGACTCCGGCGCGTACGGGCGGGTGCTGGCCGGGGAGTACCCGCGCCGCGACGACGACGCCACGACGAGCGTCTCGGAGGAGATCAGAGCGGCGGCCGAGTCGTACCGGGAGGCGTTCGAGCACTCCACCGACCCGCTGGTCGGGCTGTTGCGCCGGCTCGGCGACGGCGCCGCCGACGTCGGCGAGTGGGTGGGCGGCACTGCCGGCCGGGCCCGGTCCTGGATGGGCGCGGCGAGCGAGGCCGCCGGCCGGGCCCGGCGGGCCGGCGCCGCCCGCCCGAACGGCGCCGACGCGGGCTCGGAGGGTACGCCGGGGTAAGGCCGGCATACGATGCCGGTCATGACCACTCCGATCATGTCCGAGTCCGAGGTACGGGCCGCCGTCGAGCGGGAACTGCCCGGTGTCCGTGCCGACCTGGAACGCCTCGTCCGGATCCCCGGCATCGCCTTCGAGGGCTTCGACCACTCGCACGTGGAGCGCTCCGCCGAGGCGGTGGCCGAGCTGCTGCGCGGCTGCGGCCTCGACACAAAAGTTGTGCGCTCGGGCGGTCAGCCCGCGGTGATCGGGAAGAGGGCCGCCCCCGCCGGCGCGCCGACCGTCCTGCTCTACGCCCACCACGACGTGCAGCCCGTCGGCGACCTGTCGCTGTGGGAGTCCGACCCGTTCGAGCCGGTCGAGCGGGACGGCCGCCTCTACGGCCGGGGCGCCGCCGACGACAAGGCCGGCATCATGGCGCACGTCGCCGCGCTGCGTGCCTTCGGCGACCAGCTCCCGGTCGGCGTGGTCCTCTTCATCGAGGGCGAGGAGGAGTACGGCTCCGACTCGCTGGAGCGGCTGCTCGCCGAGCATCGGGAGGACATCGCCTCCGACGTCATCGTGATCGCCGACTCCACCAACTGGGACGTCGGCGTGCCCGCCCTGACCACCTCGCTGCGCGGCATCGTGAACTGCTTCGTCGAGGTGCGCACCCTGGACCACGCCGTGCACAGCGGCATGTTCGGCGGCGCGGTGCCGGACGCGCTGACCGCGCTGGCCCGGCTGCTGGCCACCCTGCACGACGACGCCGGTGACGTCGCCGTCGAGGGGCTGGTCGGCCGGGAGGGCGCCAGCGTCGACTACCCGGAGGACCGGTTCCGCACCGAGGCCGGCCTGGTCGCGGGCGCCTCCCTCTTCGGCACCGGCCGGATCACCGACCGGCTCTGGACCAAGCCGGCGCTCGCCGTCCTCGGCATCGACGCCCCGGCCACCGGCGAGGCGCCGAACGCGCTGGTGCCGGCGGCAAAGGCCAAGCTCAGCGTACGACTGGCGCCGGGCGACGACCGGACGCGCGCGTACGACGCGCTCCGCACCCACGTGGAGAAGCATGCCCCGTGGGGCGCGCAGGTGACGGTCACCTTCGAGCACGACGGGGACCCCTGCGTCATCGACGCCACCGGGCCGATGTTCGACGCGGCGCGCGCCGCCTTTCGGGGCGCCTGGGACGGCACCGACCCGGTGGACATCGGCGTCGGCGGCTCGATCCCGTTCATCGCCACCTTCCAGGAGATGTTTCCGCAGGCGGCGATCCTGGTGACCGGCGTGGAGGACCCGCACGCCCGGGCGCACGGCCCGAACGAGAGCCTGCACCTGGGGGAGTTCGCCCGGGTCTGCCTGGCCGAGGCGCTGCTGCTGGCGAAGGTCGCCGAGGCCGGCCGCCAGGTCGGTTAGGTCGCGGAACCGTAACTTCGGGGTCGATGTCGGAGTTTCCGATGTGTCGGGCGCAGGGGTGTTATAGCCTTTCGAACATGCGTACGAACGACGTGATGGCGCGGCTCGAGGCCGCCGTGAGTGCTCTGGGGGACGTCGACGTCTCCGCGTGGCCCGAGGACACGCTCAAGGATCAGCTCGGCGAGCTCTCGGCCGCGCTGGTCGCCCTCGACGGCGTGCTCTCCCGGGTCGCCGAGGAGGTGCGCGCCCGGGGCCTGCGCATCGAGGAGCCCGTCTCCGCCTGACCTCCGCGTGGCGGCCGACGGCGGCCCGGGCACGGCAATGTCCGGGTGGTGTCGGGGGTGGCTGGCAGGATGGGGCCGTGCGGTTCCTCGACCTGGCAGCCACCTCCGCGGCCGTCGGCGCCACCGGCGCCCGGCGAGCCAAGGTGGAGCTGCTCGCCGCCGCCCTGCGCTCGCTCGACCCGGCCGAGGTGCCCGCCGGCTCCGGCTACCTCGCCGGTGAGTTGCGCCAGCGGCAGACCGGCGTCGGCTGGGCCAGCCTGCGTGACCTACCCCCGCCGGCGGCCGAGCCGACCCTGACCGTGGCCGCCGTCGACGCGGCGATCGACGGGATCGCGGCGGTCCACGGCCCCGGCTCGCAGTCCCGCCGGCGGGAGCTGCTGGGCGCCCTCCTCGCCGCCGCCACCGCCGACGAGCAGCGGTTGCTGGTCGGCCTGTTCAGCGGCGAGCTGCGGCAGGGCGCCCAGGCGGGGCTGCTCGCCGACGCGATCGCCCGGGCCGCCGAGGTGCCGGTCGCGGTCGTGCGCCGGGCGCTGCTGCTCGCCGGCGACCTGCGGGCGGTGGCGGTGGCCGCGCTCTCCGGGGGCGCCGCCGCGCTGACCGCCTTCGGGCTCCAGCTGGGGCGGCCGCTCGCCCCGATGCTGGCGCAGAGCGCCCCGTCGGTGGACGCGGCGCTCGACGCCACCGGCGTACCGGCGGTGGTCGACGTCAAGCTCGACGGCATCCGGATCCAGGTGCACCGCTCGGGCGACGACATCGCGGTCTTCACCCGGAGCCTGGACGACATCACCCCGCGGGTGCCCGAGGTGGTCGCCGCGGTGCGCGCGCTGCCCGGCCGGGAGCTGGTGCTCGACGGCGAGGCGATCGGGCTGGACGCCACCGGGCGGCCGCTGCCGTTCCAGCAGACCTCCAGCCGGGCGGCCCGGCGCACCACCCCCAGCACCACGGGCCGCGCCCCGGTCGCCCCGGCCGTGCTCGCCGCCGCCGAGACCACCGGCACGACGGTGCTCACGCCGTACTTCTTCGACCTGCTGCACCTCGACGGCGCGGATCTGATCGACCTGCCCGGCCGGGAGCGGTGGGCCGCCCTGGCCGGCGCGGTCGACGAGTCGCTGCTGGTCGGCCGGCTGGAGGTCGACGGGCCCGAGCAGGCGGGGGCCGCGTTCGCCGCCGCCCTCGACGCCGGCCAGGAGGGGGTCGTGGTGAAGGCCCCGGACGCGCCCTACGACGCCGGCCGGCGCGGCGCCGCCTGGGTCAAGGTGAAACCCCGGCACACCCTCGACCTGGTGGTGCTGGCCGTGGAGTGGGGCAGCGGCCGGCGGCAGGGCTGGCTCTCCAACCTGCACCTCGGCGCCCGTGATCCGCGCACCGGCGAGTTCGTCATGCTCGGCAAGACCTTCAAGGGCCTCACCGACGAGCTGCTGCGCTGGCAGACCGAACGCTTCCTCGCCCTCGCCGTCGAGCGCGGCGACTGGGTGGTCCGGGTCCGCCCGGAGCAGGTCGTGGAGATCGCGTTCGACGGGGTGCAGACCAGCTCCCGCTACCCGGGCGGGATGGCGCTGCGCTTCGCCCGGGTGGTCCGCTACCGCGACGACAAGGCCGCGGCCGAGGCCGACACCATCGACATGGTCCGGGCCATCCACGCCGGCCGGGCGCCCGGCTGACCCGGCCCGGGAGGCGTCGCACCTGACGAGCAGGTCAGACCCCGCCGAGGGTCGGGCAGTGGTCGCCAGTCAGGCGGAGGGGGCGGGCTCGGCGGCCCGGTCCAGCGGCTTCGCCGGCGCGTCGCCCCCGGCCAGCCGGCGTGCCTCGCGCCGCGCCACCCAGCCGTAGCCGAAGAGCGACATCCCCGCGAAGAGCCACCACTGCACGATGTAGCCGAAGTTCTGCCAGTTGTTCGTGTGCCCGATCGGCACCGCGCTGAACGCCGGGTCGTTCGCCGGGGTCTGCTCGTCCAACAGCAGGTACGCCCCGTGCACCGGGTACGGCAGCTCGCGGGCCAGCTTGCCGACGACGATCCGGCGGGCTTCCAGCCGGCCGTCGCGCCGGTCGACGGCGCCGCCACCGGACTCCGTCGGGCGCACCCGGCCGACCACCGTCACGTCGCCCGTCGGCAGCGCGGGCACCTGGGGAACCGCCACCGCACCACCCGGCGCGGGCGGGATCCAGCCCCGGTCCACCAGCACGGCCGTGCCGTCGGCCAGCACCAGGGGGGCGACCACCTCGAAGCCGACCTGGCTGTCGACGGTCCGGCCGCGGATCAGGGCCACGTTCGATGCGTCGTACCGGCCGGTGGCGGTGACCCGGCTCCACTCGTCGCGCTCTGCGGGGGCCGGGCCGACCGAGCCGGCCGCGCCGGTGGGGGCCGGGAGCCGGTCGCGCAGCGGCGCGGGTGTGCCCTGGCTACCGGCGTCGATGCGCTCGTTGACCGCCGTGCGCTCGTGGTAGCGGGCCAGCTGCCAGTTGCCGAGCAGCACCATCACCGCGGCGGCGACCAGGGTCAGCGCGAGATAGCCCAGCCAGCGTGGCGTCAGCAGGAACCGGTACACGGTACGAGGCTACCCGTATGACCGGGCCCACTGACCGCGACGGCCCGGGGCAGCGACCACTCGGCGGCCGCCGGACGTCGGTCGGGGCGGGTATGGTCACGCGAGCGGATCGCCGTCCCGTTCCTCCCGGTCGGTCCGCGCGCCGCCACCGCCGCCAGCGAGGAGTCGATGATGACCGCCGTGCCGCGCCTCGTGCTCAGCGCGCCCTCCTCCGGCCACGGCACCAATGCGCTGTCCATCGGGCTGCTCGCCGCGCTCGCCGACCGCGGGGTGGACGTGGCCGGCTTCAAGGTCGGCCCGGACCAGATCGACGCCGCCTACCTCGGGCTGGCCGCCGGTCGGCCCGGTCGCAACCTCGACGCGCGGCTGGTCGGCGCCGACCGGCTCGTACCGCTCTTCGGGCACGGCGCCGAGGGCGTTGGGCTGGCCGTGGTGCAGGGCACCATGGGCCTCTACGACTCGGTGGCCGGCCGGCCCGAGGCGGAGTCCACGGCGGCCGTCGCCACCGCCCTGCGCAGCCCCGTCGTGCTGGTGGTGGACGTGGCCGCGATGGGCCAGTCGGTGGCCGCGCTGGTGCACGGCTTCCGCTCGTACGACGAGCAGCTCTGGCTGGGCGGCGTGATCCTCACCCAGGTCGCCTCGCAGCGGCACGAGACGATGCTGCGTGAGGCGCTCGACGACGTCGACGTCCCGGTCTACGGCGCCCTGCGCCGGCACGAACTGCCGCCGGTGCTGCCCGCGCGGCGGCACGGCGTCGTGCCGGTGCTCCGCCGCGACGGCGAGGCGGTCCGTGCGGTGCGCCGCCTCGGCGAGGCGGTCGCGGGCACGGTCGACCTCGACCGACTGCTCGCCCTGGCCCGCTCCGCGCCCGCGCTGCCGGTGCCGGCGTGGTCCCCGTCGCCGGCCGCGAACCCGCCGGGTGAGGCGCCGCCGCCCGCGGAGGCGCCGCTGGTCGCGCTGGCGGGCGGCCCGGGCGGCAGCTACAGCTTCCCGGAGACCGCCGAGCTGATCCGCGCCGCCGGGGCCCGGGTGGTCACCGTCGACCCGCTGAGCGACGAGGCGCTGCCGGCCGGGGTCCGCGCGCTGGTCGTCGGCGCCGGCCTGCCCGAGTCGTACGCCCGGGAGCTCTCCGCCAACCGCCGGCTCTGCATCGCGGTGGCGGAGCTGGCCCGCACCGGCCGGCCGGTGCTCGTCGAGGGCGCCGGCCTGCTCTGGCTGGCCCGGGAGCTGGACGGGCTGCCGATGTGCGGGGTGCTGGACGCGATCGGGGAGAGCCGGGACGGCCTGGTGGTCGGCTACCGGGAGGCGACCGCGGTGAGCGACAGCGTGCTCGCGGACGCCGGCGCGGTGGCGGTGGGCTACAAGCAGCACGCCGCGGTGCTCACCCCGCGGGCCGGTCAGCGCCCGGCGTGGAGCTGGGACGGCGGCTCTCCCGAGGGCTTCGTCTGGCGGGGCGTGCACGCCTCGCAGCTGGGCCTGCACTGGGCGGCGCACCCGGAGGTCGCGACCCGGCTGGTCGCGGCGGCCGGGGTGGCCGCGGGCGCCGAGGGCGTGGGAGCCCCGGCGTGATCGGACAGGTGGCGGTACGTCGCTTCCCGCAGCTGACCGTCTCCACCCCGCGGACCGAGGTGCGTCCGCTGGCGGCCGGGGACGCCAAGGCGGTCGACGAGATCTTCGCCGACCGGCAGACCCAGCGCTGGCTGCCGCTGGCCGAGTCGTCGGGGCGGATCGAGGGGCGCGCCTGGTGCACCGAGCTGGCCCGGCAGCGGCGCGACAGCGGTGAGGGCGACCACTACGCGGTGCTCCGCCGGGAGGACGACCGGGTGGTCGGCTGCCTCTGGACCCGGCGTACCGACTGGGGCGCCCGGCTCACCGAGGTGTCGTACGCCCTGGCCCCGCACGCGCGGGGCTTCGGGCTGGCCGCCGAGGCGGTGGACGCGCTGGCCATCGCGCTGATCCTGGAACACGGCTTCCAGCGGGTCGAGCTGCGGGTGGCGCCGGGCAACGTGGCGTCCCGCCGGGTCGCCGAGAAGGCCGGCTTCAGCTACGAGGGCCTGCTGCGCAACGCGGGCTACGTCCGGGGCGCCCGGGTCGACCTGGAGCTGTGGTCACTGGTCGCCGCCGACCTGCACTAGCCCGGCCGGCCGGGGCCACCGCCCGGCCGCCGGCCGGTCCGGAACGAGGTTCGCGCCAGGAACCGCACCGTTCCTGACGCGAAGCTCGTGACCCACCACCGGCGGGCGGGCGTCACCCGACCATGCGGTCCGACGGTGGGGTGAACTGGCGGGTGGCCGTGCCCTTCAGCCCGTCGCGCAGGGTCTGGGCGACCGCGTTCACCGGGATCTGCGACTGCCCGTCACCCACGGCGTTGAACGGGTTGTCCGGGTCGGCGATGAAGCTCGCCGCCGCCAGTTCCGGGGTGTACCCGACGAACCAGGCCGACCGGGTGCTGTCGGTGGTACCGGTCTTGCCGGCCACCGGGCGGCCCACCGTGCCCCGGACGCTGTCCGCCGTCGACCAGCCGCCGCAGGCGCCGCGGGCCGGGGTGTCGCCGGTGGGGCAGCGGGCCGCGTCGGTGGCCGCCCGGGCCGCGTCGGCGTTGACCACCTGCCGGCAGCGCGGCTTGGCCACCTCCCGCTCGATGCCGCCCGCCGTCCGGTAGGTGGCCGGGGTGCCGTCCCGGTTGGTGATCGAGGTGACCGGCATCGCCTCGCAGTACCGGCCGTCCGCGGCGATCGCGGCGTACGCGTTGGCCATCTCCAGCGGGGTGGCGTCGGAGACGCCGAGGGTGAACGCACCCCACTTCTTCGCCTTGGTCGGGGACGCCTGCTCCCGGTCCACGTCGGTACGCCAGCGCAGCCCGAGCTGTTCGGCGAGGCGCACCGCCCGGTCCGCGCCGATCTGCTCCTCAAGCTGGACGAAGTACGTGTTCACCGACTTGCCGAAGCCGGACCACATGGTCTGCCGGCCGGTCATCGCCCCGGAGGCGTTGGACGGCGCCCACCCGTCGTAGACGGCGGACTTGTAGCGGTACGGCGAGTCGTACGCGGTGGAGAGCGGCATCCCGGCGTCGAGCGCGGCGAGCATCGGGAACATCTTGAACGTCGATCCGGCCTGGTACCCGGGGAGGCTGCCCCCGCCGAGCAGGGGCGCCACCGTGTTCGGGTAGTTCGCCTTGACGCTGGGGTCCGCCTCCGGGTTGGAACTGGGCCCGTTCTGGCTCAGGTCCAGCGAGTACGTCCGGTTGACCGCCATCGCCTTGACCCGGCCGGTGCCCGGTTCGGAGACCACGATGCCGTTGGCGAAGGGGCTGCCGACCCCGTCCTTCGCGCCGACGTTCTTCTCCGCCGCCTCCTGGATCTTCGGGTCGAGGCCGAGTACGAGCCGGTAGCCGCCGCGGCGCAGCTTGTCCATCCGTTCCAGCCGGTTCTCGCCGAACGCCGGCTGGGCGCTCCACCAGTTCTTCACGTAGTCGCAGGCGAAGCCCCAGCTCCGGTACTTCTCGGGCATGGAGGCGCAGTCGTTGGGCGGGTTGGTGACCCGGGTGCGGATCGGTTCGGCCTTGGCCACGGCCGCCGCGTCCGGGGAGAGGTAGCCCAGCTGGGACATCCGGTCGAGCACGTAGTTGCGCCGGCCGGTGGCGTCCTTCTGGTCCGAGCTGATCGGGTCGTACTCGGAGGGGGACTTGACCAGGCCGGCGAGGGTGGCCGCCTCGACCGGGGTGAGCGTGGCCGGGGTCTTGGAGAAGAAGATCTGCGAGGCGGCGTAGATGCCGTACGCCCGGTGGCCGAAGTACGCCGAGTTGAGGTAGCGCTCCAGGATCTCGTCCTTGGTGAGCGCCTTCTCGACGTCCAGCGCCATCCGCATCTCCTTGACCTTGCGCAGGCTGGTCTGCTGGGTGGCCTCCTGGACCTCCTTCGGCGTCTTGGCGCTGTCCCGCAGGGCCATCCGCACGTACTGCATGGTCAGCGTGGAGGCGCCCTGGGAGACGCCGCTGGAGCGGGCGTTGGCCACGAAGGCGCGGGCCACGCCCTTCGGGTCGACGCCGTGGTGCTGGTAGAAGCGGTTGTCCTCGGCGGCGACGATCGCCTGCTGGATGTTGGGCGACATGTCCGACAGCTTCGTGTACTGCCGGTACTCCTCGTAGAACATGGTCAGCACGGTCTTGCCGTCGGGCGCGTAGAGGTACGACGTCTCGGCCGGGAGCGCGGTGCGCAGGATGTCGGTCTTCTGCTCGACCGCGTGGGCGGTGGCCTTCGCGCCGACGCCGGTGAAGGCGGCCAACGGGTACGCCGCGGCGGCGATCACGATGCCGGCGATCAGCCCGGCGCGCAGGAGAGGAACGGAACGACCAGCGGCAGCAAGGGGTCGGTTGCTCACATGGTCAAGTTATGACATTTCCGATTCGGAAATGAGAAGAATTCATAAACGGGCGAGGGTGCCGCCGGGCGGTGACGTGACCCACGTTGGGATCCGCTGTCCCGTACGGCGGCTTCCCGGCAGGATCACGGACATGCGTGGTCAGCTGATCGACGTGCCGTCGGGCACCGGGAACGAGCCCGATCTCGGGCACCACGGGGACGCCGAGGCCACCCCGGGCCTGATCGACCTGGCCGTGAACGTCCGCCGGGACGTGATGCCGGACTGGCTGGCCGACCCGCTCACCGCTTCGCTGGGCGAGCTGGCCGCGTACCCGGATCCCCGGCCGGCCCGGGCCGCCGTCGCCGCCCGGCACGGCCGTCCCCCGGAGGAGGTGCTGCTGACCGCCGGCGCCGCCGAGGGCTTCGTGCTGCTCGCCCGGGCGCTGACCGGGGCGCGCCGCCCGGTGGTGGTGCACCCCCAGTTCACCGAGCCGGAGGCGGCGCTGCGCGCGGCCGGGCACGCGGTGGACCGGCTGCTGCTCGATCCCGCCGACGGCTTCCGGCTCGACCCGGCCCGGGTACCGGCCGACGCCGACCTGGTCATGATCG
This sequence comes from Micromonospora lacuserhaii, assembly GCF_036902735.1. NCBI lineage: Bacteria > Bacillati > Actinomycetota > Actinomycetes > Micromonosporales > Micromonosporaceae > Micromonospora > Micromonospora lacuserhaii. The sequence goes on along the minus strand of NZ_JBAKHO010000011.1, from coordinate 53,872 downwards.
GCAACCCGACCAACCCCACCTCGGTGCTGCATCCCGCCGCCGACCTGGCCGCGCTGGCCCGGCCGGGCCGGGTGCTGGTGGTCGACGAGGCGTTCGCCGACACCACCGGCGCCCCCGGTGCGGACGGCGAGCCGGAGTCCCTCGCCGGCCGGCGGGACCTGCCCGGCCTGGTGGTGGTCCGCAGCCTCACCAAGACCTGGGGGCTGGCCGGGCTGCGGATCGGCTACCTGCTCGGTGAGGCCGCGCTGCTGGCCCGGCTGGCCGCCGTCCAGCCGCTCTGGGCCGTCTCCACCCCGGCGCTCGCCGCCGCCACCGCCTGCGCGTCGCCGGCCGCCATCGCGGCCGAGCGCGCGATCGCCGCCCGGCTCGCCGCCGACCGCGAGCACCTGGTCGCCCGCCTGTCGGCCCTGCCCGGGGTACGCGTCGCAGGCCGCCCGGCCAGCGCCTTCGTCCTGCTGCACCTGGCCGGCGCGGACCGGATCCGGGAGGCCCTGCGCGAGCGTGGCTGGGCGGTCCGGCGCGGCGACACCTTCCCGGGACTCGGCCCCGACTGGCTGCGCGTCGCGGTCCGCGACCCGGGCACCACTGACGCGTTCACCGAGGTACTCGCGGAGATCCTGGAGGCATGATGCTGGAGACCACGATTGCGGCGATCGGGCCGCTCGACGAGCCGGCGATGGCTGCCGCCCGCGACCTCCAGGGGCGGCTCACCAAGCCGGCCGGTTCCCTCGGCGCCCTGGAGGAGCTCTCGGTACGCCTCGCCGGGCTGGCCGGGTCGTGCCCGCCGCCGCTGCCCGAGCCGGCCGCGGTGGCGATCTTCGCGGGTGACCACGGCGTGCACGCCCAGGGCGTCACCCCGTGGCCGCAGGAGGTCACCGCTCAGATGATCGCCAACTTCCTGGCCGGCGGCGCGGTGGTCAACGCCTTCGCCCGGCAGGCCGGCGCCTCGGTCACCGTGGTCGACGTCGGCGTGGCCACCCCGCTCCCGGTCGACCCGGACGCGGTCCCGGCCGGATCCGACCGGGACGGCCAGGCTGTCGCGCCCCGCCTGGTCGCCGCGAACGTCCGCCGGGGCACCCGGGACATGACGGTCACCGCCGCGCTCACCCGCGACGAGGCCCGCGCGGCGGTGGAGACCGGCATCCGGATCGCCGGGGAGCTGATCGACGCCGGGGCGGGCATCCTGCTCACCGGCGACATGGGCATCGGCAACACCACCCCGTCGGCGGCCCTGGTCGCCGCGCTCGTCGGCGTCGATCCCGCCGAGGCCACCGGCCGGGGCACCGGGGTGGACGACGAGACGTACCGGCGCAAGATCGACGTGGTGCGGGCGGCGCTGGCCCGGCACCGGCCCGACCCGGCGGACCCGCTGGGCGTGCTGGCCGCCGTCGGCGGCCTGGAGCACGCCGCGCTGGCCGGGCTGATCCTCGGCGCCGCTGCCCGTCGGGTCCCGGTGCTGCTCGACGGGGTGATCGCGGCCAGCGCGGCGCTCGTCGCGGCGGCCCTCGCCCCGGCTGCGGCCGGCGCGATGGTCGCCGGGCACCGCTCGGCCGAGCCGGGCGCCACCGTGGCGCTGCGACACCTCGACCTGACGCCGCTGATCGACCTCGGCCTGCGCCTGGGCGAGGGCACCGGCGCGCTGCTGGCGCTGCCGGTGGTCACCGGCGCGGTCCGGGTGCTGCACGAGGTCGCCACCTTCGACTCGGCGGGGGTCTCCGAGAAGTGAGCGACAACCCCTACCCCCTCGGCCTGCGGCTGGCCGGCCGGCGGGTGGTCGTGGTGGGCGGGGGAGCGGTCGCCACCCGGCGGGTGCCGGCGCTGCTGGACGCCGGCGCCGACGTGCTCCTCGTCGCCCCGGAGCTGACCCCGGCCCTGCACGGGCACGCCGACGCCGGTCGGCTGCACTGGCTGCCCCGCCGCTTCGTCCCGGATGACCTGGCCGGGGCGTGGCTGGTCCAGGTCGCGGTCGACGACCCGGTCGCCGCCGCGTCGGTCAGCGCCGCCGCCGCCGAGCGGCGGATCTTCTGCGTACGCGCCGACGACCGCGCCGCCGCGACCGCCTGGACGCCCGCGGTGACCCGGCACGGGCCGGTCACCGTGGCGGTGCTCGGTGGCGGCGACCCGCGCCGGGCGATGGGGGTCCGGGACGCGATCCGGGAACTGCTGACCGTGCGGACCGGACTGGCGGCGGGGGCGCCCGCCGAGGTCGCCGTCGGGCGGGTCGCGCTGGTGGGGGCCGGGCCGGGTGACCCGGAGCTGATCACCGTGAAGGGGTGGCGGCTGCTCACCGAGGCGGACGTGGTGGTCGCCGACCGGCTGGTACCCGGGCTGCTCCTGGACGAGCTTCGCCCGGACGTCGAGCTGGTCGACGCCTCCAAGATCCCGTACGGCCCGTCCCGGGCCCAGGAGGAGATCAACCGGATCCTGGTGGACCGGGCGCGGGCCGGAAAGGTGGTCGTCCGGCTCAAGGGCGGCGACCCGTACGTCTTCGGCCGGGGCGGCGAGGAGCTGCTGGCCTGCGCGGCGGCCGGCGTACCGCTGACCGTGGTGCCGGGGGTGACCAGCGCGATCGCCGTGCCGGCGGCGGCCGGCGTCCCGGTGACCCACCGGTCCGTGGCGCACGAGTTCACCGTCGTCTCCGGCCACGTCGCGCCGGACTCCCCGGCCTCGCTGGTGCGGTGGGAGGCGCTGGCCGGCCTGCGCGGGACCCTGGTCGTGCTGATGGGGTTGAAGAACCTCGCGGCGATCACCGCCACCCTGGTCGGGCACGGCAAGGATCCGGCCACCCCGGTCGCGGTGGTCCAGGAGGGGACGACCGGCGCCCAACGGTCGCTGCGGTCGACCCTGGGCGCGGTGGCCGCGGACGTGGTCGCGGCCGGCCTGCGCCCGCCGGCGATCGTGGTGATCGGCGACGTGGTCGGCGCTCTCGACGTGTGACGCTGCGGATGCGCGACGGCGGTCGGAGACGAGGTCTCCGACCGCCGTGCACGCGCTGAGGTCAGTGCTTGAGCATGTCGTCCAGCAGCAGGGCGCAGCGGATCAGCCCGAGGTGGCTGTACGCCTGCGGGTGGTTGCCCAGCCCCCGCTCGGCCAGCGGGTCGTACTGCTCGGGGAGCAGCCCGGTCGGGCCCGCCGTGTCGACCATCAGCCGGAACAGCTCCTCCGCGTCGGTGCGGCGGCCGGTGCGCAGGTACGCCTCGATCAGCCACGCCGTGCAGATGTGGAAGCCGCCCTCCCGGCCGGGCAGGCCGTCGTCCCAGTGGTACCGGTAGACGACCGGGCCGCTGCGCAGGTCCGCCTCGATCTTGAGCACGGTGGAGAGGAAGCGCGGGTCGTCGCCGGGGAGCAGGCCGGAGAGGCCGATCCAGAGCGAGGAGGCGTCCATGTCCTCGTCGCCGTACGCGACGCTGTACGCCTCGGCCTCCTCGTGCCAGCCGTACTCCAGCACGTTGGCGCCGATCCGGTCGCGCAGCTCCACCCACTCGGGCTGGTCCTCGCCGCCGTGCTGGCGCAGCACGTGCAGCGCCCGGTCAACGGTCATCCAGCACATCACCTTGGAGAAGATGTGGTGCCGCGGCGCGAGGCGGGCCTCCCAGATGCCGTGGTCGGGCTCGTGCCAGCGGCGGCGGACCGCCTCGACCATGTTCTCCAGCACCCGCCACTCGTCCTCGCGGACCGAGCCGCGCGCGTCGGCCACGGCGGCGATCAGGTCCGCGATGGGGCCGAAGACGTCCAGCTGGAGCTGGTGGTTGGCGAGGTTGCCGACCCGGACCGGCCGGGAGCCGGCGTAGCCGGGCAGGGTGTCGATGACCGCCTCGGCGCCCAGCTCGTAGCCGTCGACCGTGTAGAGCGGGTGCAGCCGCTCCGGGTGGCCGCCGGTGCGCTCGATGCAGCCGTCCACCCAGCGCAGCAGCGCCTCGGCCTCCTCGAGGGAACCCAGGTCGACCAGCGCGCGGGCGGTCAGTGCCGCGTCCCGCAGCCAGCAGTAGCGGTAGTCCCAGTTCCGGACCCCGCCCAGCTCCTCGGGGAGCGAGGTGGTGGCGGCGGCGAGGATCGAACCGGTCGCCTCGTGGCAGAGCCCGCGCAGGGTGAGCGCGCTGCGGGCGACCAGGTCCCGGGCGGTGGAGGGCAGCCTCAGCGAGGCCACCCAGTCCTTCCAGGGCTGCTCGGCGGCGGTCTGGCGCTGGTGGATCGGCACCGCGTGGTGCTCCAGGCTGTGCGTGGCGAAGCGCAGCTCCAGCACGACCTGGCCGCCGGCGGCGGAGAGGTCGACCACGGCCTGCGCCGTCTCGTACCCGCCGTCGTTGCCGACCTGCCACTCGACGCCGGGGGAGTAGAGCGCGACCGGCTCGTTGGAGCCGAGCACCAGCAGGCCGTCGTCCATCGGCTGCAACTGCACCTGCACCTGGCCGAACTCGGGCCGGGGGGCGAACTCGATCCGGGCCCGGCCGGAGCCGGTGAGCAACCGGACCAGCGTGGAGTCGCCGGTGACCACGGCCGGGCCGTCCGGGGTGGTCTCCTTCGCCGGCAGGTCGAGCCAGTCGGTGACGGTGAGCCCGGACCACCGGGTCTCCACGGTCATCGTGCCGTTGCGGTAGCGCTGCCCGAGCGGGATGCCGCCCCGCTCCGGAGTGATGCTGAAGTGCCCGGCCGGGCTGCCCCCGACCAGGTCGGCGAAGATCGCCGCCGAGTCGGGCTTGGGGTGGCAGAGCCAGGTGACCTTGGCCTCGGGGGTGAGCAGGGCGACGGTACGGCCGTTGGCCAGCATCGAGTGCCGCTCGATCGGGACCGCCCGCTCGCCGAAGAGCCAGTGCCGGCGGGTCTCCAGCAGCAGGCCGAGCGCCCGCGCGGCCTCGATCGGCTCGGCCACCCGGTAGTGCGCCTGGGTGTCGCCGGGGCCGATCTTGATGCCGACGTCCGGGCCGTGCAGGTTGCCGAAGGCGTTCTCGTCGGTGACGTCGTCGCCGATGAAGAGCACCGCGCTGGCCGAGAGCTGGGTGCGTAGCTGGTCGACGGCGGTGCCCTTGTGGGTGGCGACCACCGACAGCTCGATGACCTCCTTGCCCTGGGTGACCGTCACGTCGTCCCACTTGGCGGGGCCGTTGCGGACCGCCTCGATGGCCGCCGCGGCGACCTGCGGGTCGACGCCCCGGGTGTGCACCGCGACGCTGGCCGGCTTGCGCTCCAGCCGGATGCCGGGGTGGGCCGCGGCGATCTCGCGCAGCGCGTCGCGCAGCCGGGTGCGGACGGCGACCAGCTCCGGGGAGAGCCGCTCGACGAAGCCGATGTCGAACTCGGACCCGTGGCTGCCGACCAGGTGGACCTCGCTGGGCAGCCGGGACAGGGCGGCCAGGTCGCGCAGGGCGCGGCCGGAGACCACCGCGACGGTGGTCTGCGGCAGTGCGGCCAGCGCGCGGATGGCGGCCACCGACTCGGGCAGCGGGACGGCCTTGCTCGGGTCCTCGACGATCGGGGCGAGGGTGCCGTCGTAGTCGCAGGCGACCAGGAGCTGGGGGACCCGGGCGATCCGCCCGATGGCGGCGCGCAGCTCCGGGTCCATCGTCCCGGCGGCGGGGGTGACGATGTCGGTCGGCGGGGCGCTCATGCGGTCTCCGCCTCCGGGGTGCCGAGCTCGGTGAGGAAGGACTTGGCCCAGTGCCCCACGTCGTGGGTGCGTAGGTGGCGTTGCATTATCCGCATGCGGCGGCGGGCCTCCGGCTTCTCCACGTGTACGGCCCGCAGCAGCGCGTCCTTGACCGCGTCGGGATCGTGCGGGTTGCACAGGAACGCCTGGCGCAGCTCGGTGGCGGCGCCGGCGAACTCACTGAGCACGAGCGCGCCGCCCTGGTCGGCGCGCGATGCCACGTACTCCTTGGCCACCAGATTCATTCCGTCTCGCAGCGGGGTCACCATCATCACGTCGGCCGCGACGTACATCGCGGCCAGTTCGGAGCGACTGTACGACTGATGCAGATAATGCACCGCCGGCACGCCGACCCGTCCGAATTCGCCATTAATCCGACCAACCTCGCGCTCCACCTTGACGCGAAGTGCCTGGTAGTGCTCCACGCGCTCCCGGCTCGGGGTGGCGACCTGCACCATAACCGCATCGGGAACTGTCAACTTTCCGTCAGCGAGAAGTTCGCGGAAGGCCTTCAGCCTCAGCTCGATGCCCTTGGTGTAGTCCAGCCGGTCCACGCCCAGGATGATCGTCTTGGGGTTGCCCAGCTCCTCGCGGATCTGCTTGGCCCGGGCCTGGACGGCCGGGTCGGAGGCCATCCGCTCCATCTCCCGGGTGTCGATCGAGATGGGGAAGGCACCGGCCTTCACCTGGCGGCCGTCCACCTGGATCATCTGGCCCTCGTAGCGCAGGCCGAGCAGGTGCCGGGCCAGCCGGACGAAGTTCTGCGCGGCCAGCCGCTGCTGGAAGCCGACCAGGTCGGAGCCGAGCAGGCCGCGCAGGATCTCGGTGCGGAACGGCATCTGCATGAACAGCTCGATCGGCGGGAACGGGATGTGCAGGAAGAACCCGATCTTCAGGTCCGGCCGGAGCTCCCGGAGCATCGACGGCACCAGCTGGAGCTGGTAGTCCTGCACCCAGACCGTCGCGCCCTCCGCGGCGACGTCCGCCGCCGCCTCCGCGAACCGGGCGTTAACCAGGCGGTACGCCTCGCGCCAGCGGCGCTTGTAGGCCGGGGTCTCCACCGCGTCGTGGTAGAGCGGCCAGATCGTCGCGTTGGACTGGCCCTCGTAGTAGCGCTCCAGCTCCTCGGCGCTCAGCGGCACCGGGTGCAGGCGGATGCCCTCCAGGTCGAACGGCTCGGGAGCGGGGCCGGTGCCGCCGGCCCAGCCGACCCAGGTGCCGCGCTGCTCGGCCAGCACGGGATGCAGCGCGGTGACCAGCCCGCCGGGGCTGCGTCGCCACTGCCGTCCCTCGGGTGTGCTCACCTCGTCGACCGGCAATCGGTTTGCCACTACGACAAAGGAGCTACGGACGGTCACGATCGGCCACCTCCGGGTGCTGACGGGTCCACCGCGATGAGCGTACTGAGCGTAGCTGCGGCCTCTGGAGCCCCGTGCCGGAGTTCCGTACCCGTCCCACGATCGCCGAACCCTACCCGTGATCTTGCCGACATGCCCTGGTCGGAGCGCCGGGATGAGCGCGGCCTGCCGCTTCTCGAGCACCAGGCCGGCATCAGCCGCCGGCGACGCGGCTCGCCGCCGTACTCCTCCGGCGGGGTGATGTGGGCGAAGCGGGCCGTACCTGTCAGGATTGACGATGGCGTGCGTGCGGCCGGCTCCCGGCCGGCGGTGGCGGGCGGAGTCGCAGCCCGCGCCCGCGCCGCCCATCAGGCGACAGCAACCGACGGAGGTAGCCCGCACCGTGGCCCAGTTCATCTACGTCCTGGAAAAGGCGCGCAAGGCGCACGGCGACAAGGTCGTGCTCGACAACGTGACGCTGAACTTCCTGCCGGGGGCCAAGATCGGTGTGGTCGGCCCGAACGGCGCCGGTAAGTCCAGCCTCCTCAAGATCATGGCAGGGTGGGACCGGCCGAGCAACGGCGAGGCCCGGCTCATGCCCGGCTACACCGTCGGCATGCTCGCCCAGGAGCCCGCGCTCAACGACGCCAAGACCGTCCTCGGCAACGTCGAGGAGGCCGTCGCGGAGACGAAGGCCAAGCTGGAGCGGTTCAACAAGATCGCCGAGCAGATGGCCACCGACTACTCCGACGAGCTGATGGAGGAGATGGGCAAGCTCCAGGAGGAGCTGGACCACGCCGACGCCTGGGACATCGACTCCAAGCTCGAACTGGCCATGGACGCGCTGCGCTGCCCGCCGCCGGACGCCGACGTCACCCAGCTCTCCGGTGGTGAGCGCCGCCGGGTCGCGCTCTGCAAGCTGCTGCTCGAGGCGCCCGACCTGCTGCTGCTCGACGAGCCCACCAACCACCTGGACGCGGAGAGCGTCTCCTGGCTGGAGCAGCACCTGGCCAAGTACGCCGGCACCGTCATGGCGATCACCCACGACCGGTACTTCCTCGACAACGTGGCCAACTGGATCCTGGAGCTGGACCGCGGCCGCACCTACCCGTACGAGGGCAACTACTCCACCTACCTGGAGAAGAAGGCCGCCCGGCTCGCCGTCGAGGGTCGCCGCGACGCCAAGATGAAGAAGCGGCTCACCGAGGAACTGGAGTGGGTCCGCTCCAACGCCAAGGCCCGCCAGACCAAGTCCAAGGCCCGCCTCGACCGGTACGACGAGATGGCCACCGAGGCGGAGAAGACCCGCAAGCTGGACTTCGAGGAGATCCAGATCCCGCCGGGCCCCCGCCTCGGCAGCACGGTCATCGAGGCGCACAGCCTGAGCAAGGGCTTCGGCGACCGGCTGCTGATCGACGACCTGTCGTTCTCGCTGCCGCGCAACGGCATCGTCGGCATCATCGGTCCGAACGGCGTCGGCAAGACCACCCTGTTCAAGACCATCGTCGGGCTGGAGCAGCCGACCGGCGGCGAGGTCAGGGTCGGCCCCACCGTCTCGCTGTCGTACGTCGACCAGAACCGGCAGGGCCTCGCCGGGGACAAGACCGTCTGGGAGGTCGTCTCCGACGGCCTCGACTACCTGATGGTCGGCAAGGTCGAGATGCCGTCCCGGGCGTACATCGCCGCCTTCGGCTTCAAGGGCCCCGACCAGCAGAAGCCGACCAAGGTGCTCTCCGGCGGCGAGCGCAACCGGCTCAACCTGGCGCTGACCCTGAAGATCGGCGGCAACGTCATCCTCCTCGACGAGCCGACGAACGACCTGGACGTGGAGACCCTCTCCAGCCTGGAGAACGCGCTGCTGGAGTTCCCCGGCTGCGCCGTGGTCATCTCCCACGACCGGATGTTCCTGGACCGGGTCGCCACGCACATCCTGGCCTGGGAGGGCGACGACCAGAACCCGGCGAAGTGGTTCTGGTTCGAGGGCAACTTCGACGCGTACGAGAAGAACAAGATCGACCGGCTCGGCGCCGAGGCCGCCCGCCCGCACCGGGTGACCTACCGCAAGCTCACCCGTGACTGACCGGTTCGTCTACCACTGCACGCTGCGCTGGTCCGACCTGGACGCGTACGGCCACGTCAACAACTCGCGCTTCCTCACGCTCTACGAGGAGGCGCGGGTGGCGTTGATGTTCGCCGGGGGCCGGGCGTGGGGGGTGGGCTCGTTCGCCGACGGCGTCGTCATCCGCCGGCACGAGGTCGACTACCTGCGCCCGGTCGACTACGCGCTCGGCCGGGCCACCGCGGAGGCGGCCCCGACCGTCCGGATCGAACTGTGGGTGGAGCAGATCCGGGCCGCTTCGTTCACCGTCGCGTACGAGCTCTACGACGGCGACGTGCTGGCCAGCACCGCCCGTTCGGTGCTGGTCCCGTTCGACCTGACCCGCAAGCTGCCCCGGCGGCTCAGCGACGAGGAGCGGGCCTTCCTGCTCTCGTACGCGCCGGGCGGGGCGGCGTGAGTGGCGGGCCGGTGATGGTCGGACACGGGCTGTCGGGGGTCGCCGACGCGGGTGCCTTCCTGGCCCGGCTGGTCCGGTTCGACCCGGCCACCGTGGTCCGGCTCCGCCCGGTGGCCGGGGCCGGCCGGACGGCGCTCTGGGCCCGGCTGCCCTGGGACGTGCTGGTCGTCCGCACCGTCTCCGGTACCGCGCCGGACGACGTGACGGTCGGCGCGGCCGACCTGCTGGCCCGGCTGGCGGCGGCCGACGACGCGCTGCCGGCCCGTCGGGACGCCCAGTGGCGCTGGCCGCTGCCGCCCGGCGCGAGCCGCCGGGTCGAGCTGATTCCGGCGGCGGAGCTGCGGCGGGTCGCCGAGGCGGCGGCCGGCACCCTGCGTACCGCCGCGACCGAGGGGGTGGCCGGGCGCGCGGTGGGGCAGCGCGTGCTCCGGGACGCCCTGCTCGACCACGTGGCGGTGACGGTCCGCCCGGACGACCCGCCGGGAGAGCCGGTCGAGGTGTCCCAGCGCCTGGTCCAGGCCGTGGTCCGGATGGGCTTCCTCGGCCCGCCGGAGCCGTCCGGCGGCACCGGGCAGGCCCAGGTGCGGGTGGCCGGACGCTGGGTCGGGCTGGCGGGACCCTACGGAGCGGCATGGGCGCGCACCGTCTCGGAGCTCGCCGTCCGGCCGGCATAGGTTCGTCCGAAAGTATGACCTGTGGTCATTCTTCCGGGCTGGGGCTGCCGTTAGGGGGGTGCTTCAACCCGGCTGTCCGGGTACCGTCCATCCTCGGATCCAACGCACCGTAGGCGTCCGGATCCGCTGGGGAGTGAGGTGCGCGAGCGATGCCGTGGTGGTCATGGCGCCCTGGTCCCGCCGGCGGCGGCGACCCGGAAACTCGAAGCGGGATCACAGTGGACAGCACCGTCCGGGTCGGACCACCGGCCCCCCGTCAGCCGGGGGACGATTGTCCGGCCGCCGACCGGTCCGTGATCACGGACATGCCGGTCGCCGTCGAGCCGGTCACCCTGCGTCGGGTCTGTGACGCGCTGGACCTGCTGGACGTGCGGTACCTGGCCGACGGCGACGGCAACCTGCTGGCCATGTGGGAGCGGCACGCGGTGCTGGTCACCCTGGAGGGCCCGGAGGACGAGATCCTGGTGATGCGGGCCCGTCCACACGCGACCGTTCCGCCGGACTGGGCCGACCGTGCCTACCGGGTGGTCAACGAGTGGAACCACACCCGCCGGTTCTGCAAGGCATACATCGGTGACCCGACCGAGCGTGGTCAGCTGCCCATCTACGCCGAGCTCCAGGTGCCGCTCGGCGCGGGCACGCACGACGCGCTGCTGGTCGAGATGATCGACTGCGGGGCCGCGGTGGCGACCACCTTCGTGGACTGGCTGCACGACGAGGGCGCCCTGCTCTGAACCGGGCGGGCCGGCCGGGCGGCGCCGCTCAGGCGCCCTCGGCCGGGTCCTCCATCACGTTGACCATGAAGTACGCGGCGCGCTCCAGGTACTCCCAGAGCGCCACGGCGATCTCCGGCGGCAGGTCCAGCCGGTCGACCGCCCGTCGCATGTGGTGCAGCCAGGCGTCGCGCTCGGCCGCGCCGATCCGGAACGAGGCGTGCCGCATGCGCAGCCGCGGGTGGCCACGCTGCGCGGAGTAGGTGTTCGGGCCGCCCCAGTACTGCATCAGGAAGAGGGCCAGCCGGTCGGCGGCCGGCCCGAGGTCCTCCTCCGGGTACATCGGTCGCAGCAGCGGATCGGTGGCCACCCCCGCGTAGAACTCGTCGACCAACTTGCGGAACGTCGGCTCGCCGCCGACCGCCTCGAAGAGGGTCATCGACGCACCGGGCCGGTCGGACTCAGCTGCGGGATTCACCGTTCCATCCTGCCAGGTGCGGTGGCGGGCCGACCGGGGCGTACCGCCCCGGCCACTGCCGATCACGTCACAGCGTGGCTGCGGCGGCCGTGTTCGCCCGCTGCGCGGCCGGCACGAGCGCCGGCGGTGTGCGCCCGGTCACCCCTCGTCACCGACTCGTTGGCCCGCTCGGCGGCCTCCACCGCCGAGTCGACCGTCGTCCGGTCCGGCCAGCGGAGCGCCGCGACGAGCATCAGCAGCACCCCGGCGGCGCTCCACACGCCGACCACCACGGGCACCGAGAACCGGCCGGCGAGCAGCCCGGTGATCAGCACCGCGGCGCCCTGGATCGCCTGGACGCCGGTGGCCATCACGCCGAAGGCCCGGGCCCGGTACCCGTTGGGCAGGGCCCGGACGAAGAGCCCGTTGGCCGTCGGCAGCATGCCGGCGACCGCGAAGCCGCACGCGGCGGCGAGCAGGGCGACGACCGTCGGCGGCGGGTCGAACAGTGCGGGAACCAGCGCCAGCGGGGCCAGCACCGCCAGCGGTCGCATCAGCGCTAGCCGGCGGGCCGGCGTGAGCGCCCGGCCGATCAGGAGCCCGCCGAGGATGAAGCCCACCGGGTTGGCGGCCATGATGACGGCCTGCGCCAGCCCGGCGCCGAGCCCGCTGTCGGAGCGCTCGCCGGCCCACGCGGCGGCCAGGCCCTCGGGGACGATGGAGAAGAGCATGGCGCTCCACACCAGCACCGCGATCGCCCGGAGCACGGGAGTGCCGAAGACGATCCGGAAGCCCTCGGCGGTCTCCCGCAACAGGTGACTGCGGTGCGCCTCGGTCATCGCCGGTTCCCGGTCGCGGACGCCGAGGCGGACCAGCACGGCCGAGAGGGCGAAGGTGGCGGCATTGAGCAGCAGCGCCGCGGCCGGGCTGAAGGCGGCCACCGCCGCGCCGACCAGGTAGCCGACGACCTGTGCGGCCTGGCCGACGCTGGCGTTCAGCGACAGCCCGAGCACCAGGCGGTCACCGGAGAGGATGACCGGCAGCAGCGCCGACTTGGCGGCCTGACTGGGCGGGTTGGCCAGGGTAGTGGCGAAGAGCAGGGCCAGGATCGCCCAGACCGGCATGTGCGGCACGGCGATCAGCGCGGTCAGCGCCATGCGGACCACGTCACAGACGACCATGACCTGGCGGTAGCGGTGCCGCTCGGCCAGGGTGGCGAGCACCGGGCCGCCGACGAGCCAGGGCAGGTAGCTCACCGCGAACGCGGCGGCGGAGAGCGCGACGGAACCGTCGGTCTGCTGGTAGACCAGCACCGTGACGGCCGCCTTGGCGACGTAGTCGCCGATCCAGGAGAGCGCGCTGGCCGTGAAGACCGCCCGGTACTCAGCCTGGCCGAACACCTCACTGAAGGTGGCCGGCTGCTCCGGGGAGGGTCGCTCGGACACCGTCGCCTCCATCGTGCCCCGACGTCGACCGCTCGTGACGGCCCGTCGGGACCCCGTCGTCAGATCTACGGATCAGCGAGGACTTGATCACGCTCCGGCGGGAGCGCTGTGCACCGGATTCTGCCCGATAGTCTGACAACTGGCTAGGGCGAACGGATCGATCGTCGCATCTCCGACTGAACGAACGGACGATACCCGAGGGGCCGCGCGGTCCGCGACCCCCGGATTTCCGCTCGTCGTGACGCGGGCTTCACCCGCAGGTCAGGTGGCGCCACCCTGGCCGGTGCCGGGGGTGGAATCGGGCTGTGGGAGCCGGCCCGGATAGAGCCGGGCGGCCGCGATCCGGGCCGTGATGCCGGAGTTCTCCAGCGCCTCGGCCAGCCGGCGGCGCAGCTCGCGTCCCACTGCGAACTGCCCCTCGGCGGTGGTCTTGACCACCGTCCGGATCACCGCCCCGTCCACGGTGATCTGCTCCACGCCGAGCACCTCGGGCGGCTCGACGATCTCCGGGGCCAGGTCGGGGTCCATCGCCACCGAGGCGGCGGCGATGCGCAGCACCGCGTTGGCCTCCTCGGTACCGGCGAAGCCGATCGGCAGGTCCACCACCACCAGCGCCCAGCCCTGGCTCTTGTTGCCCACCCGGACGATCTCGCCGTTGCGGATGTACCAGAGCACCCCGCGCCCGTCCCGGACCGTGGTGACCCGCAGTCCCACCGACTCGACCACACCGGTCGCCTCGCCGAGGTCGACGGTGTCGCCGACGCCGTACTGGTCCTCTATCAACATGAACAGTCCGGCGATCAGGTCCTTCACCAGGCTCTGCGCGCCGAAGCCGAGGGCCACGCCGGCGATCCCGGCGCTGGCCAGCAGCGGCGCCAGGTCGAAGCTGAACTCGCGCAGGGTCATCAGCAGCGCGATGCCGAAGACGAAGGCCGTGACCACGCTGCGCAGCACCGAGCCGACCGCCTCGGCCCGCTGCCGGCGCCGCTCCGGCACGAACTCCTCGGGCGTGAGCGAGGCGGACGGGATCCGCTCCCGCAGCGGCCGGAGCATGGTCGGCACCGAGCCCTCGGTGGTGGTGCGGACCAGCCGGTTGATCGTCCGGTGCAGCGCCCATCGGGCGATCACGGCCAGCAGCAGGATCAGGGCGACCCGCAGGGGTTTCAGCAGGATCCAGTAGCTGCCCTCGGCGAACCAGACCGAGTCGGTGGCGTCCAGCACGGTCTTGCAGAGGGTGTTCGTCAGGCAGTCCTGCGACGGCGTGGGGTCGATCGGCTCGGCGAGGAAGATCAGGCTGGCAGGGCTCACCCTGTCTTCGTACCGCACCGGGCGGGGCGGGCCGTCGCCGACCCACCGGGCGTCCGGCCTGCGCGGTGCATCATGATCACCGGTTGGTAACCGGACATCTTCACACGACCGGAGAAAGCTTCATGAGGGACCCCGGATTAGTACGTGCAATCCGGGGTCTTATCAGGGACTATTGGCGCAACGGACGTCGGTGAGCCCGCCGGCGTCGGTCGTGGTTACCGGCTGTGCCGGGCCCGACCGACGTGCCCAGCGGTGGGAACGGCTGGACCGGGAGGGTGAGCACGATGCCTGACATACGACCCACGGTGGGCTCCAGCGCGCTGGTTCTCAACGCCACCTACGAGCCGCTGTGTGTCGTGTCCGTGCGTCGCGCCGCCATCCTCGTCCTCTCCGCCAAGGCCGTCTGCGTCGCCGACGGCGAGGGCGTCCTGCACAGCGCCCGGGACGCGCTGCCGGTCCCCTCGGTGGTCCGGCTCACCCGCTTCGTCCGGGTGCCGTACCGAACCCACGTCGGGCTCTCCCGGCGGGCGATCTTCGCCCGGGACGGTGGGCGCTGCGCCTACTGCCGCGGCCCGGCCGAGACCATCGACCACGTCTTCCCGCGCAGCCGGGGCGGCCGGCACGCCTGGGAGAACGTGGTTGCCGCCTGCGCCCGGTGCAACCACACGAAGGGCGACAAGACCCCGGCCGAGCTGGGCTGGCGGCTGCACTCCCTGCCGGCCGCGCCGAAGGGCACGGCCTGGCGGGTGCTCGGGCACCGGACCCCCGACCCACGCTGGGCGGACTGGCTCGACCTGCGCGAGCCCGAGGCGGCCTGACCGAGGCTGCCCGACCACCCGGGGCGGACGGGCCGGCGGTCAGCCGTCGCGGGCCCGGATCAGCGAGGCGTAGACCACGACGTTGTCCGCGTACCCCGTCTCGCCGCCCACCCACCGGCCGCCGCAGGTGATCAGCCGCAGGTTCGGGCGGCTGAAGTCGCCGAAGATCTCGTCGGTCGGCAGCCGGTCCTTGCCGTAGCGCTCCACCTGGTCGACCTCGAAGACGGCCACCCGGTGGTCCTCCCTGGTCACCTCCACGGTGTCCCCGGTGCGCAGTTCCTTGAGACCGTGGAAGACCGCCGGTCCGGTGGTGGTGTCCACGTGCCCGACCAGCACCGCCGGGCCGTACTGGCCGGGGGTCGGGCCCTGGTCGTACCAGCCGGCCTCCTGGGCGCGGGTGGCGTCCGGCACCGCGATGCTGCCGTCGGCGGCGATGCCGACGTGGTGGACCGGCGCCTGAAGGTCGATCGAGGAGATCGCGATCCGGGTCGGCGGGCTCCCCGGCAGCACCGGGAACTTCTTCGGCGGGGGGCGCAGCCCGGCGATGAACCGGTCCGGCAGGACGCTCAGCCCGGTGACCCGCTCCACCCCGAGCATCGCCACGATCAGCACCATCAGGGTCCCGATCACCAGCACCCCGACGCCGGGATGGCGGCCCGCGTACCGCCGGACGGCGGTCGGCGGACGCACCGGACGGGCGTGGGCGACCGGGTCGGTGGTGGCGACGCTGGCGGAGAAGGCCTGGCGGGCCACCCGGCGGAACCGGCCCGTCGTCCGGGCCGCGAGCCGGGCCGCGGCGCGCAGCCGGTCCCGACCCGACCGCGGCGTACGGCTGCGTCGGCGGGTCATGACGGCGGTACGTCAGGCGCGGGTCCCGGCGCGTCGACGGCCACTGCCGAAGACCCCGAGACCGGCCACCACGGCGAGCACGGCCAGGCCGCCGACCAGCAGCAGCGAGCCGACTCCCCGGTCCTCGGCGGTGCCCCCGCCGCCGGTCGCCGGGCCCTTGCTCGGCTGGGCCATGTTGAGCACGGTCAGCATGGTCGACGCGGTGTTGCCGTTCGAGCAGCGCAGGTCGACGGTGTAGTCGCCGGGCTGCTTGTTGCCCGGGATGGTCACCGCCCCGGTCAGGAAGCCGTTGTCGGGCCGGAGCATCACCCGACCGAAGGCGTCGGAGTGCACGTCCGCCTGCCGGTTGTTCGCGTTGTCGCAGCTGGCCCGGATGTTGACCCGGGTGCCGGCCTGCGCGCTGTTCGGCGTGACCTCGACGAACACGTTCTCGCCGGCCCTCGCCGGCGTGGCCGTCGCCAGCACGAACGCCGCGATCAGGGCGAACATGGCCAGCGCGGCGGAAAAGGCGCGATGGTACGCGTGGAGCCCCCGCATGATTCCCCCCTCCCGGCGACGATTCGCCGGAATCCTGCGACGGGTGTTCGGGCCTGCATTCCCGTTGGCCCGGGGGCAAACCTGACGCCGCCGACGACCGATGGGCACGCAGCGTCACCAATGCTCACGTTGCCGAGAGTGACGAGACGCGACGTGGACCGATGTGCCCACCCGGACGCTTTGCTCTGCTGCCTTATCGGCAACACCGCCGTGAGCTGCGGACTGGGCAGGCGGCTCGACGAGGGTCAGGCTCAGGCCTGATCACCCGTGGTTACTGTTGCCTGGGCGGCAGCAGAGCAAAGCGTCCGGGGTGTCGGTGGCTCGGCCGGCCGGACAGCACCGAGCGTGATCGCGGTTCGGGCCGTGGGCGACCTCGGGCTGGCCGACTCCGGCCCGCGCCGGGTCGGGGTGGGGGTGACCGGCACCCCGGACGGGGGCGCCGGGGCGTACCGGATCGGGTTCAGCGGCGGCGGGCGTCCGGCTTCGCGGCCGGCCCGGGCGGGAGCTGCCCGACCGGGTGCCAGTCCAGCGGGGTGGAGAGCACCATCGTGCTGGACGGCTGGCCGTACGGGGCGAGCCGGTCGATCACCGCCTCGAACTCCTCGATCGAGCCGGCGGCCACCTTGAGCATGCTGCACGCGTCCCCGGTGATCCGGTGGATCTCCATGATCTCCGGCCAGCCGGACACCTCCGGGTCGTTGAGGATGCAGCGCGAGCCGTAGCAGGACATCCGGATCAGGGCGACCACGCTGCGGCCGGCCCGGGTCAGGTCGACGTGGGCGTGGTAACCGCTGATCACGCCGGACTCCTCCAGCCGGCGCACCCGCTCGGCCACCGCCGGCGGTGACAGGTGCACCCGGCGGGAGAGTTCACTGAACGACAGTCGCGCGTCGGCCTGCAGCTCACGCAGCAGCGCCCAGTCCATCTCATCCACGCGGGGACTTTACCTTTCGCAAGCGGATCGGCAGAAGAGCGTTCCGGACTGAAGGTGATCAGCGGTCAGTGCCATCGAATCGGCATTCCGTACACCCCGGCGACCGCGGGATCATGTCGGCACCCGTACCAGGAGGAGACGAGACCGTGGAGCAGACCGACGTGCGGGCGCCCGCGCCGACCGCGGCGGTACGCCCGGCCACCCCGCAGCAGCGGGCCGCGCGGGCGGCCCGAAACCGTGGCGAACCGACCCTGGAGTTCGCCGACCGGGTGCCGTACGACGCGTACGTGCACGCCAGCACCCTGCACTCGTTGCAGCAGCCGGTGACCTCCGACCCGGGCGAGATGTCCTTCCTGATGGTCAGCCAGATCATGGAGCTGTACTTCGGGCTCACCTGCCACGAGCTGCGCCAGGCCCAGCGGGACCTGCGCGCCGACCGGGTCTGGGAGGCGTTGGCGCCGCTGCGCCGGGCGGCCCTGCACCTGGAGGGGCTCAACGCGGCCTGGCGTGGGCTGCGGTGGATGACCCCGGCCGACTTCAACCGGTTCCGCAACCAGCTCGGCGAGGGCTCCGGCTTCCAGTCCGCGATGTACCGGCACCTGGAGTTCCTGCTCGGCCTGCGCGACCCGGCCCTGATCCGTCCGTTCCGCCGGCAGGAGCAGGTGCACGGGGAACTGCTGGCCGCCCTCGCCGCGCCGAGCCTCTGGGACGACGTGATCGCCCTGCTCGCCCGGCACGGCCACGACCTTCCGGCCGACCTGCTGACCCGGGACGTCTCCGTCGAGCACGGGTCGCACCCGCTGGTCGAGGCGGCCTGGGTGGAGATCTACGGCGACGACGGGCCGCGGAACGAGCTCCGGCTGCTCGGCGAGGCGCTGGCCGAGGTGGCCGAGCAGTTCGGTGACTGGCGGTGGAACCACGTGAAGGCGGTGCAGCGCACCATGGGCGCGAAGGTGGGCAGCGGCGGTTCCGCTGGGCTGGCCTGGTTGCAGCGGAGCATGGCCCGGGTGGTCTTCCCGGAGCTCTGGTCGGCCCGGACCGCGATGTGACCGGGGAACCGACGGTGAACCAGGAGCAGGAGGCCCACCGCCTCGACAAGGCCGACCCCGGCCACCGCCACCTCTTTCACGTGCCGCCCTCCGACGGCGGCCGCTACCCCGAGGCCGCCTACCTGGCCGGCAACTCCCTCGGCCTGCAACCGCGGGCCACCCGGGACGAGCTCCTCGCCGACCTGGACGCCTGGCGCCGGCTCGGGGTGGAGGGGCACCTGGAGGCGGAGCGGCCGTGGCTGCCGTACCACGAGCTGCTGACCGCGCCGGCCGCGCGACTGGTCGGCGCGCTGCCGGCGGAGACCGTGGTGATGAACTCCCTCACCGTCAACCTGCACCTGCTGATGGTGAGCTTCTATCGGCCGACGGGGGCACGGACCCGGATCGTGATCGAGGACAGCGCCTTCCCCTCGGACAGCTACGCGGTCCGCAGCCAGGCCCGGTTCCACGGCCTCGACCCGGACACCGCCGTGGTCCGGCTGCGCCCGCGCCCGGGCGAGGACACCCTGCGCACCTCCGACGTGGTCGACTTCCTGGCCGCCGAGGGCGACACCGTCGCGCTGGTGCTGCTCGGCGGGGTCAACTATCTCACCGGCGAGCTGATGGACATTCCGGCGATCACCGCCGCCGGCCGGGCCGCCGGTGCCGTGGTCGGCTGGGACCTGGCGCACGCGGTCGGCAACGTGCCGCTGGCGCTGCACGACTGGGACGTCGACTTCGCCGCCTGGTGCTCCTACAAGTACCTGAACTCCGGGCCGGGGGCGCTCGCCGGCGTCTTCGTCCACGAACGACACCTCGGCGACCCGGGCCTGCCTCGCTTCGAGGGCTGGTGGAGCACCGCGGCGGCCACCCGGTTCGAGATGACCCCGGTATCCCGGCCGCCGGCCACCGTCGAGGCCTGGCAGATCTCCAACCCGCCGATCTTCGCGATGGGGCCGGTGCGGACCTCGCTGGAGCTCTTCGACACCGTCGGGATGCCCGCGCTGCGGGAGCGCAGCGTCCGGCTCACCGGGTGGCTGGAACGGCTCCTCGACCAGGTGGCCGCCGGCCGGCCGCTGACCGTGGTCACCCCGCGCGACCCCGCGCGGCGCGGCTGCCAGCTCTCCGTGCGGATCGCGGAGGGCAGCGCGAACGAGCTGACCAAGCGGCTGCGGCACGAGCACGGGGTGATCGCCGACGCCCGGGAGCCGGACATCGTGCGGTTCGCCCCGGTGCCGCTCTACTCGACGTACCACGACTGCTGGCGGGCCGCCGACGCGCTGGCCGCGACCGTTTCCGAGGTGCACCCATGAGGACGGAACGCGACGAGATCGCCGTCGTCGGGGCCGGGCTGGCCGGCTGCCTGCTGGCCTGCTTCCTGGCCCGCCGCGGCTACCCGGTGGCGCTCTACGAGCGGCGGCCGGACCCGAGGACCGGGCGGGTCGAGCGCGGCCGGTCGATCAACCTGGCGCTCTCCGAGCGCGGCCTGGATGCGCTGCGCCGGATCGGGCTGGACGAGCAGGTGATGGCGGACGCGCTGCCGATGCGCGGCCGGATGATCCACCCGGTGCAGGGCGAGCCGCAGTTCCAGTCGTACAGCGTCGGCGGTGAGCGGGCGATCAACTCGATCAGCCGGGGCGCGCTGAACAACGCGCTGCTCGACGCGGCCGACAAGCTTCCCGGGGTGCGGATCGCTTTCGACCACCGGCTGGTCGGGCTCGACCCGACCAGCGGCGAGATGACCTTCGAGACCCCGCAGGGCATGGTCGCCGCCGCCGCGTCGGTCGTCCTGGGCGCCGACGGCGCCGGCTCCGCGGTGCGCGGGCAACTCCTCGGGTACGGGGTGCTGACCGAGAGCCTGGACTTCCTCGACTACGGCTACAAGGAGCTCACCATCCCGCCGGTCGGCGGCGAGTTCGCCCTCGACCCGGGCGCCCTGCACATCTGGCCGCGCGGCACCTCGATGATGATCGCGCTGCCCAACCCGGACCGCTCCTTCACCTGCACCCTCTTCTGGCCCACCCACGGCACCGCCAGCTTCGCCTCGCTGGGCAGCCCGGCCGCGATCGAGCAGCACTTCGCCCGGCACTACCCGGACCTGCTGCCACTGGCCCCCAACCTGGTCGACGACTACCAGCACAACCCGGTCGGCGTGCTCGGCACGGTCCGCTGCACCCCCTGGCAGGTCGACGGGCGGGTCGGCCTGCTCGGCGACGCCGCGCACGCGATCGTCCCGTTCTACGGCCAGGGCGCGAACTGCGCCTTCGAGGACGTGGTCGAGCTGGACCGTTGCCTGGACGAGTGCGGCGACGACTGGTCGGCCGCGCTGCCGCTGTTCCAGCGCCGGCGGCAGGCCGACGCGGAGGCGATCGCCCGGATGGCGCTGGCCAACTTCGTGGAAATGCGGGACAAGGTCGCCTCGCCGGTCTTCCGGACCCGCAAGCGGATCGAGCACGCCCTGGAACGGGCGCTGCCGGGCCGGTACGTTTCCCAGTACGAGCTGGTCTCCTTCTCCACCACCCCGTACGCGCAGGTGCGCCGCCGGGTGCGCCGGCAGTACCAGGCACTCGGCGCGGTCGCCGTCGGCGCGGTGGCGTTGCTGGCCGGCGGCGTCGTGGCGATCAGCCGGAGGGGGCGGGGATGACGCTCTGGGATCCGCGGCTGATGTCCGGGCACGCGCCCGACGGGCCGGGGCTGCTGCGCAACTTCGTCGGCGGTGCGTTCGTCGACGCCGGCAAGCGGTTCACCAAGCGCAGCCCGGTGACCGGTGCGCCGGTCTTCGAGGTGGTCGAGGCCGACGCATCCACGGTGGACGACGCGGTGGCCGCGGCCCGGGCGGCGCTGCGCGGCCCGTGGGGCCGGACCGGCGAACGGGAGCGCGCCGAGGTGCTGCGCCGCGTCGCCGACGAGCTGGAACGCCGCTTCGACGACCTGGTCGCCGCCGAGGTCTCCGACACCGGCAAGAGCATCTCCCAGGCCCGGACCCTGGACATCCCGCGCGGCGCGGCCAACTTCCGGGCGTTCGCCGAGATCGTGGCGACCGCGCCCACCGAGTCGTTCACCACGGTCACCCCGACCGGCGGCCGGGCGCTGAACTACGCGGTCCGCAAGCCGGTCGGCGTGGTCGCGGTGATCGTGCCGTGGAACCTGCCGCTGCTCCTGCTCACCTGGAAGGTCGCCCCGGCGCTGGCCTGCGGCAACGCGGTGGTGGTCAAGCCCAGCGAGGAGACCCCCGCGTCGGCGACGCTGCTCGCCGAGGTGATGGCCGCCGCCGGCGTGCCGGACGGGGTGTTCAACCTGGTGCACGGCTTCGGCCCGGACTCGGCCGGGGAGTTCCTCACCCGGCACCCCGGCGTCGACGCGATCACCTTCACCGGCGAGTCGGCCACCGGCGGCGCCATCATGCGGGCCGCCGCGGACGGGGTGAAGGCGGTCAGCTTCGAGCTTGGCGGCAAGAACGCCGGCCTGGTCTTCGCCGACGCCGACCTGGACGCCGCGGTCGCCGGGTCGGTCCGGTCCAGCTTCACCAACGGCGGCCAGGTCTGCCTCTGCACCGAGCGGATCTACGTGCAGCGGCCGGTCTTCGAGGAGTTCACCGCCCGGCTGGCCGAGCGGGCCGGCGCGTTGGCGTACGGCTGGCCGGCCGACGAGGCGACGGTGAACATGCCGCTGATCTCGCACGCCCACCGGGACAAGGTGTGCGGCCACTACGACCTGGCCCGCGCCGAGGGCGCCGAGGTGTTGGCCGGGGGCGGGGTGCCGCGCTTCGGCGACGCTCGCGACGGCGGCGCGTACGTGCAGCCGACGGTGCTCACCGGGCTCGGCCCGGATGCCCGGACCAACACCGAGGAGATCTTCGGCCCGGTCGTGCACGTCGCACCGTTCGACGACGAGGACGAGGCGTACGCCCTGGCCAACGGCACCGAGTACGGCCTGGCGGCGACGGTCTGGACCCGGGACGTGGGCCGGGCGCACCGGGCCGGCGCCCGGCTGGACGCCGGCATCGTGTGGGTCAACACCTGGTTCCTGCGCGACCTGCGCACCCCGTTCGGCGGGGTGAAGGCCTCCGGCATCGGCCGGGAGGGCGGCGTGCACTCGCTGAACTTCTACTCCGAACTCACCAACGTCTGCGTGGACCTTTCATGATCGATATCGAAGGCGCCAACCGGGAGCTCACCGAGGCCCGGACGAGCGGGAAGCCGTGCCCGCCGCTGCGGGGCCGGCTGCTGCCCGAGGGGGACGTCGAGTCGGCGTACCAGGTGCAGCAGCGCCAGGCGCAGACCTGGTGGGACCGGGGCGAACGCCGGGTCGGCGCGAAGATCGGGCTGACCTCCCGGGCGGTGCAGGAGAACTTCGGGGTCTACCAGCCGGACTTCGGGGCGCTCACCGACGCGATGGCGGTCGGCGACGGCGTCGAGGTGCCGATCGACCGGCTGCTCCAGCCCCGGGTGGAGGCGGAGATCGCCTTCGTCCTCGGCGCGGACCTGACCGACGAACGGGTCACCACCGTCGACCTGATCCGGGCCGTCGACCACGTGCTGCCGGCCATCGAGATCGTCGACTCCCGGATCGCCGGCTGGGACATCTCCATCGTGGACACCATCGCGGACAACGCCTCCAGCGGGCTCTTCGTGCTCGGCACCACGCCTCGTCGGCTCGCCGACGTCGACCTGCGGCTCTGCGGCATGGTGCTGGAACGCGCGGGGGAGCCGGTGTCGGTCGGCGCCGGGGCGGCCTGCCTGGGCAACCCGCTGCACGCCCTGGAGTGGCTGGCCGGCACCATGGCCCGCGCCGGGGACCCGCTGCGCGCCGGCGACGTGGTGCTCTCCGGGGCGCTCGGGCCGATGGTGCCGGTCACCCCGGGCGCCGCGTACGAGGCCCGGATCTCCGGGCTCGGCTCGGTGCGGACCTGCTTCTCGACGGAGGTGGCGGCGTGAGCGCGAGGAGTGAGCCGGGGTTGCGAGCCCCGCAGTCGCGAACGAAAGGCGGCACAGCATGAGCATCGGCGTGGCGGTGCTCGGGTCGGGCAACATCGGCACCGACCTGATGATCAAGGTGTTGCGGCTGAGCGGCAGCCTGCGGATGGTCGCGATGGCCGGCATCGTCCCGGCCTCGGACGGCCTGGCCCGGGCCCGGCGGCTCGGCGTGGCCACCACCGCCGACGGCGTGGACGGGCTGGTGGCGCTGCCCGAGTTCGCCGACGTCGAGCTGGTCTTCGACGCCACCTCGGCCGGCGCGCACCGGCGCCACGACGCGGTGCTGCGCGCGCACGGCCGCACCGTGGTCGACCTGACGCCCGCCGCGATCGGCCCGTACGTGGTGCCGCCGGTGAACCTCGACGAGCACCTGCACGAGACCAACGTGAACATGGTGACCTGCGGCGGGCAGGCCACCGTGCCGATCGTCGCCGCCGTCGGCCGGGTCACCCCCGTCGCGTACGGGGAGATCGTCGCCTCCATCGCCTCGAAGTCGGCGGGCCCCGGCACCCGGGCCAACATCGACGAGTTCACCGAGACGACCGCCCGGGCGATCGAGGTGGTGGGCGGCGCCGAACGCGGCAAGGCGATCATCGTGCTCAACCCGGCCGACCCGCCGCTGCTGATGCGGGACACCGTCTACTGCCTCTGCCCGGACGCCGACGCCGACCGGGCCGCCGTCGCCGACTCGATCGCCGAGATGGTGGCGACCGTGCAGGAGTACGTCCCGGGCTACCGGCTCAAGCAGGACGTGCAGTTCGACCGGGTCGACGCGTACCTGCCGTCGCTGGGTCGGCGTATCGCCGGGTTGCAGGTCTCGGTCTTCCTGGAGGTCTCCGGGGCCGGGCACTACCTCCCCGCGTACGCCGGGAACCTGGACATCATGACCTCGGCCGCGCTGCGCACCGCGGAGCGGCTGGTCGCGGTGCGGACGAAGGGAGTCCCGGCGTGACGGACCTCTACATCCAGGACGTGACGCTGCGGGACGGCATGCACGCCATCGGCCACCGCTACACCGTCGACCAGGTGCGCACCATCGCCGCCGCGCTCGACGCCGCCGGGGTGGCCGCGATCGAGGTGGCGCACGGCGACGGCCTGGCCGGCTCCAGCGTCAACTACGGCCACGGCGCCGCCAGCGACACCGACTGGATCTCCGCCGCCGCCGAGGTGCTGACCAGCGCGAAGCTGACCACCCTGCTGCTGCCCGGGATCGGCACCATCGCCGACCTGCGGGCGGCGAAGGCGCTCGGGGTGACCAGCGTGCGGATCGCCACCCACTGCACCGAGGCGGACATCTCCGCCCAGCACATCTCCTGGGCCCGGGAGAACGGCATGGACGTCTCCGGGTTCCTGATGATGTCGCACATGAACGACCCGGCCGGGCTGGCGGAGCAGGCCCGGTTGATGGAGTCGTACGGGGCACACTGCGTCTACGTCACCGACTCCGGTGGGCGGCTGCTGATGTCCGACGTGGCGCAGCGGGTCGACGCGTACCGGCAGGTGCTGGCGCCGGAGACGCAGATCGGCATCCACGCGCACCACAACCTGTCGCTCGGGGTGGCCAACAGCGTGATCGCCGTGGAACACGGCCGGATCGTCGGCGACGCACCGACCGGACCGGACACCCCGCACGGCCGGACCGTCCGGGTGGACGCCTCGCTGGCGGGGATGGGCGCCGGCGCGGGCAACGCCCCGCTGGAGGTCTTCGTGGCGGTCGCCGAGCTGCACGGCTGGAAGCACGGCTGCGACGTGTTCGCGCTGATGGACGCCGCCGACGACGTGGTCCGTCCGCTCCAGGACCGGCCGGTCCAGGTCGACCGGGAGACGCTCTCCCTCGGGTACGCCGGGGTGTACTCCAGTTTCCTGCGCCACGCCGAACGCGCCTCCGCGCGGTACGGGGTGGACGTCCGTTCGATCCTGGTGGAGCTGGGCCGGCGCCGGATGGTCGGCGGCCAGGAGGACATGATCGTGGACGTGGCGCTCGACCTCGCCGGTCGACCCGCCGAGCAGGGAGAGGGCGGCACAGCATGATCGGTCCGGACATCGCGGGGATCGCCGAGAAGCTGGGCGCGGCGGCCGACAGCGCCACCGCGGTCCCGCAGCTCGCCGCCGAGACCGGCCTGGACGTGGACGCCGCGTACGCGGTGCAGACCGCGCTGCTCCAGCGTCGCCTCGACCGGGGCGAGCGGCTGGTCGGGCTCAAGATGGGGCTGACCAGCAGGGCGAAGATGGCCCAGATGGGCGTGGACGAGGTGATCTGGGGTCGGCTCACCGATGTGATGCGGGTGCCCGACGGCGCGACCGTGGACGTCGGGGAATTCATCCACCCCCGGGTCGAGCCGGAGGTGGCGTTCCTGCTGGACCGCCTCCCCGAGCCGGGCGAGCCGGTCGGCGCGTTCACCGACGCGGTCCGCGCGGTGGCGCCGGCGATCGAGCTGATCGACTCCCGGTACGCCAACTTCACCTTCTCCCTGCCGGACGTCGTCGCCGACAACACCTCCGCCGCCGCGTTCGTGGTCGGCCCCTGGTCGCCGGTGCCGGACGGGCTGGACAACCTGGGCGTGCTGCTGGAGATCGACGGGCGGGTGGCCCAGGTCGGCTCCACCGCGGCGATCCTCGGCGACCCGCGCCGGGCGCTCGACGAGGGCATCCGCCTCGCAGGTCGGCACGGGGTGCGGCTGCGCGAGGGCTGGGTCTTCCTCGCCGGCGCCGCCACGGCCGCCGTTCCGCTGCGCCCGGGCGCGCACGTCCGAGCGGTCGTGGAGAAGCTCGGCACCGCGTCGCTGAAGGCGTCGTCGTGAGCCAGCCGCCGACGCAGGGCGGCGTGACCGCCCGGGTGGTCGCCGGGAAGGCCGTCCCGCGCGGGGCCTTCCCGCACGTCAAGGTCGCCGGTGGGTTCGTCTTCGTCTCGGGTACGTCGTCCCGCCGGCCGGACAACACCTTCGCCGGCGTTTCCGTGGACGAGTTAGGCACGACCGACCTCGACATCCGGGAGCAGACCCGGGCGGTCATCGGGAACGTCCGGGACCTGCTGCGCTCGGTCGGCGCGGATCTCGCCGACCTCGTCCAGGTGACGACGTACCTGGTCAACATGAACGACTTCGGTGGCTACAACGAGGTGTGGGCGGAGTTCTTCGACGCGTCCGGGCCGACCCGGACGACGGTGGCGGTGCACCAGTTGCCGCACCCGCACCTGCTGATCGAGATCCAGGCCGTCGCCCTGCTCCCAGAAGGAGGTCCGTCGTGAGTGAGATCGCCGAGCCGTTCAGCTTCCCCGGGTGGATCGCGGAGAACCAGCACCTGCTGAAGCCGCCGGTGGGCAACAAGGAGATGTTCCCCGGCGGGGACGACTTCATCGTCATGGTGGTGGGTGGGCCGAACCAGCGCACCGACTTCCACGTCGACCCGTACGAGGAGTTCTTTTATCAGGTCAAGGGCAACATGCACATCAACCTGATGACCCCGGAGGGGCCGCGTACGGTGCACGTGCGCGAGGGTCAGATGTGGATGCTGCCGCGCAACACCCCGCACTCACCGCAGCGCCCCGAGGCCGGTTCGATCGGCGTGGTGGTGGAGCGGGTCCGCGAGGAGGGCACGCTCGAGCGGTTCCAGTGGTACTGCCCGGAGTGCGGGCACAAGGTGCACGAGGTGGAGCTCCAGGTCCGCGACATCGCCGCCGACCTGCCCCCGGTGTTCCAGGCGTTCTACGCCGACGAGAAGGCGCGCACCTGCGGCGAGTGCGGCGCGCTGCACCCGGGCAAGGGCTGATGCCGGTGCCGGCCGCGCGATCTCCGCTGGTCGACGTGCACACGCACGTCGTACCCCGGGGGTGGCCGGACCTCGGCGCGGCGTGCGGCGGGTCCGGCTGGCCCTGGCTGCGCGTGGACTCCGAGCGCGCCGCCATGATCATGGTGGGGGAGACGGAGTTCCGGCCGGTCGGCGCGGAGTGCTGGGACGCGGGCACCCGGCTGGCCGACATGGACGCCGACGGGGTGGACGTGCAGGTGGTCTCGCCCACCCCGGTCTTCTTCAGCTACGACCGCCCCGCCGACCAGGCGGTGAAGGTCGCCCGCATCTTCAACGACCTCACCCTGGAGGTCACCGCGGCGGGCGGCGACCGGCTGGTCCCGTTCTGCCAGGTGCCGCTGCAGGATCCCGACGCCGCCTGCGCCGAACTGGACCGCTGCCTCGCCGCCGGGCACGTCGGGGTGGAGATCGGCAACCACGTCGGCGACCGGGACCTGGACGACGCCGGCATCGTGGCGTTCCTGACCCACTGCGCCGAGGTAGGCGCGCCGGTCTTCGTGCACCCGTGGGACATGCCGGGCGGTCCGCGGCTGGACCGGTGGATGGCCCGCTGGCTCACCGGCATGCCCGCCGAGACCCACCTGTCGGTACTCGCGCTCATCCTCGGCGGCGTCTTCGACCGGGTGCCCGAGACGCTGCGGATCTGCTTCGCGCACGGCGGCGGCAGCTTCCCGTTCTGGCTGGGCCGCGCCGACAACGCCTGGCACCGCCGGGGCGACCTGGTACGCGGCGCCTCCACCGCGCCGCCCAGCTCCTACGTGGACCGGTTCAGCGTCGACTCGGTGGTCTTCGAGCCGGCCGCGCTGCGGCTGCTGGTCGACACGATGGGGGCCGACCGGGTGCTGGTGGGCAGCGACTACCCGTACCCGCTGGGGGAGCGGCCGGTCGGGCAGGTGGTGCACCGGTCCGACTTCCTCACCGACGACCAGCGGGACAAGCTGCTCGGCGGCAACGCGCTGCGCTTCCTCGGTCTCGAGCAGGCGTTCGCGATCCGCGAGCCGGTCTCGATCGATCGGGACTGGACGGGCATCGTCGACGACGACAAGGCGCCGGCCTGACCCGGTCGTGTCGGGCCGCCGCTCGGCGTGGCGAGCGGGCAGGATGACGGGATGGCCGAGCCGCACGACCTGACCGCGTTGGAGCAGGCCGCCGCGATCGGCCGGGGCGAGCTGTCCAGCGCCGAGCTGGTCGCGCACCACCTGCACCGGGTCGACGCGCTCGGCGACACCGTCGGGGCGTTCGTGACCGTCACCGCCGAGCGGGCGCTCGCCGCCGCCCGGGTCGCCGACGCGACACCCGCCGACGAGCGCGGCCCGCTGCACGGCGTACCGACCGCGATCAAGGACCTGACCCTCACCGCCGGGGTGCGCACCACGTTCGGCTCGGCCGCCTTCGCCGATTTCGTCCCGCCGATCGACGCCGACGTGGTCCGGCTGATGACCGCCGCCGGCCTGGTCAGCCTCGGCAAGACCACCACCTCGGAGCTGGGCTGCTCGCTCTACTCCGAGGGGCTGGTCGCGCCGCCGGCGCGCAACCCGTGGGACCTCGCGTACACCGCCGGCGGGTCCAGCGGCGGCGCGGCCGCCGCGGTGGCGGCCGGCCTGGTGCCGGTGGCGCAGGGCTCCGACGGCGGCGGCTCGCTGCGCATCCCCGCCTCGCTCTGCGGCCTCGTCGGCTACAAGCCCAGCCGTGGCCTGGTCTCCAGCGGCCCGCTCGGCTTCGGCGCGTTCGGCCTGCCCACCAACGGACCGATCGGGCGTACGGTCGCCGACGTCGCCGCGCTGCTCGACGCGATGGCGGTGCCGGTGCCCGGCGAGCCCTACCTCCCGCCGCCCCGTCCGGACGGCGGCTACCTCGGCGTGGCCCGCCGGGCCGCGCCCGGCCGGCTCCGGATCGGCCGGTTCACCGCCCCGATGCTCGCCGACGGCCCGGTCCACCCCGACTGCGTCGCCGCCGTGGACCGGGCCGCGGCGCTGCTCACCGCCGCCGGCCACGAGGTGGTCGAGGTCGACCCGCCGCTCGGGCCGGCGGCGTGGCCGCTCTTCGAGACCGTCTGGTACGTCCTCGCGCTCGCCCCGGTGCCGCCCGAGCGGGAGGCCGAGCTGCTGCCGCTGACCCGGCTGCTGCGCTCCCGCGGCGCGGCCGTGGGCGCCGGCGCGCTGCTGGCCACCCTCGGCGAACTCCAGGCCCAGGTACGCCTCGGCGCCCACCGGACCGCCGGCTGCGACCTGCTGCTCTGCCCCACCCTCGCCGCGCCGCAGGCCCCGGTCGGCTGGTTCACCGAGGACGGGAACCCGGCGGCCGACTTCGACCGGCAGCGCCGATTCTCGCCGTACTGCGCCATCTTCAACGTCACGGGCGAACCGTCCGTTTCCCTGCCGATCGGGCGGACCGCGACGGACCTGCCCGTCGGGGTCCTGCTGACCGGTCGGTACGGCGACGACGCCCGACTGCTCGCCACCGCAGCGCAACTGGAAGACTGTAGTGACGGATGGGATCGGCACCCCGCAATCTGGCGGGGCGTCGACTCCGCTAACGTGAATGGCAGCGGAGTCGGGGGGTCGACAGAATGATCTTCCACCCGAACCGGATGTTCTGGTCTCTCTTTCCGCCTGGGGGCGTTGGGATTGTCTGTCACTGAGACTTTGCTGATCTTCGTCGGCATCCCGGCGGCCGTGGTGCTGTTGATCACCGGGATGGTGTTCGCCGCCAACCGTGGCGGCGGCGGCGCCAAGCGCTACCGGCCGGGCCGTCGCTTCGACTTCACTCCGGTCTGGTTCCTGGGCCGTCCGGAGCAGCTGGCCGACTCGGCCGGCACCGCCCTGGCCGCCGGCGCGCAGGCACCGGCGCTGACCAGCCACAAGCAGGAGAAGGCCGGCATCGAGGCGCCGGCCGGTGGAACCGGAGGCGCAAGTGACCGTTGGTGAGAAGCGGGCCGAGGCCGGGACGGACACCCCGCCCGACGTGCTCGACGGGCCGTTCTCGACCCGTCAGCTGCTCCGCATCGACGAGGCGCTCCGCCTGGCCGACCAGGGGACCGGTCTGGTCTTCTCGGTCTATGTCGGCGGCCTCGACGAGCCGATCCGGGAGCACGCCGAGCGGCTGCACCGCCAGCTCGCCGAACCCGACAGGTCCGTGCTGATCGCGGTCTCGCCCAACCAGCGCCAGCTGGAGGTCGTCACCGGCCGGTACGCGCGCAAGCGCATCCCCGACACGTACGCCAAGCTCGCCGCGCTGAGCATGGTCGCCTCGTTCGGCGGCGGCGACCTGGCCGGCGGCATCATTCAGGGCCTCGACCAGCTCGCCAGCCACGCCGGCAAGGGCTGAGCCCACCCGCTCGTACGACGAAGCCCGGTCCGCCTCGCGCGGGCCGGGCTTTCGCGTTCCTCAGCGATAACGGCCCGGGGTCGGCGCGGGCTCCCACCCACGCCGGCCCCGGGCCGCGTACCGATGCTCAGGCGCTCTGGGCGTCCTTCGCGCGGGCCTTCAGGGCCCGGACGACACCGTCACGGCCCTCGGCGACCAGCCGGCGCAGCGACGCCGGGTGGCCGTCGCCGGCCAGCCACGCGTCGGTGGCCGCCACCGTCTCCTCCGCGACCAGGTACGCCGGGTACGCGAGCTGCACGAACTCCTGCGCCGGCTCGCTGTCCCGCTGCGCCCAGATCTGGGCCACCGTGGCGAAGTACTTCTCCCGGTACGGCGCGGTGAGCTCCACCTGCGTCTGGTGGGTGAAGCCCTGGAGCAGCGCCCGGTTGCGCCAGTTGGGCAGCGACTCCGGGCCGGTCAGCTCCGCCCACACGGCGGCCTTGTTCTCCGCCGTCGGGACCAGCGCGTGCGCGTACGCCGCCTCCCGCTCGCCGCTGGCCGTGCGGTCGGCGGCCAGCTCGGCCTCGACCTCGGCGGCGCCCGCCGCCCCGTTGGCCACCACCGACTGGAGGATGGCCCAGCGCAGCTCGGTGTCGATGGTCAGGCCGGCCGGCACGCCGGTGCCGTCGAGCCAGCCGCGCAGCGTCGCCAGGTCCTCGTCCGACCGGGCGGCCGAGACGTACGCGCGGGCCCAGGCGAGCTGGAAGCCGCTGCCCGGCTCGGCGTTCGTCAGCGCGTCCTTCGCCGTCCTGGCCAGCTCGGCCCAGCCGGTCGGCGCCCACGCCGGGTCGGCGTAGAAGGTGAGCGAGGTGCTCGCCTGCCGCAGGGTGGCGGTGACCAGGTTGATGTCGGTCTCAGCGGGCAGCCCGGCCAGCGCCAGCGCCACGTAGTCGCGGGCCGACAGTTCGGCGTCGCGGACCATGTCCCAGGCGGCGGTCCAGCACAGCGCCCGGGCCAGCGACGAGTCGAAGCCGGCGATGTGCTGCACCACGGTGGCCATCGACCGCTCGTCCAGCCGCAGCTTCGTGTAGGTCAGGTCGTCGTCGTTGAGCAGCAGCACGTCGGCGGCGGGCTTGCCGTGCAGCACCGACAGCTCGGTCAGCTCCCCGGTCACGTCGACCTCGACCCGCTCCCGGCGGACCAACCGGCCGTCGGTCAGGTCGTAGAGGCCCACGCCGATCCGGTGGGTACGCAGCGTCGGGTGCCCGGCCGGGGCCTCCTGGCGGACCAGCACCTGCTCGTAGGTGCCGTCCGCGCCGATGACGACCTCGGGGCGCACCGTGTTGACCTGCGCGGTCTCCAGCCACTGCGCGGCGAACTTGCGCAGCTCCCGGCCGGAGGCGGTCTCCAGCTCGGAGAGCAGGTCGTCGAAGGTGGCGTTGCCCCAGGCGTGCTTGCCGAAGTACGCCCGCAGGCCGGCCAGGAACGGCTCCTCGCCCACGTACGCGACGAGCTGCTTGAGCACGCTGGCGCCCTTGGCGTACGTGATGCCGTCGAAGTTGACCTCGACGGCCTCCAGGTCCGGCATCTCGCAGTAGACCGGGTGGGTGGAGGAGAGCTGGTCCTGCCGGTAGCCCCAGTTCTTCCGGATCGACAGGAAGGTCGTCCACGCGTCGGAGAACCGGGTGGCGTGCGTGTTGCACCAGTGGCTGGCCCACTCGGCGAACGACTCGTTGAGCCACAGGTCGTTCCACCAGCGCATGGTGACCAGGTCACCGAACCACATGTGCGCCAGCTCGTGCAGGATCGTGTTGGCCCGCTGCTCGTACTCGAAGTCGGTGACCTGCGAGCGGAAGATGTAGTGCGACTCGGCGTGCGTGACGCAGCCGAAGTTCTCCATCGCGCCGGCGTTGAAGTCCGGCACCCAGAGCTGGTCGTACTTGGGCAGCGGGTAGCGGACCCCGAACTTCTCGTGGAAGAAGTCGAAGCCCTGCTTGGTGATCAGGAACAGGTCGTCCGAGTCCAGGTACCGCGCCATCGACGCCCGGCAGAACACGCCCAGGTCGATGCCGTCGTGGCTGTCCCGCACCTCGTGGTACGGCCCGGCGCAGAGCGCGGTGATGTAGGTGCTCATCCGCGCCGACTCGACGAAGTGGACGGTCTTGAGGCCTTCGCCGGCCGGCTCCTCGCGCTCTACCGGCATGTTGGACACCACCCGCCAGTGCTCCGGGACGGTGGCGTGCCAGGTGTAGACGCTCTTCAGGTCGGGCTGGTCGAAGCAGGCGAAGACCTTCTGCGCGTCGGCCGTCTCGAACTGGCTGTATAGGTAGGTCTCCCCGTCGACCGGGTCCACCGTGCGGTGCAGGCCCTGCCCACTGTTGGAGTAACCGAAGTCGGCGTCCACCACCAGGGTGTTCTCCGCGGCCAGGCCGGTCAGCGCCAGGCCCTTCTCGGCGGACCAGCCGGCGAGGTCGACCTCGACGCCGTTGAGCGTCGCCGAGCGCACCGACTCGGCGGCGGTCTCGATGAAGGTGCTGGCGCCCGGCTCGGTGCAGCGGAACCGGACCTCGGTCACCGACCGGAACGTGCGGCCCTCGGCCTGCACGGCGGTCGACAGGTCCAGGTTGATGTCGTACCCGGTCACCTCGAGCAGGCGGGCCCGCTCGGTGGCCTCCACCTGGGTCAGGTTGCGCACTCCCGGCACTGTTCGTCTCCATCCCACTATTGCTGCGTCGCGGCTGCGCCAGCCCCGCCCGCCGCTCGTGACGGCCGGCCCGAGCCGAGTCTTCCATGCACCGACGCCCCGCGGTGGTCGAGGTCACGCTCTCATTCCGCTGCCGGTCGATGCCGTCCGGGGTGAGGATCGGTGACAGAGGCGTCGGGTCACCGACGCACCCCGTCGTGAAGGGACTCCACCGTGACCGAGCGTGTCACCGTCGACATGTGGTTCGACCCGTTGTGCCCGTGGGCCTGGATCACCTCCCGTTGGCTCCTGGAGGTGGAGAAGGTCCGGGAGCTGGACATCGCGTTCCACGTGATGAGCCTCTCCGTGCTCAACGAGGGCCGGGACCTGCCCGAGCAGTACCAGGAACTGATGAAGAGCGGCTGGGGCCCGGTCCGGGTCTGCATCGCGGTCGAGCAGGCGCACGGCCCCGAGGTGCTGGCGAAGCTCTACACCGCCCTGGGCACCCGCATCCACCTGGGCAAGGAGCCGCTCGGCCGGGAGCTGCTCACCGCCGCCCTCGCCGAGGTGGGGCTGGACCCGGCGCTCGCCGACGCCGCCGAGTCGACCGCGTACGACGAGGCGCTGCGGGCCAGCCACGAGGCCGGGATGCGGCCGGTCGGCACCGACGTGGGCACCCCGGTCATCCACGCCCCCGGTCCGGACGGCGGCAAGGTCGCCTTCTTCGGCCCGGTGATCACCCCGGCCCCGAAGGGCGAGGCCGCCGGCCGGCTCTGGGACGGCGTCCTCCTGGTCGCCGGCACCCCGGGCTTCTACGAGCTCAAGCGCTCCCGCGAGCTCGGCCCGATCTTCGACTGACCCGCCGCCCACGTCCGGGCCCGTCGGCCTCCGCCGGCGGGCCCGGTGCCGTCCGTGGCCACCCGGCCCGGGAAGGCGGGGCGTCACCCTCCCGCACGCGGGGTCGTTTCACCCGGTGTCCAGCGCAGCGGCCACCCGCAGTGGCCGCACCCGGCTGCCCGGAGGCATTCCCGATGGCCAAGCACCGCCGCCCGTTAGCTGACGATCCGTCGACCGGGGAGGGGGCGCCCGACGTCCGCGCCACCTACTGGTCGGTCGCCGGCTGCCCCTGGCCCACGGTCAGCCCGACCCTTCCCGCCGACATGGTCGACCTGCTGGCCTCGCCGATCGTGGTCGGCGTCGCCCGGGTCCCCGTCACCTCCCGGGCCACCCCGCCCGGTGCGGTGGCGGCCCGCCCGACCGCCGCGGGTGGCGGGGCCGTCCGCACCCTCGGCCCGGCCGGCACCGCGCCGGCCGGCCGTCCCGCGCCCGCCCCCGGCCCGACCGGGCGACACCGTCGGGCCCGGGGTACGGCCGAGCGGGGCTGACCGGTTCATCTGGTGGACCCGCGCGGGGTCGCCGTCGTCCGGGCCTCCGCCGCCGGTAGCGTCACCTCCCATGACGGTCGTGCATCCGATCGCCCGGGCCTGGATCACCACTGGCGGCACCGGCGCGCAGAACTACGACGAGTTCGCCGACGACGCGGAGATCACCGCGATCATCGAGGCGAACCCGCACAGTGCCCTGGGCATCGAGATGCCCCACCGGGCGCCGGAGAGCCTCGGGAAGTCCTTCCTCGACGCGCTCGGAGACGCGGTGGCCCGGCTCGCCGAGGCGAAGGCCGACGGCAGCTACACCCCGGCCGAGCAGGTGGTGGTCCTCTACCGGATCAGCGCGCCGGGGGAGGAGTCCGCGTACGGGCTCTGGGCCATGGTGGACACCGACCAGATCTCCACCAGCGCCGACGAGCCCGGCCTGGTCATCCGCAACGAGGACGTCTTCATCGCCAAGGTGCGCGAGCGGGTCGCCCTGGCCGAGGCGCTCGGGCACCTGCTCTCGCCCGTACTCCTGCTCCAGACCGGTCGCGGCGACGAGCTGCACGCCGCGCTGGCGGCGGCGACCGAGTCGGCCGGCGCGCCCGCCGCGACCGACATCGACCAGGCCGGGCGGACGCACGCCATCTGGCTGCTCGGCCCCGGGCCGGAGCAGGACGAGCTGACCGCCCTCGCGGGCGGCGGCGAGCTGGTGGTCGCCGACGGCAACCACCGCAGCCTCGCCGCGCAGACCGGCGGCCTGTCCCGCTTCCTGTCCGTGGTCACCACGCCGGCCTCGGTCGCCATCCAGCCGTACAACCGGCTGGTCAGCGAGCTGACCAGCACGCCGGACGAGCTGCTCGAGCGACTCCGCGCCGCCGGCGCCGAGATCTCTCCGATCGACGGCCCGGTCGACGTCCCGTCGGCCGGCGGCACCGTGCACCTCCGCCTTTCCGGCCAGGGGTACGCGGTCACCCTGCCGCGCGACGAGGGTGCCGCCCGGCTGGAGAACCTCGACCACGCCCTGGTCGAGCGGCTGCTGCTGCGCGACGCGCTGGGCCTCGACCCGGGCGACAAGCGGATCACCTACGTCGGCGGCGACTACCCGGCGAGCTGGCTCACCGGCGAGGTCGACGCCGGCCGGGCCGCGCTGGCCGTGCTCATCGCGCCGGTCACCGTGGACGACTTCGTCGCGGTCAACCTGGCTCGGGAGAAGATGCCCCGCAAGAGCACCTGGTTCACCCCGAAGGCGCGCGGCGGCCTGGTCGTCGCCGAGCTGCCCCGCTGAGGCTGTGACGAATCCGCCCCGGTACGCCGCCCGCGCGGTGTGCCGGGGCGCGGCCTGACAGACTGCGCGGTATGCGCGTCTACCTGGGATCCGACCACGCCGGTTTCGAGTTGAAGGTGCACCTGGCCAACCATCTGGCCAAGCAGGGGTACGAGCTGGTCGACGTCGGCCCGCACGTCTTCGACCCCGACGACGACTACCCGGCCTTCTGCCTGCACACCGGAGACCGGGTGGTCAACGACCCGGGCAGCCTCGGTGTGGTCATCGGCGGCTCCGGCAACGGCGAGCAGATCGCCGCCAACAAGGTCTCCGGCGTCCGGGCGGCGCTCGCCTGGAACATCGAGACCGCCCAGCTGGGCCGCGAGCACAACGACGCCAACGTCGTGGCCGTCGGCGCCCGCCAGCACACCCTGGACGAGGCCACCGCCATCGTCGAGGCGTTCCTCACCACGCCGTTCTCCGGCAACGAGCGGCACTCCCGCCGGATCGCCCAGGTCGCCGAGTACGAGCGCACCCGGGCGCTGCCCGACCTGCCCTGACCTCGTGACCGGGCCGGCCCGTTGTGGGCCGGCCCGCCGGCTCAGCGGCCCGAGCGGGGCAGGTCCTCGCGGGGCACCCAGTTGCGCCGGACGATCACCAGACGGGCCTCCGCCTCGGCCAGGTCCTCGTCGGTCGGCCGGGCCGCGTCCCGGGCGCGCAGCGCCGCGGTGACCCCCACCTGTGAGGAGCCGGAGCCGACCAGGCCCCGCAGTCCCCGCTCACTGTCGTCCGCGCCGCCGCCGCGCCGGGCCCGGGGGGTCGGCATCCCGTCGTGCACCTCGGCCGTGGCGGCCGTCGGGCCGTCATCCTCCCCGGCCCCGCCGTCGGGTTGGTGCCGCAGCCGGCGCCGCCGTCGCTCCGCATCCGCCATCAGTCGACCGTACCGCCCCCGACCCCGGCCGGCACCGGGGTCGGGCGGGGGTCAGAAGATCTCCATCGCCGCCGGTGCCCGGTGCCAGCCGAAGGCCGGGCCGGCCGTGGCGAGCGTCCCCGGCCGCAGTTCGCGGACGCGGCCGGCGGCGGCCAGCGCGGTCAGCCCGGCGCCACCCAGGTAGAGCTCGCCGAGGCAACGGACGTCGCAGGCCAGCTCCGCCGGATCGTCGGTGCGCAGGCAGGTGGCCCCGTCCGGGCCGCCGGTCAGCCGCCACCGCCCGGTGTTCTCCGGCAGCAGCGGGTCGGCCACCTCGATCACCACGTCCACCGCGGTGGCGTACCGGCGGCCGGACAGCGCGGCCGGCACGTCCACCACCCGGACCCAGAGCGCGTCGACCAGCTGGGCGCCGAGCCGGCGCGGCTCGTCGACCAGGCGCAGCAGCGGCTCGTCCAGCGCTCCCCGGGTGAAGGAGAGCCGTCGGGTCAGGTCCACCGAGAGCAGGGTGCGCCAGATCGCCAGGTACGCCTCCGGTGTGGCGGCCACCACCTCGTCCACCCGGACCTGTCCCCTCGGGCCGCTCGCGTCCCATTCCGCGGCGGTGCGGAACAGCGCGTACCCGTCCAGGCCGTCCGGCCCGTCGTGGCGCAGCACCCGCCGGGCGGTCGCCCCGCCGCGCTGCGATCCGGGGTCGCTGAGCACGTACCGCCACCAGCGCTCGTCCCGGCTCGACCAGCCCGGGCGGCCGGGGCGCAGCCGGTCGTACAGTCGGGCCAGCTCCGGTTGGCACGCGGCCGGCTCGGCCAGGCGCAGCGTGCCCGGCGCGGACGCCGGCTCCGGCAGCCGCAGCTCGGTGGTGGCCGGGCAGTCCATG
This sequence comes from Micromonospora lacuserhaii, assembly GCF_036902735.1. Classification (NCBI taxonomy): domain Bacteria; kingdom Bacillati; phylum Actinomycetota; class Actinomycetes; order Micromonosporales; family Micromonosporaceae; genus Micromonospora; species Micromonospora lacuserhaii. The sequence goes on along the minus strand of NZ_JBAKHO010000011.1, from coordinate 16,398 downwards.
GTCAGCCGCTGCGCGGCCAGGCCGTAGCCGAACCGGGGATAGATCCGGCCCTCGCTGGCCCAGAGCACCGCGACCGGCTCCCGGCCGGCGTCGAGGATCTCCCGCAACTGGCGTCGCATCAGCGCGGTGAGCAGCCCACGCCGCCGGTGCGTGGCGGCCACCGCGACCATCGTCACGTGCGCGGCCGGCACCGTGGCGCCCGGCACGGTCAGCGCCCGGGTGAACGCCGCCGCGTGCGCCACCGGGGTGTCGCCGTCCCGGGCCAGCAGTGATCGTTCCGGCTCGAAGATCCCCCGCTCCACCTCGCGGGTCTCCGCGTCGAAGGGGGAGTGGAAGGCGTCACCCATCAGGTCGGCGATGGCGTCGAAGTCCTCCGGCCCGGGGACCCGCACGGCCGGTGTGGTGTCGGTCATCGCATCTGTCTAGCCGATCGGTGCGCGGGGCGGCGACCTGTTTGCGGGCTGGCTACCCTCGAAGGCGGCGGTTCGGCCGACGGCCGGCGCCGGTTCTGGGGAGGACACGAGATGGCAGACCAGACACAACCGTGGGCGGAGCGGACCGTCGAGGTGCCGCCGCAGCCGGGTGTCGAGGTGCCGCCGCAGCGGGACGGCTTCCGCCGGGGCGTCGCCTCGGTCGGCCAGCCGCGTGTCCCGCGGACCGAGCCGTTCCCGGTGGTGGACGCCGACGAGCGGACCTGGTCCGAGCCGTCGGCGCCCCGCCGGCCGATGAGCTGGCACCTGGCGCAGCTGCGGCGCGGCGGCGAGTGGAGCGTGGCCGGCGCGCTCTTCGCGTTCGTCTGCTGGGGGATCTGGGCGATCTCCGGCCGGGGTGACCTGGCCGCCCCGCTGCTGACCTTCGTGTTGAGCCTGCTGGTCGCGGTCGGCCTCTTCGCGCTGTCCCGGCTGCTCGGCCGGGTGGTGCTGGAGCGGCAACTGGGCCGGGTCCGGCGCAGCGCGCGGGGTGCGCACCTGGTCACGGCCGTTTTCCTGGTCGGGGTCGGGATCGCCTACCTGCAGCAGACCGAGTGGGTCGTCGAAGCCTGGAACTTCGTCACCGGCCGGTGAGGCCCGCCCGGGCGGGCCTCACCGGCCGGCCTGCCCTCGCGCGCCCGCCCGGGCCAGGCCCGGACCTCAGTGGGTGCCGCCGTGCCCCTCCGTGTCCGCCGTCGGGCAAAAACGACATGCGGGCGCCGTCCGTCGGGCCGGGGCCGCCGCTCGGCGACGCCCGCGGTGCTTCCGGCGCACCGGGACCGTCCGGCCGTCGTGCCGGCCGGGTCCGGGCGGCGAGCATGGCGGCATGGGTGCGTATCGATCGGCGTACGAGCGGAGCCTCACCGACCCCGACGGCTTCTGGCGGGACGCGGCCCGGGAGATCGACTGGTCCCGGCCGCCCGAGCGGATCCTCGACGACAGCGCCGCGCCGCTGTACCGCTGGTTCCCCGACGCGGAGCTGAACACCTGCCACAACGCGCTGGACCGGCACGTCGACGCCGGCCGGGGTGACCAGCCGGCGCTGATCTACGACAGCCCGGTCACCGGCACCAACCGCACGTACACCTACGCCGAACTGCGCGACGCCACCGCCCGGTTCGCGGGCGCGCTGCGCCGACTCGGTGTGGGCCGGGGCGACCGGGTGCTGCTCTACCTGGCGATGGTGCCGGAAGCGGTGGTGGCGATGCTCGCCTGCGCCCGGATCGGCGCGGTCCACTCGGTGGTCTTCGGCGGCTTCGCCGCCCACGAGCTGGCGGTACGCCTCGACGATGCCCGCCCGAAGGTGGTGGTCGCCACCTCCTGCGGCATTGAGGCGGACCGGGTCGTGCCGTACCAGCCGATCCTCGACGAGGCGCTGGCCGAGGCGACGCACACGCCCGACCACTGCGTGATCGTGCAGCGGCCGCAGCACCCGGCGACCCTGACCCCGGGTCGGGACCTGACCTGGGCGGAGGCGTTGGACGGCGCGGAGCCGGCCGACTGTGTGCCGGTGGCCGCCACCGACCCGCTCTACGTCCTCTACACCTCCGGCACCACCGGCCGGCCGAAGGGCGTGGTCCGGGACAACGGCGGGCACGCGGTGGCGCTGCGCTGGTCGATGACGAACGTCTACGGCATCGGGCCGGGGGACGTCTTCTGGGCCGCGTCCGACGTGGGCTGGGTCGTCGGCCACTCCTACATCGTGTACGCGCCGCTGCTCACCGGCGCCACCACCGTGCTGTACGAGGGCAAGCCGGTCGGCACCCCGGACGCGGGGGCGTTCTGGCGGGTGATCGCCGAGCACCGGGTGGCCGCGCTCTTCACCGCGCCCACCGCGATCCGGGCGATCCGCCGGCAGGACCCGGCCGGCGAGCTGCCCGGCCGGTACGACCTGTCGAGCCTGCGGACCCTCTTCCTCGCCGGGGAGCGGCTCGACCCGGACACCTGGGAGTGGGCGTCGGCCACCCTCGGCGTGCCGGTGGTGGACAACTGGTGGCAGACCGAGACCGGCTGGCCGGTGGCGGCGAACCCGCGCGGGCTGGAGCCGCTGCCGCTGAAGCCTGGTTCACCGTCGGTGCCGGTCCCCGGGTACGACGTGCGGGTGCTGGACGGGCGCGGCGAGGAGGTGCCGGCCGGCACGGACGGCGCCATCGTGATTCGGCTGCCCCTGCCGCCCGGCTGCCTGCCCACCCTCTGGGGTGACGACGAGCGGTACGTCCGCTCCTACCTGTCCACCTTCCCCGGCTGGTACCTGACCGGTGACGGCGGCCGGTTCGACTCCGACGGCTACCTGTTCGTGATGGGCCGCACCGACGACGTGATCAACGTGGCCGGCCACCGGCTCTCCACCGGGGCGATGGAGGAGGTGCTGGCCGGCCACCCGGCGGTGGCGGAGTGCGCGGTGATCGGCGTCGCCGACCCGCTCAAGGGCCAGGTGCCCAGCGGGTACGTGGTGCTCAAGGCCGGTGCCGACGTCGACCCGGAAGTGCTCACCGACGAACTGGTCGGACTGGTCCGGCAGCGGATCGGCCCGGTGGCCGCGTTCCGCCGGGTGACCGTCGTGCCGGCGCTGCCGAAGACCCGCTCCGGCAAGATCCTCCGCCGGACCATGCGCGGCCTGGTGGAGGGGCGCGACGAGCCGGTCCCGCCCACCATCGACGACCCGTCGACGCTGGCGGTCTTCCGCGACCTGGGCGCGGCCGTGGATTGAGCTGGGTGCCCGGGGGTGCCGCGTGGGTCAGGCGGTGGCCGCGGGCCGGGTGGAGAGCCAGTCGAGCGCCTCGGTCGCCACGGCCGGTGGCACCTCGTGGCCGCCGTCGAACTCGTGGTACTGCACCGGGTAGCCGGCGGTCCGGAGCGCGGCGACGACCCGGCGGCTGCACCGGTCGATGGGCAGGATCGGGTCGTCGCGGCCGTGGGAGACGAAACAGAACGGCACCCCGGTGGTGGAGGTCGGCGCCATGAAGCCGGGAGAGAAGGCGAGGACCGCGTCGAAGACGTCCCCGTTGATCAGCCCCAACGACAGCGCGTAGGAGCCTCCGTCGGAGAACCCGCCCACTGCCGTCGGGATGCCGTCGGGCGGCAGCCACGTGCCCACCTGGTCCAACCCGACCTGGATGAGGGCGACGTCCGGCCCGTACCGTCCGCCGATCGCGTCCCAGGTGGGGCCGACGGACTGTGGGGCGAACAGTGCCAGGCGCCGCTCGTCGGCGTACGCGGTCAGCAGGCCCAGTCCCTGGGCGGGGGAGCCGCCCGCCCCGTGCAGCAGCAGCACCAGCCGCTCGGGTGGCTCGGGCGGGAGGTGGCACAGGCCGAGCCGCCGGCTGCCCAGGACCACCGGGTTGAGGCCCGTACGCGCGGAAGCGGCGGCGTCAGGGACGGGCCGACCGTCGCGGCTCGGCCGGCGAAGACGACCGCGCCGACTGGCGGCTTCGGCTGGCTCGGGCACGGCTCCGCACCTCCTGTCGTACGCCAACAGTGGGCTGCGGCACTTCCCCGGGCCGCCCCGGGGAAACCCGTGGTCAGTCGCCGGCGAACCCGTACAGGACGAAGTCCTTCTCCGCCCCGCAGGCGATCACCTCAGTGTTCCAGGAACACGACGCGCTGCGGACGTTCTCCAGCTGTCCCATCTCCACCAGCGCCCCGGAGGCCGACACCCCGGCGACGCTGCGGTCGTCCTCGACCGTGCTGGGCGAGTCGGCGAAGACCAGCAGGTTGCCGGCGTCGACCCGGCCGGCCACGCCGGTGCGGTCGGCGAGCAGCCGCTTGCCGGTGGGGTCGAAGAGGGTGACGGTCGCCTTCGGCGAGGTGGTCCGGGCGAGCAGGTGCTCGCCGAGCGGCAGCAGATCCTCGGCGTCCGGCGCCGGCCAGCGCGCGGCGGGCTTCCCCTCGGTCGCGGCCACCACCTCGGTGCCGTCCGCGTCGCCGGCCGGCACCTCCAGCAGGCAGGCCCGGTGCTCACCGCAGGCGACCAGCGACTTCGGCCGGCGCCGGTCGTCGGGCGCGGTGTAGAGCACCGAGGGCTCGGCGAGGCTGCCCAGGTCGTACGCCAGCAGCCGGTATCCGCTGTCCTCCGCGGTGACGTACAGCCGGTCGCCGTACGCGGCCACCGGGTCGCCGACGTCGGCGACGTTGGGCCGGCGGCGGAGTACCCGGCCGCTGTCCATGTCGAGCACCCGGACCGACCGGTCGGCGCCCACCTGGACCAGCCGGTCGGCCTCGCCGAGCCACGGCGCACGCGGGCTCCCGTCCAGTTGGGCGGGCCCGCTCACCGCCTCGGCCGAGCCGACCGCCAGCACCGTGGTCCGCAGGTCCCCGTAGTCGTTACGCGGGTTGGCCTGTGCCCACTCCCGCCGACCGTCGCGCAGCCGCAACCCGACCAGCCGGCCACCGGCGCGGTCGAGCCACACCGCGGTGTCCGCGGTGAAGAAGAGCGCGTCGTCCCCATGGATCGGGTGTCGCCAGCGTTCCGCACCGGAGCCGGCGTCGAGCACCACCACGTCCCGCGGGGTGCTGTCCCCGGCCTCGTCGGCGATCACCGCGACCGCGCCGGGCACCGCGCGGATCCCGGCCCAGCGCCCCGCGCCCGATGCTGTGGTGCGCCGCCAGGCCTCCTCGCCGGTGGCGGCGTCGACGGCCACCACCTCCAGCCGGTCGTCGGGCAGCTGGTGGGCGAGGTAGGCCCGGTCGCCGACGACCGCGGTGAACATCGCCGAGGCCCGCTCCGCCCCGGCCGCCGGGCGGGCCACCTGGCGCAGGGTGTGGAACTCCAGCGCCGGGTAGCGGTCGCGGGTGAACCAGAGCGCCGTCGCGGTCACCACGCCGGCCAGTGCCAGGCCCGCGCCGAGGGCGATCCAGAGCGTCCGCCGTCCGCGCCCGGCCAGCCCCTTTCCGGGTACGCCGCCACCCGGGTACGCCCCCGGCCCGTGACCGGGCGGCGCCGGTTGAGCGGGCACGGGCGGCGGCCCGGCGTACCCGCCCGGCGCTGCGGCGTGCGTGCCGGGCGGCGTGCCGTACCCGCCCCCCGACGCGGCGTGGGTGCCGGGCGGTGTCGGCCAGGGCTCGGCGACCAGGGTGCCGAGCGGGCCGGCAGGGAGTGACCCGGCGGGTACGGGGGTGCCGGCCGGCGTCGCGCCGGGGTGCGCGGGCGGCGCGGCCGACTGCCCCGGTGTCGCGGCGACCGTCGTCCCGACGTGCCCGGGCCCGTTGGCGACCGCCGGCCCGTCGGCGACGGGCGGCGCCGGCGGCGCGGCCGGAGCCGGACGGCCGGGCCGCCGGGGCAGCGGCAGGTCGGTGAGCGCCCCCTCGGCCACCGGCAGTTCGGGCTGTTCCAGCACGGTCGGCGCGACGCCCAGCTCGGCGTGGAGCATCCGGGCGACCAGCGGGATCCGGGAGGAGCCGCCGACCAGGAACAGCCCGGCGAGCTGCTCCGGGGCCAGCCCCGCTTCCGCGATCACCCGGCGGGTCTCGGTGACGGCCCGGGCGAGCAGGGGAGCGGCGAGGCGTTCCAGGTCGGCCCGGGTGAGCCGGGCGGCGGTCTCCACGCCGGGCACCGCGACCGGGGCACTGGTCGCCCGGGAGAGCATCTCCTTCGCCCCGCGTACGTTGTCCCAGAGCTGCTGGCGGTCCCGCCAGCCGGTGGTGGTCTCCGGGTGGGTCAGCCGGGCCCACTGCTCCGGGTACGCGTCGCCGACCAGCTCGCCGAGCCGACCGACCAGAGCGGCGTCCAGGTCCAGGCCGCCCAGGTCGGCCATCCCACCCGTGGCGACGACGGTGAAGCCCGAGTCGCCCCACGGGTCGGCGCCCTCGTTGCGGACGACCGCCACGTCCAGCGTGCCGCCGCCGAAGTCGAAGACCCCCACCGCGCCGCCCACCGGCACCGGGCGGCGCAGCACCTCGGTGAAGTAGCGGGCCGCGGCCACCGGCTCCCGGAGCAGCCGGGTTCCCGGCGGGACCGGGCCGGACATGGTGTGTTCGGCGGCCGACGGCCAGCCGGCCAGGGCGAGCGCGTCAGAGAGCACCTGCCGGCGCGGCGCCTCCCAGGCCGCCGGGTAGGTGACCACCGCCGGGGGCAGGAAGCCGGTGGCGGCGACCGCTGCCTCCGCCACCGTCCACAGGGTCGCCGCGAGCAGCTCAGCCGGGGTGTACGACTGGACGCCCAGCGGCACGGACGGCTCGTCGACCCGGCGCTTCGGGCTCGGCTCGTACCGGGCGGGGTCGGCCTGCGCCAGCCGTTGCGCGTCCCGGCCGACGTGCAGCTGGCCGTCCACGTCGGCGTACACGCCGGACGGGAGGACCGGGTGTCCGTCCACGAGCAGCGGTCGGGTCCGCCCGTCCGGCCAGCGCAGCACGGCCACCGTGTTGGACGTGCCGAGGTCGACGCCGAGGGCGAACCCGTCCTGCTGGCCTGCCATCCGTCGATACCTCCGTGGCGAGGGGATGCCCGGCCCGCATCGTACGCAGCCCTCGCCGCCCGCCCGGCCGACCGGTCCGGCCCGGCGGAGCTGGCCGGAGCGGCTAGTCGAGCAACCAGCCGTGCAGTGTCTGCACGAACGGCGTCGTCCACGAGGCGACGACGAGGACGGCGAGGACCGTGCTCACCAGCAAACTCCGCGGGTACGCGGCCCCACCCCGTACCCGGGCGGTGACGAGCCGGGCGACGGCGACGAGGGCCGTCATCATGGCGACGATGGGCAGCACGCCGATCGCGATGATCATGAGCAGTGCCACCGGCCCCCAGAGGCCCGGCCAGAGGTCGGCGTTGCCGGTGGCCTCGTCCCCCTGTCGGGGCAGATAGAGGTGCCCGGAGAACGACGCGGCCCGGCCGAGGGCGGCGGCGATGGCGGCGGCGTAGACGCCTGCCAGCGCGAACTGCGTACGGGCCAGGACGCTCGGCGGGGGTGGCGCGGCGGTCAGCTCCGCATCGGCGGTCGTCATGGCCGGCATGCTAGTCAGCCGCCACCGGTCCCGCCGTCCCGTCGGGGCCGGTCAGGGGGACTCTGGTGTCGACGTCCAGTTGCTACGGTCACTTTCATGATCCACGACCTGACGCGGGGCTATCTTCGCGCGGTTGATCAGGCACTGCCCGGCTACGTGCGAAGCCTCTACGTCGTGGGGTCCGCCGCGCTCGGCGCCTGGCAGCCCGGCGCCAGCGACGTCGACACGGTCGACGGTGGCGACGTTCCCGTCGGAGCTGGCCGGGTTGGCCCCCGACGCGGTGATGGACGGCAAGATCGTCCCCTGGTTCGTGCTCGGACCCGCGCGGCTGCATTACACGCTGGCCCACGGTGACATCACCTCCAAGGCCGCGGCAGGCGAGTACCTCGCGCAGTTGTTCCCCGAGTACGCCGATCTCGCGCACCGGGCGATCCGCTGGCGCGCGGGCGAGACGGAGGAGTTCACCGCCACAGACGTCGTCATCGCAGGCGACAGCGTCAACGCGGTGGCCGATGACGCCTGGCGTCGCTTCGGCAGCTGATTCCTGGCCGTGCGGATCTCCCCGCCGGGAGGCGGGAAGCGGGGGAGTACGAAGATCACCGCCGTGGGAAGGCCTGGAACGCCTGCTCGTTGCATCGGAGTGAGTCACAGCTCATGCCCGCTCGGGGCACTGGCTACTGGCACGTAGTTGGCACGCCACCATCCGACATTCCTATGGGGAGCCGGCAGATAGGTCCCGCCGGCCACTCGGCCTACTCCTGAGGTGGAGAGTCAACCGCCTGTGGCCGGTGGGCATCGACCGTTGTAGGGTGCCCGCCGTGGGGTACCTGGTGATGCCTTCAGGCCGTCTGAACCTCCCGGAGTCGGACGACGTCGCTGCGGTCGCCGCTGTCCAAGCCGCCATGGCTGGACGAGGTGGTTGGTACAAGCCGGATGCGTTTCCGTCGAATGACACGCTGGCCGACATGGCGGAGGCGGCCGGAGCCTCAATCATCCGCGACGGAGACTGGATCGAGTTCGGGTACGACGACGAGGGTGACCCCAAGTGGTCGGACCAGGCGACGGCCTTCTACGTCGCGATTGCGCCGTTCGTTCGCTCGGGAATCGTCCATATCGAGGGCGAGGACGGTGCCCGCTGGTCATACACCTACGCTGACGGGCAGATCACCCAACAGGGTTGGAACGGTTGGGATGGATCCATCGAGCCGTTTGGCGAGCACGTGAACCTCCCTCCCCTGGACCACCCATAGGCGCGGCTCCCTCACCGGCTGCCAGGGCTTCGGAGAGCGGATCTCCTCGTCGGGCAAGCACCGGGAGCTCATGCACCGCATGGGGCACGACCATGCGCGCGGCTCTGATTTACCAGGACGCCACCAGCGAGCGTGACCGTGAGATCGCCCAGGCGATGGACCGCCGCATCGCCGGAGATGGCCGCCGCCGGCCGTGAATGGCACGCGGATGGCACGCAAGATCGAACATGGGGGAGAGGTGGAAGGGCCCAGGTGCCGCGATCATGCGGTCTACCTGGGCCTTCTTGAGTGGAGCGGGCGACGGGAATCGAACCCGCGTAATCAGTTTGGAAGACTGAAGCTCTACCATTGAGCTACGCCCGCGTGCACCCCGACAGCGCGGGGCGCGCCGACAGCCTACCCGGTCCCCTCGCTCCCGCGCGCACAGGCGTCGTCCCGCACCGCCCCGCCACGATCCGGTCAACGCGCCCGGAAAGCGTGGCCGCACCGGAGCGGGAGCCCGAGCTGCCGCCTTCAACCACCACGCCGGAACGCGCGGCGATGTCCGGTTCGGGCGGGTTCGGCGCGTTGGGTGCCTCCCCGGCACCTCCGCCGGGTGCCGACGTCATACACTTCTGGTCGCCACGGGGTGTGGCGCAGCTTGGTAGCGCACTCGCTTTGGGAGCGAGGGGCCGTGGGTTCAAATCCCGCCACCCCGACAGTCGTTCGCGGGCCGGCTCGCCCGGAATGCCGCCGTTTTTCCCGCGCGGTACCCGGGCGCTGCCGGAGCAGCACGTCGGCTCGCCTACACTCGATGCGCTGAATCCACGCCCAGAATCAAACTGATATCCGTCAAGGAGTACGCCTGTGAAGAGCACCGTCGAGACTCTGAGCCCGACGCGCGTGCGGCTCGCCATCGAGGTGCCGTTCGTCGAGCTCGAGCCGAGCCTCAAGAAGGCGTACCGCGAGATCGGTTCGCAGGTCCAGGTTCCCGGCTTCCGCCGGGGCAAGGTGCCGACGGCCGTGATCGACCAGCGGGTCGGCCGGGGCACCGTCCTCAACGAGGCGGTGCAGGAGGCCATCCCGCAGAACATCCTGGCCGCGGTCCGCGAGCACGACCTGAAGACGCTCGGCCGCCCGGAGGTCGAGATCACCGAGTTCAACGACGGTGACTCGCTCAACTTCACCGCCGAGGTCGACGTCCGCCCGGAGATCACCCTGCCCGACCCGGCCACCGTCGAGGTGACCGTCGACGAGCTGCAGATCGACGACAGCGAGATCGACGAGCAGGTCAAGAGCCTGCGCGAGCGGTTCGCCACCCTGAAGACCGTCGAGCGGGCCGCCCAGGACGGCGACTACGTCCAGATCGACCTGAACGCCACCGTCGACGGCGAGGACGTGCCGGGCGGCTCGGCGAGCAACATCTCGCACGAGGTCGGCAGCAAGCAGCTCCTGCCGGGGCTGGACGAGGCCGTGGTCGGCCTGGCCGCCGGTGAGAGCACCACCTTCACCACCCAGCTCGTCGGCGGCGACTTCGCCGGCCGGGACGCCGAGGTGGCCGTGACCGTCCGCACGGTCAAGGAGAAGGAGCTGCCGGAGCTGGACGACGACTTCGCCCAGATGGCGAGCGAGTTCGACACCATCGCCGAGCTCCGCGACGACGTGCGCGAGCGGGTCACCCGGGGCAAGCGGGTCGAGCAGATCTACGCCGCCCGGGACAAGGCCCTCGAGCAGCTCGTCGCGGCGGCCGAGGTGCCGGCGCCGGAGGGTGTCGTCCGCGAGGAGGTCGAGAGCCGCAAGGCGGCGATGGTCGACCAGCTCGAGCGGATCGGCGCCTCGCTGGAGGAGTACCTCGCCGCCGAGGAGAAGACCGAGGAGCAGATCGACGCCGAGCTGAACGAGGCGGCGACCGAGGGCGTCAAGATCCAGCTGCTGCTGGACACCCTGGCCGACGCCGAGGACATCCAGGTCTCCGACGACGAGTTCGGTCACGAGATCGTCCACCGGGCCCAGCGTGCCGGGATGGCTCCGCAGCAGTACTACGACCAGCTGGTCCGCTCCGGCGCGGCGGCCGCCGTCTTCGGCGACGTCCGTCGCGGCAAGGCGCTGGCCGCGGTCATGGAGAAGATCAAGATCAAGGACACCGCCGGCAACGAGGTCACCCTCGAGGCGCTGCGGGCCGAGAGCGAGCAGGCGCACGACCACGACCACGAGCACTGACCGATCCCGGTAGGCCGCCGTCCGCCCGTTGCGGTGGACGGCGGCCGACCGTTTTCCGGGTACGTCCCGAGGGCAGCTGCGCTGAGAGCGAACAGTGCCCGGACCGGGAGTCGATCACCCGGGTGAGCGGTTAATGTCGGGTACGACGGTACGGAGAGCGAAGGGCTGCCATGACCGACATGCACATCCCAGCGAAGCCGCTCCGGGCGATCGAGGCCCGCGGTGGCGACACCATTGGCAACCTCGACGACTCGGTCTACAACCGGTTGCTCAAGGAGCGGATCGTATTCCTGGGCAGCGAGGTGACCGACCAGGTCGCCAACCGCATCTGCGCGCAGCTGCTGCTGCTCGCGGCGGAGGACCCGGACCGCGACATCAACCTCTGGATCAACTCGCCGGGTGGCTCGGTCTACTCCGGCATGGCGATCTACGACACCATGCAGTTCATCGACAACGACGTGTCGACCGTGGCGATGGGCATGGCGGCCTCCATGGGCCAGCTGCTGCTCTGCGCGGGCACCAAGGGCAAGCGTTACGCCCTGCCGCACGCCCGGATCATGATGCACCAGCCGTCGGGTGGCCTCGGCGGCACCGCGTCGGACATCGCGATCCAGGCCGAGCAGATGCTCTACACCAAGCGGATGTTCCAGGAGCGGGTCGCCCACCACACCGGCCAGAGCCAGGCGCAGATCGAGGCGGATTCCGACCGTGACCGCTGGTTCACGGCCCAGGAGGCCATGGACTACGGCTTCATCGACAAGGTGATCATCGGGGCCGCCCAGGTTCCGGATGGCGCCGGGACCCTGAGCTGAGGAGCTGACGATGACCGACCTGAGCCTGCCGCCCCAGTTCGCGGCCGTGCACAACCGCTACGTGCTGCCGTCGTTCGTCGAGCGCACGTCGTACGGGGTCAAGGAGTCCAACCCGTACAACAAGCTCTTCGAGGACCGGATCATCTTCCTCGGCGTCCAGGTGGACGACGCGTCGGCCAACGACGTGATGGCGCAGCTGCTGACGCTCGAGGGCACCGACCCGGACCGCGACATCATCATGTACATCAACTCGCCCGGTGGCTCGTTCACCGCCATGACGGCGATCTACGACACCATGCAGTACGTCCGGCCGGACATCTCCACGGTCTGCCTGGGTCAGGCGGCGAGCGCCGCGGCGGTGCTGCTGTCCGCCGGTACTCCGGGCAAGCGGATGGCGCTGCCGAACTCCCGCATCATCATCCACCAGCCGGCCACCGAGGGCGGCTACGGGCAGGGCTCGGACATCGAGATCCAGGCCCGGGAGATCCTGCGGATGCGGACCCAGTTGGAGGACATGCTCTCCCGGCACTGCAACCGGCCGATCGAGCAGGTCCGCAAGGACATCGACCGCGACAAGATCATGACGGCCGAGGAGTCCAAGGAGTACGGGCTGGTCGACACGATTCTGACCAGCCGCAAGAAGGGCCTGCTGGCCGCCAACGCGGCTCGCTGAGCAACACCGGGTCGGAGGTCGGCCGGGGCAGGGTTCCCGGCCGACCTCTGACACACCCGTTTTGGGGGTCGGAGAAACCACCGCCAGCGGGTAACGTCGGGTCTGTACCGCTGCGCCGGGTCGGACCGGCGGTGGGATTCACCACGGACGGGCGCGCGGCGTCCGCAGGTAAGGGCCGGCGTTCCGGTCGACGAGTGCAGGGAGAACGTAGGTGGCACGGATCGGTGACGGCGGCGACCTACTGAAATGCTCCTTCTGCGGCAAGTCGCAGAAGCAGGTCAAGAAGTTGATCGCGGGCCCCGGGGTCTACATCTGTGACGAGTGCATCGATCTCTGCAACGAGATCATCGAGGAGGAGCTGGCCGAATCCGGCGAGGTGAAGTGGGAAGAGCTTCCCAAGCCGATGGAGATCTGCCAGTTCCTCGACAACTACGTCGTCGGCCAGGACCAGGCCAAGAAGGCGCTCGCCGTAGCGGTCTACAACCACTACAAGCGGATCCAGGCCGAGTCGGCCGGCGCGCCGGGCTCCGGCAGTGACGCCGTAGAGCTGGCCAAGTCCAACATCCTGCTGCTCGGCCCGACCGGGTGCGGCAAGACGCACCTGGCGCAGACCCTGGCGCGGATGCTGAACGTCCCGTTCGCCATCGCCGACGCCACGGCGCTGACCGAGGCGGGTTACGTCGGCGAGGACGTGGAGAACATCCTCCTCAAGCTGATCCAGGCCGCGGACTACGACATCAAGCGCGCCGAGACGGGCATCATCTACATCGACGAGGTCGACAAGATCGCCCGTAAGTCGGAGAACCCGTCGATCACCCGGGACGTCTCCGGCGAGGGTGTCCAGCAGGCGCTGCTGAAGATGCTCGAGGGCACCGTGGCCAACGTGCCCCCGCAGGGTGGCCGCAAGCACCCGCACCAGGAGTTCATCCAGATCGACACCACCAACGTGCTGTTCATCTGCGGTGGCGCCTTCGCCGGGCTCGACCAGATCATCGAGTCCCGCACCGGGCACGGTGGCACCGGCTTCGGCGCCCGGCTCCGGTCGGTCTCCGATCGGTCGACCGATGACATCTTCAGCCAGGTCATGCCGGAGGACATGCTCAAGTTCGGGCTGATCCCGGAGTTCATCGGCCGGCTGCCGGTGATCACCAACGTCCGCAGCCTGGACCGCTCCGCGCTGGTGCGCATCCTCACCGAGCCGCGCAACGCCCTGGTCCGGCAGTACCAGCGCCTCTTCGAGCTCGACGGGGTGGAGCTGGAGTTCGAGCCGCCGGCCCTGGAGGCGATCGCCGACCAGGCCATGCTCCGCGGCACCGGCGCCCGTGGCCTGCGCGCCATCATGGAGGAGGTCCTGCTCTCCGTGATGTACGAGGTCCCGAGCAACCCCGACGCCGCCCGGGTGCTGATCACCCGAGAGGTGGTCCTCGAGAACGTCAACCCGACGATCGTGCCGCGGGAGTTCACCGGCCGCCGGGCCCGCCGCGACCGCGAGGAGAAGTCGGCCTGACCGCCGGCGCATAGTTCGTCCGGGAAGCACGGCCGCCTCCGGGTGGCCGTGCTTCCGTCCGTCCGGGATCCCGCTGGCCCCGACCCGACCCGTCTGGTAGGACCGTCCGGTGTTCCCCATCCTGCTGGCGGCGCTGTCCGCACTCGCGTTCGGTACGGCCGACTTCTCCGGCGGCAAGGCCTCCCGCCGCGCCGACCCCGTCGCGGTGACGGTGGTGTCGCAGCTGTTGAGCGTGCCGCTGCTGCTCCTGCTGGTGCTCGTGGTGCCGGGTACCCCGACCCCCGTCGACGTGGCCTGGGGCCTCGGTGCGGGCGTCGCCGGTGCGGCCGGCGTGATGCTGCTCTACCGGGCGCTCGCCGCCGGGATGATGGCCGTGGTCGCACCGGTCACCGCGATCACCGCCGCGGTGGTGCCGATCGTCGCCGGGCTGGTGACCGCCCGCTCGCCGGGCACCCTGGCGCTCTGCGGCGCGGTGCTGGCCGTGGTCGCCATCGCGCTGGTCAGCCTCGGCGATGGTGGCGTGCGGGGCCGGGTCTCCACCGGGATCCTCGGTCTGGCGCTCGCAGCCGGCGGGCTCTTCGGCGTCTTCTTCGCCCTGCTCGGCCAGGCCGACGCCGACGCCGGCATGTGGCCGGTGGCGGCGGTCCGGCTCAGCTCGATCGTCTTCGGGGTCGCGCTCGCCGCCGGTACGGGCGTCGGCCTGCGGCTGGACCGCCGGGTGCTCGGCTGGGCGGCGGCCGCGGGTCTGCTGGACAGCGCCGCGAACGCGCTCTATCTGGCCGCTGCCGGCCGTGGGCACCTCAGCGTGGTGGCGGCCATCGCCGCGCTCTATCCGGCGAGTACGGTGCTGCTGGCCCTCGCCGTCGACCGCGAGCGGTTGCGCCCGGTGCAGCTGGCGGGACTCGGCTTCGCCGCCGGCGCCCTGGTGCTGGCGAGCATCTGATCCTGTCCCCGGCGGCGGTCCGCCCGTACCCTGGTCCCCATGCGCGTCGCCGTCTGCCAGCTCAACGCCCGCGACGACCGCGCGGCCAACCTGGCCGCGGCGGAGGCCCTGCTGGCAAGGGCCGCGGCGGCCGGCGCCGATCTGGCGGTCCTCCCGGAGTACGTCGACTACCTCGGGCACGCCGGCCGGATGCCCGCGCCGGAGCCGGTGGACGGGACGGTCGGGACGTTCTTCGCCGGGGTGGCCGAGCGGCTCGGCATCTGGCTGGTCGCCGGTTCCTTCCACGAGGCCGGTCCCGATCCGGCGCGCACCTGGAACACCTCGCTGGTCTTCGACCGCTCCGGCGCGCTCGCCGCCAGCTATCGCAAGATCCACCTGTACGACGTGGAGATCCCCGGCCGGGTGTCGTACCGGGAGTCGGCGACGGTCGCCCCGGGGGACCAGCCGGTGGTGGTCGACGTCGAGGGCCTGCGTGTCGGCCTCTCCATCTGCTACGACCTCCGCTTCCCGGAGCTGTACCGGCAGCTGGCGACGGACGGGGAAGCCCAACTGCTCGTCGTCCCGGCGGCGTTCATGATGCACACCGGCCGGGACCACTGGGAGGTGCTGCTGCGCGCCCGTGCGATCGAAAACCAGTGCTACGTCGCGGCCGCCGGCCAGACCGGTGACCACGACCCCGGGCGGACCTGTTTCGGGCGGAGCATGGTGGTCGACCCGTGGGGGACGGTGCTCGGCCAGGTGCCGGACGGTCCCGGCCTGACCGTGGTCGACCTCGACCTCGACCGGCTGCGGACGATCCGTACCGAGGTGCCGAGCCTGGCCAACCGCCGGCTCTGAGCGCCCTCCTACTGCAACAGCACGCCGACCACCGCCAGGCCGACGATTGCCGAGGCGGTCACCAGCAGCGCGGTGGTCATCCGGGACCGACCGCGTCGGGCGAGCCGGCCGATCGAGAGCACGACCACGACGAGTACGACCGCGCCGATCACCAGCTGCCAGAAGGGCAGCAGCAGTCCGAGCAGCGCCTCGTCGGCGAGCGGGACGGTCGGGTTGCGCGACACCTCATCCATGGCAGCCACTCTGGCACGTCCACGTGTCGATGAACGGCGCCCGGCCCGTGTCGATCTCTGCGGCCCTGCCGCCGGCTCCGTGATCCCAGCGACGATCTTTGATTTGCCTTCCGGGACGCCTCCGCGTAACTTTCTCTCTGCACGCGGGAGGCCGGACAAACCGGCCGAGAACGGGCGCCAGGATCGTGGCGGAAACGCCGAGCGAGACTGAGGATCGGGCGGTGCGACCAATCCGGAACATCGGGTTGCGCTCGCGAAACCGACCGGGTAGAGTTCGAGAGCCGGCAGGAGCCGGGCGGATAGCCGCGAAGCGGCGATCGGCCGGTCTGCGGCTTCCCACGACAGAAACGACCGCCGGATACGGCGTGCGTCAGCGTGGATCGGACCGGATCAAGTTGAAAACCTCGGATTCGAGGTTGACAGTGCGAGACGGACCGAGTAGGTTAGCGAAGTTGCCCCGGACGGGGGTCCTACGGTGTAGGGCTTTCGGATGGTGTGTGGTTGTTCTTTGAGAACTCAACAGGGTGCTTGATAAGCC